>CALWYY010000032.1 GCA_944385885.1 uncultured Oscillospiraceae bacterium | reverse complement strand
GCGTTGTTCGCCGCTTACCCGACACCGGGCTCCCCCGAAGGCCGCCCTTGCGCCCTTCCCTGGCAGATTTTTACCGGAGCTGCGCCAGCAGCCCGGCCCGGGCCAGGGCAGGCCTGCTGGCCGCGTAGAGGATGGGCGCGGCGATCATGGCGAAAACGGCATTGATCAGGGACGCAGGCAGTTTGCTGAGCATGGTGACCCACACTGTGTCGTAGGGGTACCCATAGACGAAACGCTGGTAGACAAAGGTTTTAAGCATATACAGCGCCACGTAGCTCAGCGACCCGGCCACCCCCGCCGCCACCGTCCGCGCCCGGCCCCGGCTCTCTCCGCCGGAACCGGCAATCACGGCGCAGAGGTATGCCATTACAAATTTGGATCCGAAGGTAATCAGGCACTGGATGAAATCGTAGCCGCCGAACAGCCCGTCGTACAGAGCCGAGCCCAGCCCGGCGGCCAGGCCTCCGCCCACCCCGCCGAACAGCAGGCCGGACAGAAGGCACATGGCGTTGGCAAAATGCACCTTCGACCCCAAAAATGGGAACCGGAAAAACGTCACCACGCACACAATGGCGGCCATAACGGCGAGAAATACGGTCCGGTAGGTGGAAGACCTCTGTTTTTTCATTGGGCAGCCCCTCTTTCCCCTTGACATATTTGTCTGCGGCGGGTACGATTATACTCTCTTCTGGCATGATGAAAATATTCAGTTTTATATTTTTTTATGTGGTCAGATGGGGGTGCGTCATGGAAAATGTCACTCTGTCTCTGGAACCGGGCGGAGCCCTGCCCATGTACGAGCAGCTCTACCGGTATTTTGCGGCGGCTATTCGGGCCGGGCGCCTGCGGCCGGGGGAACGACTGCCCTCCAAGCGGGCGCTGTGCGCTCATCTGGGGGTAAGCCGGTCTACGGTGGAGACGGCCTACGGCCTGCTGGCGGCGGAAGGGTATATCCGGTCCCGGCCCAAAAGCGGTTATTTCGTTTGGGATTTTGTCCGCCTGGAGCCGGACGGGACGGAGCGCCGGGATGGGGCGGCGGCATTCCCGGGGCCCAGGCCGGTCCCGGCTCCCGGGCCGGATAGCGGCGGGGCAGGCCAAGGGCCCCGGCCGCTAAAGACCGGGGCCCGGCCCGCCTTCGATTTTTCCACTGCCTCTGTGGATACCAGCCGGTTCCCCTATTCCTCCTGGGCACGGCTGAACAAGGAGGTCGTCTACTCGTCCCCAGAGCTGCTGCAGCGGGGGGAGCGGCAGGGGGACCGGGCTCTGCGGGAATCTCTGGCGGCGTTCCTGGCCCAGTACCGGGGGGTATCCTGCCGGCCGGAGCAGATTGTGGTGGGCGCCGGGATGGAGTATCTGACGGGCCTGCTGCTGCAGCTGTTTGCCCCGGAAACGGTATTTGCCCTGGAGGACCCGGGTTACGGCGCGGTGGGCCATGCCATGGAGAATCTGGGCCGCCGGACCTGCTACATTCCGCTGGACGAAAACGGTATGCAGGTACAGGCGCTGGAGGACAGCGGCGCCCAGGTGGCCTATATCACCCCCTCCCACCAATTTCCCATGGGAGTGACCATGCCAGCCGGGCGCCGGTCCCAGCTTCTTCACTGGGCGGCGGACCGGGACCGCTATATCGTGGAGGACGACTACGACAGCGAGTTTCGCTACGGGACACGCCCGGTCCCCGCTATGCAGGGCATGGACACCCGCGGCCGGGTTATATATACCGGTACCTTCAGCCGGAGCCTGGCCCCTTCCATCCGCATTGCTTATCTGGTGCTCCCCCCGGCCCTGCTGGACCGGTATCGGGCTCTCCGGGGTCATTCCCTGTCCACCGTATCCCGGTATGAGCAGGCCGTGATGGCCCGGTTTTTGGATCAGGGCCTGTATGCCCGGTATCTGCGCCGGGTGGGGAACCTGTACCGCCAGCGCCGGGCCGCTCTGCTGGAAGCTCTGGCGGCCATACGGGGAACGGAGATCTCCGGCAGCAGCGGCGGCACCCATTTTCTCCTGACCAACCGCCGTTTTTCCCAGGAGGAGCTTCTGGCCCGGGCGGCGGAGGCGGGAATCCGCCTGCAAGGGCTGAGCGGCTACTGCCGCTTCTGCGTCCCCCGGCCCTCCACTCTGGTGATAGGCTACGGGGGGCTGGAGGACAGCCGGATCCCCGAGGCCATGGCCCGGCTGGCCCGGGCCTGGGGATAACCCGCCGGGCGGCTCCCCGGAAGGCGCCGGTACCCTTCTCCATCGGACATAGGCGTCCCCGGCCCCGCTTGCGGGGGGCCGGCGGATTCTCGCCCTGCCAAGCCAGCCGGGCCGGCGCAAACCAATTGGGCGGACGGCAGACGGGGCGTCGTGCAGAGGCCGTCCCCGACGGGTCATTTTTGGTCAGCCGGTTCCTCCCGGGCTGGCTGGTTTTCCCGCTGTGCGCAAAAGGGCCGGCCGGCGTCCCAGACGGCGCGGGAGGGACGGCCTGCCGTGCCGCCCCTCCCGCGTAGGTTCTCTGCTTCCGGCCGGATATCGGCGCCGGGCTTAGTCCGGCAGCCGGGCCGCCTCCCGCATCCGGCGGATCTCCACCCAGGTGATCCGCCGGTTTTTTGTCTCCCGGACTGTAAGTTCCAAGTCGCCGGCTTCCAGCCGGTCCCCCTCCCCCGGTACGCGCCCCAGCCGCTCCATAATCCATCCCCCCAGGGAGACCATAGCCGAGTCCACGGGGCAGGAAAAGTACCGGCTGAAATCCGCCAGGTCTACGGAGCCGGACGCCCGGTAGACCCCCGGCCCCTGTTTCCGAATCGCCTCCGACGCCTGGTCGTGCTCATCCCAGATCTCCCCTACCAGCTCCTCCAGAATATCTTCCATGGTCACGATTCCCAGCGTTCCCCCGTATTCGTCCAGCACCACCGCCACGTGGGACCGGGCCCGCTGCAGCCGGTGCAGCAGCCCGTGGATTTTCTCGTTTTCCCATACGAAAGCCGGCCTGGTCATCCGCTCTTTCAGGCGCCACGGCTCTCCCTCCGGCAGAGAGTAAAAGTCCTTCTGGTGGATCAGCCCCACAATGTTGTCAATGCTCCCGTCGTAGACCAAGATCCGGGACAGCCCTGTCTGGGAGAACTGCCGGGCAAGTTCCTCCCGCCCTGCCTCTACGTCCACCGCCTTCAGGTCCACCCGGGGGGTCAGGATCTCCGCCGCCTCCCGGCCGGAAAAGCCAATGGCTTTGCGCAGGAGCTCCCCCTCGTTCTGGTCGATGCTTCCGTCCTGCTGCACCTCTTCCACCAGCATAAGCAGTTCTTCCCGGGAGGTCCGGCCGTCCCGCTCCAGGCGCAGAAGCCGCGACAGGACCTTTTTCCATTGGGTAAATGCATAATTCAGCGGAGTCATGATCCATATAAGCCCCCGCAGCAGCGGGGCGGAGAACAGGGCGAATCGCTCCGGGCATTCCCTGGCCAGGCTTTTGGGGGATATTTCCCCAAAGATCAGCACCACCACCGTCACCACGGCGGTGGAAATGGTGGCCCCCACATCCCCGTAGAGGCGGACGAAAATCACCGTGCCCAGAGAGGCCGCCCCAATGTTCACCAGATTGTTGCCAATGAGAATAGCCGACAGGAGCTGATCGTACTCCTCTCCCAGCGCGCAGGCCAGGCCAGCCCGCCGGTTCCCCTTCTCCGCCAGGGATCGCAGCCGTGTTCGGCTGGCCGAGGAGTAGGCCGTCTCCGCCGCTGAGAAAAACGCCGACAGCAGAATCAGGCCCGCCATCAGGAGGATGCCACCTATGGTGTCCTTCACCGGGCGCCCTCCCTTCCCGCCGCGGGGCGCAAAAAAGCACATCCGATCTCCCCAAAGGAAGCCGGATATGCGCTATTTCCCCTCGCTGTCATTTTCATACAGCCGTCGTCTGTACTGTCGCTGTGATCTATGGACCCGCATCCCCTGCCTTTCCGAAATAAGCGCCATTGTACCCGGAGGGGACCGCCTTGTCAACGGTTTTCGGACGGTGTTTTCTCTTTGGACATATTTATCAAGAAACCTGAACGGGACGCATACGGCAAAGCGGCGCAGCAAACGCTGCGCCGCTTGGTACCGGCGGTATGGGTCACACCAGCTCAATGACGGCCATCTCGGCGGCGTCTCCCCGGCGGGGACCGGTGCGGGTAACGCGGGTATAGCCGCCGTTACGCTCCTTGTACTTGGGAGCGACCTCGTCAAACAGGCGCTTGGCAACGTCTTCCCGGGTAATAAAGGCCAGAGCCTGGCGGTAGTTAGCCAGCCCTCCCTCTTTGCCTAAGGTAATCATCTTCTCGGCAAGAGGCGCAATCTCCTTGGCCCGGGGGAAGGTGGTCTCCATCCGTCCCTTGTCCAGGAAGTCCGTGACCTGCTGGCGGAGCATTGCCATGCGCTGATCGGTAGTCTTACCGAGTTTTCTATAAGCAGGCATTGTCTTTTCCTCCTAATTACTGGTTGTTGTCGTCGCTGGCCAGGGACAATCCCATCATGGCAAGCTTATGCTGCACCTCTTCCAGGGACTTGCGGCCCAGGTTGCGGACCTTCATCATTTCTTCCTCGGTCTTGGAGATCAGGTCCGCCACGGTGTTGATGTTGGCGCGTTTCAGGCAGTTGAAGCTGCGGACCGACAGATCCAGCTCCTCGATGGTCATCTCCAGCACCTGATCCCGGCGGGGCTCGGCCTTCTCCACCACCATGGACCGGCTGCCGGCGGCATCCGACAGGTCGGTGAACAGAACAAAGTGATCGCACAGGATCTTCGCACCCAGGGACACGGCGTCCCGGGCCGTGATGGTCTTGTCCGTCCAGACCTCCATGGTCAGCTTGTCAAAGTCCGTCTGGTTGCCCACACGGGTATTTTCCACGGTGTAGTTGACCTTCAGCACCGGGGAGTAGATGGAGTCCACGGGGATCGTCCCGATGATGGGCTGAGCGGGCTTGTTGTGCTCGGCGGTCACGTAGCCGCGGCCGTGGCCCACCGTCAGCTCCATGGACAGGGAGGCGTCCGGACCCAGGGAGGCGATGTGGTGCTCCGGGTTGAGGATCTCCACCTCGCCGTCGGCCTTGATGTCTCCGGCGGTGACTTCCCCCTCGCCGGAGGCCTCAATATAGATGGTCTTCGGCGTGGCGCTGTGCAGGCGGGCGATGATGCCCTTAACGTTCAGAACGATCTCGGTCACGTCCTCTGTGACCCCGGGGATCGTGGAAAATTCATGCTGGATACCGGCGATCTTGATGCGCGTGACCGCCGTGCCAGGCAGAGAGGAGAGGAGCACCCGGCGCAGGGAGTTTCCCAGCGTGGTGCCGTAACCGCGTTCCAGTGGCTCTACTACGAACTTGCCGTATGACTCGTCCGCCGGAGATTCCATGCACTCGATCCGCGGTTTTTCGATTTCGATCATGTAGTACCCTCCTTAATTTGTCGGCGCCCGGAAGCGCCGCAAGGTGTCAGCTTTCCAATCGGACGGTGGGTATTACTTGGAGTACAACTCGACAATCAGATGCTCCTCGATAGGCAGGTCAATGTCCTCGCGCTCCGGCACGGCCACGACCTTGGCGATCATGTTGTTGGCATCATACTCAAGCCACTTGGGAGGCTGACGGAAGGCATTGGCTTCCACGCTGGCCTTGATCTTGCCCAGATCCCGGCTGGTTTCTTTCAGAGTAATGACCATGCCCGGCTTCACCAGGAAGCTGGGGATGGACACCTTGCGCCCATTGACGGTAAAGTGGCCGTGGGTGACCAGCTGGCGCGCTTCGGCCCGGCTCATGGCAAAGCCCAGGCGGTAGACCACGTTGTCCAGACGGCTCTCCAGAATGGCCAGCAGGTTCTGGCCAGCCTGGCCCGGCCGGCGCTCCGCCAGTTCATAGTACCCGCGGAACTGCTTCTCCAGCACGCCGTAGTACCGCTTGGCCTTCTGCTTCTCCCGCAGCTGCAGGCCGTATTCCGAGGTCTTGTTCCGGCCCTGCTCATGCATGCCGGGGGCCTTGGCACGGCTGACCATGGCGCACTTGTCGGTATAGCACTTGTCGCCCTTCAGAAAGAGCTTCTGGCCTTCTCTGCGGCACTGCCGGCAGACGGCTTCCGTATATCTTGCCATTATCCTTTTCCTCCTTTGATCAGACGCGGCGGCGCTTAGGCGGACGGCAGCCGTTGTGGGGGATGGGGGTGACGTCCTTGATCATGGTCACCTCAAGCCCGGCGGTCTGCAGGGCACGGATCGCGGCCTCCCGACCCGAACCGGGTCCCTTGACAAACACTTCCACGCTCTTCAGGCCGTGCTCCATGGCGGCCCGGGCGGCTTTCTCGGCAGCGGTCTGGGCCGCAAAGGGGGTGCTCTTACGGCTGCCCCGGAAACCCGCTCCGCCCGCGGAGGCCCAGGATATGGCGTTGCCCTGGGTGTCGGTGATGGTCACCATCGTATTGTTGAAGGAAGAGCTGATGTGTACCTGGCCCTTCTCGATATTCTTCCGCTCTCTGCGGCGGGTACGGACTTTCTTACCCTTTTGTGCGGTAGCCATGGTTCAGTTCCCTCCCTTACTTCTTCTTGTTGGCGATGGTGCGCTTGGGTCCCTTGCGGGTGCGGGCGTTGGTCTTGCTCCGCTGGCCGCGCACCGGCAGGCCCTTCCGGTGGCGCAGGCCCCGGTAGCAGCCAATCTCCGTCAGACTCTTAATATTCAGAGCAACCTGGCGGCGCAGGTCGCCTTCCACGATAAACTCCTTGTCGATGCACTCGCGGATCCGGGCCTCTTCCTCATCGGTCAGGTCGCGTACGCGGGTATCCGGGTTGATCCCGGTCTCCTCCAGGATCCGTTTCGCGCTGGTTCTGCCGATGCCGAACACGTAGGTCAGGCCGATCTCAATCCTCTTGTCTCTGGGCAGGTCAACGCCGGCGATTCGTGCCATGTTTTGCAATCATTCCTTTCAATGATTTTATACCATTCGGGCTTTTCCTGGGCCTTTGGCATAATGAAGGCCCGCCCCAAAGGACAGTTATGCCCTTTTCTTCCGGTTTTCAGTCTGTGCGCCGCGCTCAGCCCTGGCGCTGCTTATGCTTGGGGTTCTCGCAGATGCACATGACCTTGCCCTTGCGCTTGATGATCTTGCACTTCTCGCACATGGGCTTGACGCTGGGACGTACTTTCATGGTAGTTCCTCCTTAGTGTTGGGCGGCCGAGCCGGCCGCCGCCGGTGGAGTTGGTTACTTGGAGCGCCAGGTAATGCGCCCCCGGGTCAGATCGTAGGGGCTCATCTGCACGGTGACCTTGTCCCCGGGCAGGATGCGGATGAAGTTCATGCGGAGCTTGCCGGAAATGTGGGCCAGTATGGTATGGCCATTGCCGATGTCCACCATGAACATGGTGTTGGGCAGGGATTCCACGACCGTGCCTTCCAGCTCGAAAACGTCGTCTTTCGCCAAAACTGTCCCTCCTTAAAGGTCGTCTGCGATCGTCAGGATCTCCGGATCGCCGTTGGTAATGAGCACTGTGTTTTCATAGTGGGCGGACAGGGCCCCGTCCAGGGTAACTACCGTCCACTGATTGGACAGAACCCGCACTCCCGGTCCTCCGGCGTTCACCATGGGCTCAATGGCCAGTGTCATGCCGGGTATCAGCCGGGGGTTGCGTCCGGCCTCCGGGACATAGTTGGGAACCTCCGGGTCCTCATGGAGATTTTCTCCCACCCCGTGCCCCACGTATTCCCGTACCAGGGAATAGCCATGGGCCTGGGCGTACTCCTGGATCGCCCGGGAGATGTCCCACAGCCGGCAGCCCGCCCGGGCGTACCGGATGCCCTCGAAAAAGCTCTGCCGGGTGACGCGGATCAGTTCCTTTGCTTCCGGCGTGACCTCTCCTGCCGGAAAGGTCCCCGCACAGTCTCCCACATACCCTTTATAGGTCGCGCCCACATCCAGCGAAACAATGTCTCCCTCCCGGATCACTCGGTTGCCCGGGATGCCGTGGATAACCTCATCGTTTACCGATATGCACGCGTTCTTGGGGAAGCCCCCGTAATGCAGGAACGTGGGGCTTGCCCCGCAGGACAGAATGCACTCGCGGATTGCCTGGTCGATCTCCTCGGTGGTGACACCGGGACGCACCATCCGGCTGCCCGCGCTGCGGGCGGCGGCGGCGATTTTTCCCGCCTGCCGCATCCGCTCGATCTCCCGGGGCGATTTGATGGTAATCATCATTCCTCGATCCCCAGCGCCCGGAAGATCTTCGCCGACATGGCGGCGATGCCCGTCTCGTTTTCCACGCTACGCAGTTTGCCCAGCCGCTGGTAAAACCCTTTCAGGGGTTCCGTCTGCTCATGGAACACCGCCAGCCGGGCCATCACGGTCTCCGGCGCGTCGTCCTCCCGGATCACAAGAGCCGTCCCGCACTGATCGCACTTTCCTTCCTCTCGGGGAGGGTTGTTTGCCACATGGTAGGACGCTCCGCAGTGGGGGCAGGTTCGCCGGCCGCTCATACGGCGCACAATCTCCTGGTCGCCGATCTCAATGGATACAGCCGCATCCAGATCGATCCCGTGGTCGATTAACGCCTGGGCCTGGGGTATGGTCCGGGGCATGCCGTCCAGGATATAACCCCGGGCGCAGTCCGGCTTTGCCAGCCGCTCCTGCACGATCCCAATGATCACCTCGTCCGGTACCAGCCGGCCGCTTTGGATATACGCAGCGGCCTGCTTGCCCACAGGGGTGCCCTCCTGTATGGCCGAGCGCAGAATCGCTCCCGTGGAAATGGTGGGTATGCCCAGCTTCTTGCTGAGAATCTCGGCCTGGGTGCCCTTGCCGGCTCCCGGCGCACCCAACAGCGTCAGCTTCATGGTAGGCCGCTCCTTACTCAAGGAAACCCTTGTAGTGCCGCATCAGCATCTGGCTCTCCAAGGCCTGCACGGTCTCGATGGCCACGCCCACCACAATGATGATGGAGGTGCCGCCCAGAGAGATGCCGCTGTTGGCCGCCGCCGGGGAGCAGGCGCTGATAATGATGGGAAGGCACGCAATGACGCCCAGGTAGAGCGCGCCAAAGAGCGTAACCTTGTTGAGTACACGCCGGATAAAATCGCTGGTGGGCTTGCCCGGCCGGTAGCCGGGGATGAACCCGCCGTTCTTCTTCAGGTTGTTGGCCACCTCAATGGGGTTAAACTGGATGGTGGCGTAGAAGTACGCGAAGAAGATGATCAGCAGCAGGTAGATAATGGCGTAGGGGATGGTGTCCGAGTCAAACGTGCGCATAAACCAGCTGTCCTGGCTGCCGCCCACCAGCAGGATGACGGTGGCGGGCAGGGAGGCGATAGACTGGGCGAAAATGATCGGCAGCACGCCGGACATGTTCACCTTCATGGGGAGGTGGGTGGCCTGGCCGCCGTACATCTTCCGGCCCACCACCCGCTTGGCGTACTGCACCGGGATGCGCCGCTCCGCGTCGTTTACCACTACCACCAGCACAATGATGGCCAGGGCGCCCAAGAGCATCAGGATCACCGCAACCCAGTTGAGCTGATTGTTGATGGCCCTCTGCACCAGATTGGCCACCCCGGTGGGGAAGCGGGACACAATGCTGGCAAAGAGGATGATGGAGATGCCGTTGCCAATGCCGAACTCCGTGATCTGCTCGCCCAGCCACATGACCAACGCCGAACCGGCGGTGAAGGTCATTATGATGACGATGGCGGCCCAAATGCTCTCGCCTCCGGTAGCCAGCAGACCGTTCTGCTTGATGAGCATGTAGTAGGCAAAGCCCTGAAGCAGGCCGATGCCCACCGTGGAGTAGCGGGTGATGGAGGAGATCTTCTTGCGCCCCTCCTCGCCCCCCTCCTTGCTCAAACGCTCCAGCGCCGGAATGGCAATGCACAAAAGCTGGATGATGATCGAGGCGTTAATGTACGGCTGGATGCTCAAGGCAAAAATGGTCGCCATAGAAAACGCCCCGCCGGACATGGTATTGTAAAGGCCCAGAACGGTGTTCTGCAGCGTGGTAAAATACTGGGAGAGAGCCGTGGTGTTCACATACGGCACCGGCACGGCGTTGCCCAGCCGGTAAAGAAGAATGATGAACAGGGTGAAGAGGATCTTCTGTTTCAGCTCCTTGATCTTCCACGCATTACGGAAAGTCTGGAACACTTACACCACCTCAGCCTTTCCTCCAACGGCTTCGATCTTCTCCTTGGCGGCGGCCGAGAAGGCGTTCGCCTTGACGGTGAGCTTGGTTTTCAGCTCGCCGTTGCCAAGAATCTTCACGCCGTAGACGCACTTGGACAGGATGCCCTTTTCCAGGAGGGCCGCGGCGTCCACCAGGGCGCCGTCGTCAAACTTGTTCAGGTCAGAGACGTTCACCGTCTCCAGGGGCTTGGCAAAGACATTGTGGAACCCCCGCTTGGGGATCCGCCGGGCCAGAGGCATCTGGCCGCCTTCAAACCCAACCCGCACGCCGCCGCCGCTGCGCGCCTTCTGGCCCTTGTGTCCGCGGCCGGCGGTCTTGCCGTTGCCGGTACCGATCCCTCTGCCCTTGCGCTTGGCTACCTTGGTGCTGCCCGGCGCCGGGGAAAGCTCATTCAAAAACATATGGGGCCTCCTTATTCTTCGGTGACCTGGAGAAGATACCCGATCTGGGCAATCTTCCCGCGGGTCTGGGGATTGTCGGGCTGCAGGGTCTCGTTGCCGATTTTGTGCAGGCCCAGGGAGTTGGCGGTGGCGATGTGTTTTTCCAGCCGACCGTTCAGGCTCTTAACCAGCTTGATCTTCAGATTAGCCATTCCCAAACCCTCCTCACGCCTTGATCTCATCGGGGGTCTTGCCCCGGTACGCAGCCACCTGGGCGGCGTCCCGCAGAGACTTCAGACCTTCCATGGTGGCGGAAACCACGTTGTTGGGGTTGTTGGACCGAAGGCTCTTGGCCCGAATGTCCTTGA
>CALWYY010000031.1 GCA_944385885.1 uncultured Oscillospiraceae bacterium | reverse complement strand
CAGGTGCTGGATCACCCACATCTGGTGCTGGCCCACATCGGTGGTCACCATGGTGTCCGGCGGGCACAGGCGGGCGATCACGTCGGAGATCTGTTTGGGAGTCAGGGCGCTGCCTCCCTCGTCGTACTCCGTCTCCGTCTTAAAGGAAAAAATGTACTCCTTCCAAGGGGTGTGATCCATGGGCTCCAGACGCTCGTCCAAAAGCTGCAGCACCCGCTTGGCGTCGCCGATGATATGGTGGGAGGTCTGGATGTTCTTGTTGATCTCCGCCCGGTCGATGTCGATCTGCACGATCTTGGCCTGCTCGGCAAAGGTCTTGGGGTCCAGGGCCACCCGGTCGGAGAAGCGGCAGCCCACGGCAATCAGCAGGTCGCAGCTGTCGCAGGCCATATTGGACGCCTGGGACCCGTGCATCCCGATCATGCCGGTAGTCAGGGGGCTGCGCCCCCGGAACCCGCCGGCCCCCATGACGGTAATGGCCACCGGCGCGTCCATCTTCTCCGCCAGGCGCAAAAACTCCTGGTGCGCCCGGCTGCGCACCACTCCGCCGCCGCAGATCAGAAGGGGCTTCTCCGAGCGGCGGATCATCTCCGCCAGCTTCTCCACATCCCCCAGGTCCGGCTCCGGCAGCTTCAGGTCATGGGACGCCCGCTTCACCAGCTCCCCCAGCCGGCCGGAGGATACGTGGGCCTCCCGGGGCAAGGGGGTGTAATCCGCCAGCTCGGCGGTGACGTTTTTGACAATATCAATCAGCACCGGCCCGGGACGGCCGCCCCGGGCAATGGCAAAGGCCTCACGGACAATGTCCGCCAGCTCCTCCACATCCCGGACAATGTAGTTGCATTTGGTGATGGGCATGGTGATGCCTGTGATGTCCACCTCCTGGAAGGAGTCCTTGCCGATAAGGTCTTCGCTCACGTTGCAGGTGATGAACACCACCGGGGAGCTGTCCATGTACGCCGTGGCCACGCCGGTGGTCAGGTTGGTGCTTCCCGGACCGCTGGTGGCAAAGCATACCCCCACCTTGCCCGTGGACCGGGCGTAGCCGTCCGCGGCGTGGGCCGCCCCCTGTTCGTGGGCGGTAAGGATATGGCGCACACGGTCTTTGTAGTCGTACAGCTCATTGTACACATTCAGAATGGTGCCTCCGGGGTATCCGAAGATCGTATCCACCCCCTGCTCCAGCAGACATTCCATCAGGATCTTGGCCCCCGTCATCTGCATGCTTTTCCACTCCTCCTTATCTGCACCGCGCCCCGGCCAAAAACAAAACCCCTGAAGCCTTGGGCTTCAGGGACAAATCCACGGGTGGGCTCGCAAGCCGCCCCGCCGGGCCCCCGGCTGGGGTCGGCGCCCCGTTTCGGAGCTCCGGCAGGTTTCCGGCCTGTACGGAGGCCGCCGCGATGCCTTGAAACACGGCCAGGCGCTCTTATCGGGAACCTCCGCCAGGTCTCGGCGTTCCATCCTGCCGCGACGGCGTTTCCTCCCGATCCGCTAAATTCGCAATTTTCGTAATTAAAGTGAGCATATCACCCGCCGGGATGCTTGTCAAGTCGTTTTTCCCATCCCTCGCCTCCCGCCCCGGCCCGGCCTGCAACACAAAGCCCCGCCTTGCAGCGGGGCTTTGCGCCTGTTGGATGAAGGGAAATATGAAAGGGTGGACACCGATATGTTACAGTGCGTCAATGGCTCCCTTCAGCCGGGCCAGGCCTTCCTCCAGGGTGGACCGGTGGCAGGCGATATTCATACGGGCAAAGCCCTCGCCGCCTTTGCCGAACCAGTAGCCCTGATCCAGGGCCACCCGCGCTTTGGTGTTCAGGAAGGTCTTCAGCTCCTCGCTGCTCATGCCCAGGGACTTGAAGTCCAGCCAGATCAGATACGTCCCTTCCGGTCGCAGGGGTTTGACCTGAGGCAGGTTCTCCGCCAGCCAACTCTCCAGGTAGTCGTAGTTGGCCTGCAGATAGTCGATCAGGTCCTCCAGCCACTCTTCCCCGTGGTCGTAGGCGGCCTCCAGGGCGATCATGCCGAAAATGTCCGGGGTATGGATGGCGCTCTTTCTGCGCTCGGCACAGAAGGCGTCGTAGATTTTCTTATTGGGAATGATGGCGTTGGCCGTAGCCAGGCCCGCCAGGTTGAAGGTCTTGCTGGGCGCCACGCAGACGATGGTGTTGTTGGCAGCCTCCTCGCTGATGGAGGCGATGGGAATGTGCTTGTGCCCACGGAACACCAGATCGGAATGGATCTCGTCCGCGACCAGCAGCACGTTGTGCTTTACGCACAACTGGCTGACCTTTTCCAGCTCCTCCCGGGTCCATACCCTGCCCACCGGGTTGTGCGGGCTGCAGAAAATCATCAGAGTCACTGCCGGGTCGGATAGCTTCTCCTCCAGATCTGCAAAATCAATCCGATACCCATCTTCCGTCTGTACCAGCTGGTTGCAGACCGCTTCCCGGTTCCACACGGAAATGGCGTTATAGAATACATAATATACGGGAGACTGCACCAGGACCTTGTCCCCGGGCTTGGTGAATGCGCCCACCGCCCAGTATAGGGCGGGGATCACCCCGGGCGTATACGCGATCCATTCCTTGCGGATTTCCCATCCATGACGCCGCTTCAGCCAATTGATCAGCGCATCGTAATAGGACTGGGGCACCACGTTATACCCAAAGGCCCCGTGGGTGGCCCGGCGGATGATGGCGTCGGTAACGGCCCTGGGGGTTTCAAAGTCCATGTCCGCTACCCACATGGGAATGATTCCTTCCGCTTCAAACGCCTTATCCACCACGTCCCACTTCATGCAGTCCGTACCGCGGCGTTCCAGTTTTTTGTCAAAGCGGCTCAATTTGTATACCTCCTTCTATAACAGCGCAGGATTTTTGTATACCAAAGATGTCAAGCTTACTTGGAGGCGGCCGCCGCTTCGGCTGCCAGACGCGCTTCCTCTTCGATCCAGAACGGGTCGTAGTCGGTCTTCAGGCCACCAAAAGTCTTGCCCTCCTTCTCGTACTGTTTGCGTACCCGGATCAGGTTGAGCGCCACCAGGCCGTAGTAGATGATAAGGCAGATAATGGCCTTGCCGGTCAGCTGGGTTATGGAGCTGCCGGATAGGTACGCCAGTATGCCGCACACCACCACCACCAGAGCGATATGGGCCGGCCTCTTAAGCGGCATGAAGCTGTTGGCATACAGGTGGGGGAAGCGCTTGGGAATGAACAAGGTACTGATGGGAATGAGCATGGAGAAGATGAAGCCCGGGGCGCTGGACAGATACGTTACATATTCCAGGCTCATGCCGGAGACTACGGGGAAGGCCATCAGGACGGCCACCGCCAGGATCATACGGTCGGGCACACCGTTCTTGTTAATATGGCCGAACCACTTGGGGAACACACCGTCACGGGCCCCGGACCACATGGCACGGGCCGTGGCCATAATACCCGCGTTGATAGTGGTCATAATGGCCAGCAGGGCGCCGCCAATCATCAGGAACCAGAACGCAGGACCGGGCATGAAGGTCTTGGCAACGTCGCCCACAGCGGCGCCGGGATTGGCGTGATAGTCGTAGGTGGTGACGTAGGTAAAGGTGACCAGCATGTAGATGGCCGCCGTCAGGAAGGTGCCGCCGATGATAGCCAGAGGCACGCTCTTGCGGGGGTTCTTCATCTCGCGGCCCAGGTTGGCCACGAAGGGGGCGCAGCCGTAGGTGCTCATGAACAGCACCACGCCCAGGATCATGCCCTGGAAGCCGTTCTCCATGAAGTTGTTGAGCCGGGTCACGTCCACGTGAGGCGCGCCGAAGCCCACAAACACCAGAAGGGCGATGATCATAACCACCACGAACACGTTGTTAAATTTCGTAATGGTCCGAACGTTGAGCAGGTTGATCAGGGCAAATACCACAATGATGCCCAGCGAGGCCACCATGCTGGGGACCTCCGGGAACACGATCTGCAGGTACTGGGCAAAGACCATGGCCACCGGGGACAGGGCCAGGGTGCCCACCAGGCGCTGCCACTGGTAGAAATAGCCTACCGTGGGGCTCAAAAACCGGCTGATGTAGTTATAGTAGCCGCCGGCGCAGGGGCAGGCCGAGATAGCGATGATATGCGGCAGGGAGCTGATAATGGATACGCAGGCCGCCACAAAGTACGAGAGAATGGCGGCGCTGCCGGCGCGGGTCACGCCGACGCCCGTCATGGAAAAGACGCCGGAACCTACCATGGCGCCCACAGCAATAAACATAACGGATACTGTGCTGAGTTCGCGTTTCATGGTAGCATTGTTTTCCTGCTGACTCATTCTTTACAAACTCCTTTCTTCTTTCCGCGGCAGATCCCCTCCGATCCGCCTCTCTTCCTCGTTCCCCACAGGCAGGGGAACCGTTGCCGCTGAGTTTAGTCGCTAAACACTTTGGGGTAAAAGGAACTTTTCTCTGCCGGTTACTGTTGGCGCCTACAGGAACTCGCTGCATCGAAAAGTGTTACACCACTAAACTCTTTATGTCCATTATACAGCTCTTTTTGTAAAAATCAACAAGGAAAAGAAGAAATAGTCCACAAGAATTGTAGTGTTTATTTTGTTGTTTTGCCCATGGTGATCTGGATGATCCGGCTGAGGACCTGGTTGGCGTTCTGAAAGTCCTCGTCGGAGAACTCTCCCATGGCGTTCATATACATCCGGAATACGGACAGCTTCGCCTGCTGGTGATGCTTGCAGATGCACTCGCCCTTGGGAGTAAGTTCCAGAAGGATCTCGCTTTTGTTGGCAGGGTTGACCGTTTTCCGTACGATCCCCTGTTTTTCCATTTTGGTAATCATTTGGGAGATGGCGCCCTTGGTGCGATGGGTAAGCTGGCTGAGCTGGGTGAGATTGGTGCTGCTGCGCCGCTGGATGACGTTCAGGGCATGGACCTCCGTGGCGTACAGCGTCTGATCATAGTACTGGTAGAGCGTGTTATCAAATAGGGAAATGTACCGGGCCATCTCAAATAGGCTCTCCATCATTTCCCCAAACACCTGGTCCCGCGTCATGTTTATCTCCTTCCGGATATTTCGTCCGCAAACAAATTTGACAGTACTATATCATCCCCTGTCCCTCCGGTCAAGACAAACCCCCGGCCTTTTTGCCGGAGCGTGAAACCGGGCTTCCGGGAGAAGTGCCATTTCAAAACGGCCGTGGTGCCGCCGAAATGGCTTTTGCCCCCGGCCCGGCGGACAGGCTTGTCTTTCGCGGAGACGGAGGCGGCGCTTTGGGCGCCGGGCATCCACAGGGGCGCCGGAGCGCCGCGCGTTTTCTCCCGGCAGAAATCCGGCGCGGAAACCGGCGCAGGAGGCCGGGGGCGCCCCAAAAAGCGGACCAAAGCCCGGCGCAAACCGCCGGAGGCCCGAGGGTTCCGGCGCTCTGGCAAAAGCCGCCGCAAGCGGCTTAGCGCTTGCGGCGGCGTGGCGGAGAGAGGGGGATTCGACCCCCCGGCCCCTTGCGGGGTCACTGGTTTTCAAGACCAGCTCCATAAACCACTCGGACATCTCTCCCGGTTTCCTGTAAACCCTATCACATCCTGGCCCCGGCGTCAACCGGCAGGGCGGGACGGAAAAACCCGGGGCGCGGACCCCTCCGCATCCCCGGGTTGCTGGCGGAGAAGCCGGGATTTGAACCCGGGCTCGGCTCATCACCGACTACTCCCTTAGCAGGGGAGCCCCTTCGGCCACTTGGGTACTTCTCCAAACCGCTTGAGTATCATAGCACAGCCTCCGGGTCTTGTCAATCCAAAATCCCCGGAGACGGGGAAAACACAGGGCTGGCGGGGCCTTCCAGCAGCTCCTGCCCTGCCCTCAGCACATCCCGGGCCACCTCCTCCGGG
>CALWYY010000030.1 GCA_944385885.1 uncultured Oscillospiraceae bacterium | reverse complement strand
CGCACATTTTCTCCTCGTCCTGCATGGAGTAGCGCATAAAATCCGGGTGCAGCTTAATTCCCCGGAAATAGGGGGTGGCAAAGCACCGGTCCAGGCTCTCCAGGCTCTCTTCAAACCGGTTGAAATTCACCGTGCATAGGGCGATTACCCGCCGCGGGTACTTCTCCGCCGCCTCCAATACCCGCTGGTTTCCCTTTACTATGTCGCTGTTTATGGCCATGTTGGGGCAGATGGCAATGCGGTGGATCCCCACCCGGTCCATTACCCGGACCATGCCGTCGATCCCCGGATCCCCCGGGCACAGAAATTGCGCCGGTCGGTCCATATGGGCGTGAATATCAATCACCGGAAACTCCGGCAGATCCCCGCCCAGCATTTCACGGATGTTCATGCCTGTTCCCCCTTTACCAACCGGTCTGCGTTGCCTCCCAAAATCAGGGCCTTTTCCTCCTGGGTCAGGTCTGCCAGCAGCGTCATTCCCAGCGCGGCCGCGCCCTCCTGGAAGGGCATGCGGCTGCCAAAAATCATGCGCTCCGCTCCGAATTTCCGGGCAACGTCCTCCAGGCCGTCGTATATGTAATACGTGGCAATCTCTAAATAGAAGTTGGGATGCTTCTCCAGCAGTTTGTAAATGTTCCGGTTCTGGGTGTACTCGCACTGGGTAAGGATCACCGGTAGGTCGGGATACGCCGAGCAGATGGCATGGATCTGGCCGGCGGTTACGTCCGTCTGATTCAGCAGCACCGGAATGCCGTTTCTCTGCAGCATCTCATACAGGTCCCCGCATACCCAGGGTTCCGGGGAAAAGGAATGGTCGCTGGGCAGCAGTCGTACCAGGCGTACCCGATACTTTTTCAGCTCCTCTTCCAGGCTGCCTCCCGTCTCCAAGTCCCAGGTGGGAACCACCACCCAGCAGGGATGGATTCGGTCCTCGTACCCCTGCAGCTGCTCCATGAGCATGTAGTTGCCGTCCAGCGGGCTTACCCGTGCGGCGTAGGAGGAATAGGCATAGGCCTCGTCGATGCCGTAGTGATCCATCTTTTCTACCAGCCCGGCCGCTGTCTCAAATTCCAGCTTCTGTAACGGCCACGGCCCTATCATGGCGCCGATGTCTACGACACGCATTATCCTACCTCCCGAATGACGCCCTCCAGATACTCTTTTGCCTCGGAATATCTGGCGTTCACGTCATCCACCACGTTGATCTCCAGGTCCAGCGTGCCGGTGTAGCCGATCTTCTTCAGAGCGCGGACGCACTCGGCCCAGTCGATGGTCCCCTTGCCGGGTCCCAGGTGGTAGTCCTCCACCCCATTGTTGTCGCATACGCAGAAGCTCATCAGCTGCCCTTTTACCTTCTCAATGGATACCGGCAAGCTCTCCCGCTGATAGTGCAGATGGGAGGCGTCAATAACAATCCCCAGATCCCGGGACCCGATCTCCCCCGCCAGGCGCAGATAGGTGTCGGTGTTGTTCATGACGGTCATAGGCAGGGGTTCCAGTGAGAGCTTCAGCCCCCGGCTCTGGCACATGGTCAGGCACTTGTGCACCGTATCCACGTAGGTCTTCCACACCTCGTCCCAGGTAAGATTTTCCGGAAGCCGGATCATGGACGGGGGCGCCCCGGGATAGGTGTCCAGAAAGGAAACCACGGCCTCCTCCGGCGCCCCGCATACCAGGGATACGGTGTCGCACAAGCCAAATTCCCCGGCAATCTCTGCCAGGCGTTCAAAATCCCGAAGCCCCTCCTGCCGGCGGATCGGGTCCATGGTGGCCAGCTTGTTTCGGGGCGCACAGGCCACAAAGTAATCCGAGGTAATTTTCAGGCTCTGGTAATGCTGCCGCAGGGCGCGAATGTTTTCCGCGGTAAAGGCCTCATACTCCGGGTCACAGTACACCTCCAAACGCAGGCTGTCAAAGCCCAGGGACGCCGCTATGTTGGCCCCCTCGATCATCTCCCGGAAAAACACCTTGTCTCCGTACAGGGCAAACAGGAATCCGGGATTCAAACCAACCTTCATAACTGACCTTCCTTTCACGTTCCTAATATTCTTTGCAGCTTGTCTTGCAGCTGCCGGATCTCGCCGCGCAGGTCTTCCGGGGTGAGGAGACGCTCCTCCCCTCCGTCCGAAAATGGGCCGCCCCAGTCCGGCCCGTTTTTGTATTTGGGCACGATATGTACGTGGTAGTGGGATACCAGGTCTCCATACACCGCATAATTGATCTTGTCGGGCTTATACAGGCAGGCAATGGCATGGGCCACCGCCGCCGTCTCTCGGAAAAAGCCGTTCCGCTCTTCCGGCTCCATTTCGTACAGCTCCCGCACATGCCGGTGCAGCGCCACCACGCACCGGCCCCGGTGCCGTTGGTTGCGGAGAAAATAGACCCGCGACCAGTCCAGCCGGCATACCGGCTCCATGATTGCAAGGAGTCTTTTGTCCCGGGCGCAGTAAAAGCAATTTTCCATCGGCCATATCCCCGGTTTCTGCCGTCAGTTTACCAAATAGCCGCCGTCTACGGGTATGACCGCGCCGCTCAGATAATCCGAGGCGCGGGACGCCAGGAACACCGTCACGCCCTTCATATCCTCGGGCGCCCCCCAGCGGTGGGCCGGGATCCGCCGGCTGATCTCCTC
>CALWYY010000029.1 GCA_944385885.1 uncultured Oscillospiraceae bacterium | reverse complement strand
ACACAGCATGATAACCTTTGATTCGTTCAGGAGGATAAATAATTTTTGGAGGAAAGACAATGAAAAAGCTGATTGCCCTGCTTTTGGCTATGGTCATGGTATTTGCTCTGTGTGCCTGCGGCGCTACGGAAACGCCCAGCACGGAGCCTACCGAGGCCCCGGCCGAAGAGCCCGCGGGAGAACCCGCGGAAGGGACGGAGGACCCCGCTGCTGCGCTGGTGAGCGAGGCCTTCATCGATCCCGTGAACGAGTGGGACGTGTATAACGAGCTGATTGCCGAGATCAAGGCCAGCACCGACTACGCCGCTCGTACCGAGATGATGCACCAGGCGGAGGACATCCTCATGTCCAACTACTGCATCGTGCCGCTGTACTACTACAACGACATCTACATGCAGAAGGACTACGTACAGGGTGTCTACGCCAACCTGTTCGGCACCAAGTTCTTCATGTACGCTACGCTGGAGAACGGCGCCGACACGCTGCGCATCAACCTGGCCAGCGAGCCCCAGTACCTGGACCCCGCGCTCAACAGCTCCGTTGACGGCGCCTGCCTGGCCGCCAACGCCTTCTCCGGCCTGTACACCTACAACGCCGAGGGCAAGACCGAGCCCGCCTGCGCCACCGGGTACACCACCACCGAGAACGAGGACGGCACTGTGACCTACACCGTCACCCTGCAGGAAGGCCTGCTGTGGTCCGACGGCAGCGACCTGACCGCCGCCGACTTCGAGTACTCCTGGAAGCGCGCTGCGTCCAGCACCACGGCTGCCGACTACGGCTACATGTTCGCCACGGTAGTGGGCTACCCCGATGACCTGGCTGTCACGGCTCTGGACGACGTGACGCTGGAGTTCACCATGACCGCCCCCTGCGCCTACATCGAGGACCTGATGGCCTTCCCCACCTTCTTCCCCGTAAAGCAGGAGGCTGTGGAAGCTGCCGAGAACTGGGAGATCGCCCCGGGCGCCTGGTGCCAGGATGCCGGCTTTGTCTCCAACGGGCCCTACGTGTGCACCGGCTGGGAGCACAACGTCTCCATGACCTATGAGAAGAACCCCTACTGGTACGACGCTGACAGCGTAGTCATCGAGAAGCAGGAGTACATGCTCTCCGCTGACGACGTGGCCATCTACGGCGCCTACAACGACGGGTCCATCGATTTTGCCGATACCGTCCCCACCGATGAGATCGCCAATCTGCTGGCGGAAGAGAACCCCGAGTTCTACATCGTGGACAACCTGGGCACCTACTATGCCGCTTTCAACGCCAACAGCGATCTGTTCGCCGACAAGACGCCGGAGCAGGCCGCCTGCATGCGTGAGGCTCTGAGCATCATCATTGACCGCGACTACATCTGCGAGAACATCGGCCAGACCGGCCAGGTGGCTGCCAACGCCTACATCCCGCTGGGCATGGCGGACGGCAACGGCGGTGTGTTTAGGACCGACGCTGTGGAGCAGGGCTACTTTGATCCCTACGGCATCAACAACGACTACGAGGGCACCCTGGCCCGCGCCCGGGAGCTGCTGGAAGCCGCCGGCTACGTGTTCGGTGAGGACGGCATGCTCTCCGACGAAACGCCCATCCAGCTGACCTACCTGACCAACGACGGCGACGCCCACGTGCAGATCGGTGAGTCTATGCAGCAGGACTTTGCCGCCCTGGGCATCGAGATGACCATCGAGAAGATGGACTGGAACGTATTCCTGGAAGAGCGGAAGAACGGCAACTTCGACTTCTGCCGTGAGGGCTGGCTGGCCGACTTCAACGATCCCATCAACATGCTGGAGATGTTTATCACCGAGTCCGGCAACAACGACTGCCAGTTCGGCCGCTACGAAGGCTGGGACGCCTGATTGTCCCCACCCTTGCATAACCCCTGAAAGAGAGCAGGGGGTACCCGGAGAAACCGGGTACCCCCTGCTTTTTGCATCGCGGGGGAGGCAAGCTCCCTCCCGCCGGACGCGGGCGGCCCGCAGCGCGGCCCCCGCGTCCCGGGAAGGATATCCCTCCCGCCGGCGGGGCGACTTAAAAGGCCCAGCCGCCCTTGCGGAAAATCGGGACCTGGGAACCGTCGGCCAGGACCCCGTCGATATCCAGGCTTTTGCAGCCAATCATGAAATCGGTGTGGACAATGGAATCATTAACGCCCCGCTGGCGGCAGCCCTCCCGGCCGGCCTGGCCGTGCTCGGGGATGCATTCGCAAAAGCCCTCCCCCAGGGCCAGATGGCAGGAGGCGTTCTCGTCAAAGAGGGTGTTGTAGAAGAGGTGCCCCGCCGCGTCCACGGGGGAGCCGGTGGGGACCAGGGCGCACTCGCCCAGATACCGGGCTCCCTCGTCCATGTCCACCAAGCTCTGGAGCAGGTCCTGGTTTTTCTCGGCGGAGAGCTCCACCACCCGCCCGTTTTCAAAGCGCAGGGAGAAGTCCTGGATCAGCTGCCCCTGGTAGGACAGGGGCTTGGTGGAGAAAACAACCCCCTGGGCGCCGCCGCGCAGAGGGGTGGTAAAGACCTCCTCCGTGGGGATGTTGGGGCTGAAGGCCACCCCCTGGACAGTGGTTTCCTGCCCGGCCAGGAACCGGGCGCCGGGGATCAGGTCTACCCACAGGTCGGTGCCGTTGGCGGCCCGGTAGTGCAGGCGCCGGAGGTCCAGCTGGTTGAGATAGTCGCAGCGGGCCTGGAGAGCGGCGTTGTGCTGTTCCCAGGCGGCCACCGGATCCGGCCCGTCCGCCCGAGCAGTGCGTAAGATTTCTTTCCAAAGGCGTTTAACAGCCTTTTTGACCGGCAGATCCGGATAGATTTTTTTGGCCCAGGCCTTGCCGGGGACGGCGGCAATGCACCATTGGTGCCGGCCGTCGATGGCGTCCCGATAGGGCTTCTGCACCAGCGCCCGGGCCTGGAGGGCGTTGGAGTATTTTGGCTGGCAAATGCCGGCCAGCCCGTCCGGATCCGCGGACTCCAGGAAGATCCGCACGGGCAGGACCTCCACCATCCGCTGCAGCCGGGCTTTTTCCCAGTCCTCCACCCGGGAGAGCGTCTCCTGGGACTGGTATTGGGCGTGCAGGGGCTCCAGGGCGTCGTGGACCCAATCCACCCGGACTTTTCCGGCCCCGGCCCGGTAGCATTCCTCTACCAGCATCTCCACAAACCGGGGCTGATCCAGCCCTGCAACCAGGATTACCTCCTGGCCCGGACGCACATTGGCGCCAGTGACGGCGATCAGACGGGCATACCGGCGCAATATCGATTTTTTCAAGTTGTATCCCTCCTGTCATCCCGGCGTCCAGCGCCGGGATGATTTGTATTATATCTTGCAACCATTGGTAATTCAAGGTATACTTTTTGTATAAAAACCATGAGCGCCGGCACAGCCGGCGGCAAGGAGAAGGCCATGACCATGCAGGAACTGGCTGGGCAGGTAGACGAGCGGATGGCCCGGGGAGATTGGCCGGGGGCAGAGGCTCTGCTGAGACAGCACCGGGCCCGGGCGGAGGCGGAGAGGAATGAGGAGCAGGCACTGGCCCTGTGCAGCGAACTGATGGGCCTGTACCGCCAATGGGGCCGGGAAAAATCGTTTCAGGATGTCCTGGAACGGACGATGGTACTTCTGGAGACGGTGCGTCCGGAACCGGTAAGCCGGGGCACCATTCTTATAAACGCCGCCACAGGCCTGGCGGCCTTTGGGGAGAACAGGCGGGCTCTGGCGCTGTTCCAGGAAGCCTGGCACTGCTACCGCACCCGGCTGGAGCCGGGGGACCGGCGGCTGGCGGCATTGTTCAACAATATGGCGGCCGCCCTCCAGGCGCTGGGGGAGACGGAGAAGGCGGAAGAGTACATGCGCTGGGCACTGGCGGTGCTGGCCCTGGGGCCGCTGGGCCCGGATACGGCTACCACCTGGGTAAACCTTGCCCAGCTCCAAGCAGGGCGGCCCGACGGGGCCGGCGCCGCGGCGGAATGCCTGGAGCGGGCCATGGAGTGCCTGGACGACCCGGAGCTGGTGTGGGACGGGTACTACGCCCACACCGCCCGAAAATGCGCTGGGGCCTTTGCCGCCCTTGGCCGGAGGGATTTGGCGCGGGAGCTGGAGGAAAGGGCGGCGATCATTGTTGAAGGGACTTGAGCTGGCCCGTGGGTTCTGGGAGGAGCATGGAGCCCCGGCTGTCCGGGAGGCGTTCCCGGAGGAAATGGGCTGGCTGGCGGCCGGGCTGGCGGGAGCCGGATCCGACTGCGCCGGCTGGGACGACGAGGTCTCCCGGGATCATGACTGGGGGCCGGGCTTTGTCTTGTGGGTCCCGCCGGAGATGGACAGCCGGCGGCGCTTTGCACTGTCGGCCCTATACGACCATCTGCCCGGGGAGTATCGGGGCTGGCCAGTGGAGAGGCACAGCCGTCTGGGCGGGGGCCGCTTTGGCGTAAAGACCTGGGAAGAGTTTTTCCGGCCCTTCACGGGCTGCGCCGGCGCGCCGGAGACCTGGCGGCAGTGGATGGCCCTTCCTTCCTGGGCCCTGGCCCAGGCGTGCAGCGGAGAGGTGTTTTATGACGGGCCGGGGGAGGTTACCCGCATCCGCCAGACAATTCGGGATGGGATGCCGGAAGACGTGCGCCGGAAAAAGATCGCCGCCCGAGCGGCTTTGATGGCCCAGGCAGGACAGTATAACGTCCCCCGGTGCCTTCGGCGGGGGGAGAGGGATGCGGCCCTGCTGGCAACGGGGGAGTTTGTCAGGGAGGGGCTATATATGGCGTTTTTGCTGAACCGGCGGCATATGCCCTATTATAAATGGGCTTTTCGGGCCCTGCGGGAGCTGCCTTGCCTGGACGAGCTGGCGGAACCGCTGGGAAAACTGCTTACCCAACCCCGGCAGGAGACCATCGAGGCGGTATGCGGCCGGATCGCCCAAGAGCTGCGGCGCCAGGGGCTCTCGGACGGGCCGTGGGAGTACCTGGAACCCCACGCCTATCAGGTGATGAAAGGGATCCGTGACCCGGATATTGCCGCCCTGCATGTAATGGAGGGCTGATGGAACAGAAAGGAGGCACGGCGGTGGACAATAGGACATGGGAGAGGATGCCCCTGCTGACCCACAAGGGACAGTTAACCCGCCCGTCCTGGGCGGTGGAGGATGTCTTTGAATATAACAAGGAACGGATCCGCCGGCCCGGTCGGCGGAAGGAGTGGGAGTTTTACCAGGTATCCAACCGGCGATTTACCTTCCAGGTAACCTACGGCCATGTGGCCTACGCGGGAACGGTGGGGGCAACGCTGGTGGATTTTGAGACCGGGGAGAGGTATACCTCCGGGCCTATGAAGCTCTTTCCCGGAGACAGCCTGGATCTGGACTTCTCCCCTGGCCAGCCGCACAATCTCAAGTACGAGGATGCCGGGCTGTTTCTGTCCATCGGCTTTGACGGGTACGAGCGGCACATCGTCTGCCGGTCGCAGAGATTTGATGCGGAACTCGTAGCCCACGAGGACGGGGACGCCATGGTCATCGCCACGCCTTTCCAGCGAAAATACCAATTCTACTATAACTATAAGAAGAACTTTCTGGATCTGGCGGGGCACGTGCGCATGCACAAACTGGAATACCCCCTGGACCAGGACACCTTTCTTCTCCTGGACAGCGGCCGGGGGGTATGGCCATACCGGCACCAATGGGTCTGGGGCAATGGCTCCCAGGAGATCCAGGGGCATATTCTGGGGATAAACATTGGCTGGGGTTTTGGCCAGCCGGGAGCGGCCACGGAGAATATGCTGTTTTGGGATGGCCGAGCCCAGAAGCTTGGCCGGGTTTGGGATGATTGTGACCGGGAGAACTGGAAGCGCCCCTGGCGTTTTTACTCCGATGATGGGCGGTTTCACATGGAGTTTACCCCATTTTTTGATAATTTTACGGAGAAGAATTTCTTTCTGGTGAAAACCCGTTGCCACCAGGTTTACGGAGCGCTGTCGGGGACGGCGGTACTGGACGATGGAACCTGCGTGGAGGTGGAGGGAATGCACTTTTTCTGCGAATACGCCGACAACCGCTGGT
>CALWYY010000028.1 GCA_944385885.1 uncultured Oscillospiraceae bacterium | reverse complement strand
AACTGGACATGATGATTCCCTTCCAGGGCATGCGGGCCGACTGCTTTTTAATGGATTATTTTCACCACCCTTTTTTCCTGCCCAAGCTGAAATTTGCCTGGGCCCGGTGGCAGAAAGCGCTGGCCGGCCGGGGATGGAACTGCCTGTACCTGGAAAACCACGACCATCCCCGGGTCATCAGCCGCTACGGCAGCGAGGAATTCCGCACGGAAAGCGGCAAATCCCTGGCAGCCGCCTATCTGTTCCAGCAGGGGACGCCCATTGTCTACCAGGGCCAGGAGATCGGTATGACCAACATCCGCCTTCCGTCCATCGACCAGTATAAGGACGTGCAAAGCGTGAACCACTACAACAGCTTCTTCACCAAGGAACCGGAGGAGAAACGCCTGGCGCGCATCTGGCGCTCCTCCCGGGACTCCGCCCGCACGCCGGTGCAATGGGACGGCACGGAAAACGGAGGCTTCACCAGCGGGGAGCCGTGGTTTTATGTAAACCCGAACTACCGGGAGGTAAACGTCCAGGAGCAGGAGGAGGACCCGGGATCCCTGCTGCAATTTTACCGGCAGGCCATCCGGCTGCGCAAGGCCCTGCCGGCGGTGCGGTACGGGACGTTCCGGCAGTTCCGGCCTTTGGATCGGAAGCTGTTCGTGTACGAGCGCCGGAGCAAAGGACAGCGGCTTTTGGTGATTTGCTCCTACACCAAAGAACCGGTGCGTTTCCGGGCGCCCCGGGGATATGACCTGGAAAAGGGGGAGCTGGTCCTGTGCAGCCATGGGGACGAGCGGAAGGGGAACGGATTTGTCACCCGGCCCTATGAGACCCGAGTGTATCTTTTCCAGGATCGGAGACGGGCCGTGGTGGAATGAAGGGGCGCCTATCCAACGGGCTGGTATGAGAAAAGGGAGGAGAGCGCTTTATCCGCTCCCCTCCCTTTTCGTGGGGCGGGCCGGGACGGAGTGTTCCCAGGCGCCGCGGCCCCCCTCACTCAAACCGCAATGCCTGGTGTATCTGCCGCAGAACTGCCGGATCGATTTTCAAAACCGCCCGGTCATAGGTCAAAAGGCCGTTGGTCTCCTCCTCCACGTCGGACAGCTGGGTGTATACCGCCGCCGTAAGACCTTCCCTTTGCAGATGGGGGAGGACCTGCGTCTCGTACAGACGCCGGTACGCCTCCGCCAGAGCCTCCCGGCTCCGGAAAAGACGGTAACCGAAATTCCGCCGGCTCCAGCGGTGGCCTTCCAAAGGAAGGCTGTAGCCGCCAAACTCTGTGAGGCACAGGGCCCGACCGTCGTTTTTCAGGCGCACCGGGCGGAAATAGATATGACGGCTTTGAATCTCGGGCCAGCCCTGGTCCTGCCACCCGCTGGCGTGATCCACAAAGCGGGAGGGATCGCGCTCTTTGACCCAGGCGGCTATGCTCAGAGCCTCAAATTGGCCCCAGCCCTCGTTAAAAGGGGTCCAGAGAGCAATGCAGGGGCAGTTGTACAGCTGCTCCAGCGTCTGACGGCACTCCTGCCGGAACTGCTCCCTGGATTCCGGCGTCTTTCGTCCGAATTTGGCGTGGTCCGTATCCCTGCGCTTTACGATCCCCACGGTGGGCAGCAGAGAGGTAAGCCAAGGGTCATAGGGGCCTCCGCCGGAAACCATGTCCTGCCAGACCAGCATCCCCAGCCGGTCACAGTGGTAGTACCAGCGCAGGGGCTCGATTTTGATGTGCTTGCGCAGCATGTTGTAGCCGCAGTCCTTGGCGGTCTGAATGTCGAAAACCATCGCCTCGTCCGAAGGCGGGGTGAGAAGGCCGTCCGGCCAGTAACCCTGGTCCAGAAGGCCGTTGTGAAAACAGGGCCGGTCGTTCAGCGCAAATACCCGGTGGCCCCGGTGCGTCACATAGGAAAACTTCCGCATGGCAAAATAGCTCTCCACCCGGTCCGCCCCCAGGGCAATACGCAGGCCGTACAGAAACGGGTCCTCCGGGGACCAGGGATGGAACCCATCCAGGGGGATGACACAGACCCCGTTTTTAAACCAGCTGCCCGCCACAAAGGTTTCCCCGGCATAGACATCGGCACTGGCTCCCGTGGAATCCCCCTGGGTCTCCAGCTGGATGCGCACCCGGCTCTGGTCATACTCCGGCGTGATGCGGATGGATTTTATGTAAACTTCCGGCACGCTCTCCATCCAGACAGTCTGCCAAATACCGCTCTGGGGGGTGTACCAGATTCCCCGAGGCCGGCTGCTCTGCTTTCCCCGGGCAAAAGAGGGATGAGCGGGATCGTCCCGGACCGTTACAGTCAGCTCGTTTTCCCCGGGGAGAAGCGCCTGGGTGCAGTCCAGGGTAAAGGCCCAGTACCCTCCCTCATGGCGTCCCAAAAGAGTACCGTTTAACCGGACTTCCGCCGTCTGGTCCACCCCGCCGAAGTGCAGCAGCACCCGGCTTTTCCGAAATCCCTGGGGCAGAGAGAACTTCCGGCGGTAGTGCAGATATTCTTCCGGCCGGGGCCCCCGAGAGGCCCCGGACAGGGGCGCTTCGGGAGAAAAAGGGACCAGAATCTGCCCGTCCCATCGGCGCGGCCGCCGGTCCGATGTGGTGATGGCGTAATCCCACCGGCCGTTAAGGTTTACATAACTGTCCCTAACCAACTGAGGACGGGGGTACTCCGGCAGGGGATGCTCCCGATCCAGGTCCCGTCCCCATTTAGTTCACGTAACATTCCTCTCTCCAGCGCCTCCAGTTTCTCCCGCCGGATGCGGGCGGCGTCCCGTTTTACATACCAAGCGGGGATCAGGATAAACAGGGCCACCACCGCCGCGCCCAGGAACAG
>CALWYY010000027.1 GCA_944385885.1 uncultured Oscillospiraceae bacterium | reverse complement strand
CCTGGTAGAGGGGGCTGGAGCCGGAAACCAGATGGGGCGCCGCCCATACCGCCGCCCGGTCTCCCGTCCGCACCGCCCGGCCCAGGAGCTTAATCCGGTATCCCAGCGCCTCGGCAGCGGAGACGTCTTCCGCCGCCACGGCGGTAATGCCCGTCATGGACACCTTGGCCGGATCCACGTTCCGGCCGAAGCACAGGTCCGCCAGGATGCAGGCCTTCCGGCCGGCATCCAGGCCTTCCACATCCGCCGTGGGATCGGCTTCCGCGTAGCCCAGGCGCTGGGCCTCCGCCAGCGCCCCGGCAAAGGACGCCCCGCTCTCCCGCATAGCCGTGAGGATGTAGTTGGTGGTGCCGTTTACAATGCCGGTGACCTCCCGGATGCGGTTGGCCGCCAGGCACAGGGTCAGGGGGTGCAAAACAGGAATGCCCCCGCCCACGCTGGCCTCGAACAGGAAGCTGACGCCCTTTTCCCGTGCCAGACGGAGCAGCTCCCGCCCGTGGGCCGCCACCAGTTCCTTATTGGGGGTAATGACGCTCTTACCCGCCCGGAGCGCCCGCCGGTCGTAGTCCAGCGCCGCCCCTACGCCCCCGATGCACTCTGCCACCAGGGTTACCTCCGGGTCGTTCTCGATCACGGAGAAGTCGGTGACAAACCGGTCCCGGTAGGGGCTGTCGGGGTAGTCCCGCCGCACCAGGATGTACCGGACGGCTATGTCCTCCCCGGCCCGGTTCCGGATCACCCGGGCGTTCTCGTCCAGGATCTGGGCCACGCCGCTGCCTACCGTGCCGTAGCCCAGGATCGCCGCATATTTCATCCGCTCCGCCTCCCCTCAGCCCGCCAGGACTTCCGCCCGGATCACCCCGGCCGCGCCCATGAGCCGGTCCATGAACTCATCCATCCCGCAGCTCATGTCCGCCGTCTCCGCCGAGACGGTCACGTTGGCGCAGCCGCTGACCGGGATGCTCTGGTTGATGGTGAGGATGTTGGTGCCGCTCTGGGCGAAAATGCTCAGAATGGTGGACAGCACCCCCGGCTGGTCCCGCAGCAGCACGTGGAAGGTAATGATGTGCCCCCGCTTCAGGTCCTGGAAGGGACTGATGGCGTCCTTGTACTTGTAGAAGGCGCTGCGGCTGATCCCCACGGCCCCCACCGCCTCGGCCACCGTGTCCGCCTCGCCGGTTTGGAGCAGCTCTTTGGCCTGCATGACCTTCAGGAAAATCTCCGGCAGCATGTCCGCGTCCACCAAGAAATACTTGGGCAGCTTGCTGGTACCCATGGCATGTCCTCCATATAAAGTCATTTGTTTTTTAACAGGAGGAATGATATCACAGGAATCTGTCGAACGCAAGGGGCATTTGCCACAAAATCCGCCGGCGGGGAGGGGGGTGGAGCGCACGGATAGGCGAAGGGGGGGCGGCGGGCCGTGCCGGGCGGGAAATTTCTTTGCAAAAGCGGGCCGCCGGTGTATAATGGGGCTGCTTTTTTCATAAAAACATCCACAGGAGGAAGCGGGAACCATGAAAGCCATCGTATCCGTGTTCGCCCGGGACGCCCGGGGGATCATCGCCTACATCGCCACGCTGCTGGCGGAGCAGGACATCAACGTGCTGGACATCAGCCAGACGCTGATGCAGGAGTATTTCACCATGATCATGCTGGTGGACCTGACGGCATGCCCCATGTCTTTTGACGCGCTGGCGGCGTTTCTCAAGGAGAAGGGGCAGGAGCGGGGGCTGGCGGTAAACATCCAGCGGCAGGACATATTCGATGCCATGCACCGGATCTGAGGAGGGCGTATGAGCTATCTGATGAATACCGGGGAGATACAGCAGACCATCCGCATGATCGACCAGCAGCACCTGGACGTGCGCACCATCACCCTGGGGGTGAGCCTGCTGGACTGCGGCGGGGAGGACATGAAGACCTGCGCCGGGCGGGTATACGACCGGATCTGCTACCGGGCCCGGGACCTGGTGCGCACAGGGGAGGCCATTGAGCGGGAGCTGGGGATCCCGGTGGTGAACAAGCGAGTATCGGTGACGCCCATCGCCCTGGTGGGCGGCAGCTGTCCGGAGGACAGCTGCGTGCCGCTGGCGGAGGCCATGGACCGGGCGGCGGCGGAGGTAGGGGTAAACTTCATCGGGGGGTTCTCGGCCCTGGTGCAAAAGGGCTGCACCCGGGGTGACCGGCGGCTGATAGCCTCCATCCCGGAGGCTCTGGCGGTCACGGAACGGGTGTGCTCCAGCGTGAACATCGGGTCCACCCGGGCGGGGATCAACATGGACGCGGTGGGGGAGATGGGCCGGGTCATCAAGCGCACGGCGGAACTCACCGCCCACCGGGACGGCCTGGGCTGTTCCAAGCTGGTGGTATTCTGCAACGCGGTGGAGGATAACCCCTTCATGGCCGGGGCGTTCCACGGGGTGGGGGAACCGGAGTGCGTTGTCAACGTGGGCGTCTCCGGCCCGGGGGTGGTGTACCAGGCCCTGCAGGAGTGCCGGGGGGAGCCGTTTGACGTGGTGGCGGAGACCATCAAGAAGACGGCGTTCAAGGTGACCCGGATGGGGCAGCTGGTGGCCCGGGAGGCGTCCCGCCGGCTGGGGGTACCCTTCGGGATCGTGGACCTGTCCCTGGCGCCCACCCCGGCGGTGGGGGATTCCGTAGCCCGGATCCTGGAGGCCATGGGCCTGGAGGTATGCGGCACCCACGGCACCACGGCGGCGCTGGCGCTGCTGAACGACGCGGTCAAGAAAGGCGGCGTCATGGCCTCCGGCCACGTGGGAGGCCTGTCGGGGGCGTTCATCCCGGTGTCGGAGGACGAGGGCATGATCGCCGCCGCCCGGGAGGGCACCCTGTGCCTGGATAAGCTGGAGGCCATGACCTGCGTCTGCTCCGTGGGGCTGGACATGATCGCCGTGCCGGGGGACACCCCGGCGGAGACGCTGTCGGCCATTCTGGCGGACGAGGCGGCCATCGGCATGATCAATAACAAAACCACCGCCGTCCGGCTGATCCCCGCGCCCGGCAAGACGGTGGGGGACACCGTGGAGATCGGGGGCCTGTTTGGAGAGGCCCCGGTCATGCCCGTGCACCGGGCTTCCGCGGCCTCGTTTATCGCCCGGGGCGGCCGGATTCCCGCGCCCATGCACAGCCTGAGAAACTGACGCTGCGGTGAGCGAATCTATGGGATGAGGTGACGGAGAATGAAACGGTTTCTGTTCGGTATGCTGCTGGCGGCGGCGGGATTGGGGTTTTCCCTGTTCAGCTTCGCGGACGCGGTGTGGCACCCCGGTACGTTCAACGGCATTGACGGCCTTTTGGGCTCCCTGCTGTACCGGGACACCCTGATGCCCTTTGCCCTGGCCTCTGGGGTGGCCCTGCTGGGGATGGTGCTGTGCGGCCTGGAGGCATACCGGCGAAAATGATTCTCCCGGCGGGGGGCGGCGCAGGCCGCCCCCCTTCCCGTCCCCGTCCCCGGTACGGGGACGCCCGGCGGTTGGCGGGAAAACCCCCGGCCGGAGGACAAAAAAAGAGCGCCGTCGGGGCACCCTCCGTAAGGAAGGCGCCCCAAGGTCGCTCTTTTTGCAGAGTAAGCTTATCGGAACAGCCCTTTTTTCTTCATCCCCGGTTCCCCGAAGGTCTCTCCCAGCTTGCGCAGGAGCTCTTTCTGTTCCCCGCTGAGGTTTTTGGGGGTATCCACCCGGACGGTGATGTACTGATCCCCCCGGCCGCCGCCCCGCAGGAAGGGGACGCCCTTGCCGCGCAGCCGGAACACCGTGCCCGACTGGGTGCCCTCCGGGACCGTGTACTTCACCTTGCCGTCCAGGGTGGGCACTTCCACCTCCGCGCCCAGGGAGGCCTGGACGATGGAGATGGGCAGCTCATACAGGATGGAGGTGCCCTCCCGCTGGAATTGGGGATGGCTGCGCACGGAGACCGTCACCAGCAGGTCCCCGCTGGGCCCGCCGTTTCGCCCGGCGCTGCCCAGGCCCCGCAGGGAGATGGTCTGCCCGTTGTCGATGCTGGCGTTGATATCCACCTTTACCTTCCGCTGGCGGCGCACCATGCCCTTGCCTTTGCAGGTGGGGCAGGGGGAGTGGATGATCTTGCCGGCCCCGCCGCAGCGGGGGCAGGTGGTTTGAGACTGCATCATGCCGAAGGGGGTGCGCTGGGCCTGCATGACCACGCCGCTGCCCTTGCAGTCGGGGGAGATCTCCGGGGTGGTGCCCTCCGAGCAGCCCGTGCCGCCGCATTTGCTGCAGGCCTCCACCTTCATCACCTCCAGCTCCCGGGTGCAGCCGAAGGCCGCCTCCTCCAAGGAAAAGGTGACGGAGGCCTGGATGCTCTCCCCCTGCCGGGGGCCGTTGCGGGTCCGCTGGCCCCCAAAGCCCCCAAACCCGCCGAAGCCCCCAAACCCGCCGCCAAACAGGTCGTTGAGTATGTCGGCAAAGCCCCCGAAGCCCTCGGCGCTGGACTGGAACCCCGAGGGGTCAAAGGCCGCAAAGCCGTACTGGTCGTACTTGGCCCGCTTGTCCGGGTCGGACAGCACCTCATACGCCTCGTTGACCTCTTTGAACCGGGCCTCACAGGTCTTGTCTCCCGGGTGGAGGTCCGGATGGTTCTCCTTGGCCTTTTTCCGGTATGCTTTTTTTATGTCGTCGGCCGAGGCATTTTTTCCAATGCCCAGCACCTCGTAATAATCACGTTTTTCCGCCATGGTCTACATCCTCTGAACAGGAAACGCGGGCGGGTCGACATCGGGCCCGCCCCGCATTTCGGTTTCAAAGCCGTCCGGCAGGGCGCCGGAGGCCGGGACGGTCACTGGCCGTCCTTCTTGTCGTCGTCCACCACTTCGTAGTCGGCGTCGTAGTAGGTCTGGCCGCCCGGAGCGCCCTGCTGCTGGGCGCCGGCGTCGCCGCCGGCCTGGCCGGGCTGGGGGTTGGCCTGCTGGTAGAGCTTCTCGCTGACCTTGTAGAACGCCTGGGTCAGATCCTCCGTGGCCTTTTTGATGGCCCCGGTATCGGTGCCGGACAGGGCGCTCTTCAGGGAGGCCAGCTTCTGCTCCACCTCGCCCTTGTCGGCGGCGTCCAGCTTGTCGCCCATCTCCGAGAGGGTCTTCTCCGTCTGGTAGACCATCTGGTCACCAGCGTTGCGGGTGTCCACCTCTTCCTTGCGCTTCTTATCCTCGGCGGCGTACTGCTCGGCTTCCTTCACGGCCTTGTCGATGTCCTCCTTGCTCAGGTTGGAGGAGGCGGTGATGGTGATGTGCTGCTCCTTGCCGGTGCCCATGTCCTTGGCCGAGACGTTCACGATGCCGTTGGCGTCTATGTCGAAGGTGACCTCGATCTGCGGCACTCCCCGGCGGGCCGGGGCGATGCCGTCCAGGTGGAAGCGGCCGAGGCTCTTGTTGTACTGGGCCATCTCCCGCTCGCCCTGGAGAACGTTGACCTCCACGGAGGTCTGGTTGTCCGCCGCGGTGGAGAATACCTGGCTCTTCCGGGTGGGGATGGTGGTGTTGCGCTCGATGAGCCGGGTGCATACGCCGCCCAGGGTCTCAATGCCCAGGGACAGGGGCGTTACATCCAGCAGCAGGATGCCTTCCACATCGCCGCCCAGCACGCCGCCCTGGATGGCGGCGCCCACGGCCACGCACTCGTCCGGGTTGATGCCCTTGAAGGGGTCCTTGCCGGTGAAGGATTTTACCGCCTCCTGCACCGCCGGGATACGGGTGGAGCCGCCCACCAGCAGCACCTTGCTCAGCTCGCCCACGTTCAGCCCCGCGTCGGACAGGGCCTGGCGCACCGGCGCCATGGTCTTCTCTACCAGGTGGTGGGTCAGCTCGTTGAACTTCGCCCGGGTAATGGTCACTTCCAGATGCTTGGGCCCGTTGGCGTCGGCTGTGATATAGGGAAGGTTTACCGTGGTGGAGGTCACGCCGCTCAGGTCGCACTTGGCCTTCTCCGCAGCCTCCCGCAGCCGCTGCATGGCCACCTTGTCCCCGGACAGGTCCACGCCCTCGTTCTTTTTGAACTCATCCACCAGATACTTGGTCAGGCACATGTCAAAGTCGTCGCCGCCCAGCCGGGTGTCGCCGGCGGTGGCCAGCACCTCGATGACCCCGTCGCCGATCTCCAGCACCGATACGTCGAAGGTGCCGCCGCCCAGGTCGTAGACCATGATCTTCTGGTCGGTCTCCTTATCCAGCCCGTAGGCCAGAGCCGCCGCTGTGGGCTCGTTGATGATGCGCTTGACGTCCAGGCCGGCGATCTTGCCGGCGTCCTTGGTGGCCTGCCGCTGGCTGTCGGAGAAGTAGGCCGGGACGGTGATCACCGCCTCCGTCACCGGGCCGCCCAGGTAGGATTCCGCGTCGGTCTTCAGCTTCTGGAGCACCATGGCGCTGATCTCCGGGGGAGTGTAGCTCTTGCCGTCGATGGTCACCCGGTAAGCCGTGCCCATCTCCCGCTTGATGGAAGAGATGGTCCGGTCCGGGTTGGTGATGGCCTGCCGCTTGGCTACCTGCCCCACCATGCGCTCGCCTTTTTTGGAAAAGGCCACCACGGACGGTGTGGTGCGGGAGCCCTCGGCGTTGGCTATGACCACCGGTTCGCCGCCTTCCATGACGGCCACGCAGCTGTTGGTTGTTCCAAGGTCAATTCCTATGATCTTACCCATGGTAGTATTCCTCCTGTATGATCCAGATAAATATTTGACAACAATTTTGGAAAGAAATCCGGCCCGGAGGCCAGGGCGGGGGCCTTAGTTGGCTACCTGCACCATGCTGTGGCGGATCACCCGGTCTCCCATTTTAAAGCCCCGGAGAAACTCTTGGACGATCTCGCCCTCCCCGTGTTCCTCGTCCTGGATGTGCATCACCGCGTTGTGCACCGCCGGGTCGAAGGGGACGCCTACGGCCGGTATGGGGGTGACGCCCACTTTTTCCAGGATCTCCATGAACTGGTTCATGGTCATCTCCACCCCCCGGCGGTAGGCCTCGTCCGCCGTCTGCTGCTGCAGGGCCCGGGCCAGGTTGTCGTAGACCGGGAGGAGCTTTTCCAGAAGATCCGCCTTTACATCCGCGTAGAGGCATTCCCGTTCCCGGGCGCTGCGTTTGCGGAAGTTATCGTACTCCGCCATCAGGCGCAGGTACTTGTCCTTTTCCCCGGCCAGCTCCGCCCGGAGGGCTTCCAGTTCCTGTTCCGGCCCGGCGGCCTCCGTATCGGGGGCGTCCGCCTCCGCCGCCGGGGGCGCAGCCTCTGCCTCTGCCTGGGGGATATCCTGCTCGGCCCCGGGCGCCGCAGACGGTTCTTTCCGGGGGTCCGGCGCGCCGGCGGCCTCTTCCGGCCGGGGGGCGTCCTGGTGGGTGTTACTGCTCATGATTCAGGGAGTCTCCTTTTACTATCATTTTGCCGAATCCGGCGGGGGCCTCCCCGCTGCCCAGCAGGCGGCTGAGCCCGTCGGCGATATATTTGAGCTTGGCGGCCACGGAGGAGTAGTCCATCCGGGTGGGGCCCACCACGCCGATCAGGCCCCGCTGGCCCTCCCCGGCGTCGTAGCTGGCCATGACCACACTGGAATCCCGCAGCTCCTCGGCCAGGTTCTCCGGCCCGATGATCACCCGGATCCGGTCGTCCTCCTCCGTGCCCGGCAGGCCCATCAGGTGCCGGGAGTCGGACAGGTAGCTCATCACCCGGTGGGCCTTCTCCGGGTCCCGGAACTCCGGCTGGCGCAGCAGCCGGCTCTCCCCCGTGACGAAGGCCTCCCCGGCACAGCACTCGGACAGGGCCTCTATGGTGAACGCCGCCAGAATGGAGGTCAGCCCCATGGTGTCCCGGGCCGCCCGCTCGGTGGCGGAAATCAGCACCGGCGTGATGTTCTCCTCCGTCAGACCGGTAAACCCCGCGTTGAAAAGGGCGGCCAGCTTCTGCATCTGGCCCTGCTCTACCGAGAAGGGCAGGTGCACCAGCTTGTTTTTAACGGTATTGTTGCTCAGGAGCACCACGATTATGAATGTGTTGGCGTCGATATACAGGATATCAAACCGGGAGACCGTGGCCGCCCGGGGGGCCGCCAGGGCCACGGCCGGGTATCCCGTCAACTGACCGGCCAGCCGGCCGGCGTCGCTCATGAGCTTATCCAGCTGCTCCATCTTCTCGTTCAGCCGCTGGTTGATGGCCTCGGCCTCCTCCAGGGAGACCTTCTGGCGCTCCATCAGCTCATTGACGTAGAACCGGTACCCCTGGGGCGACGGAATACGCCCGGCGGAGGTGTGGGGCTGCTCTAGGTATCCAAGGGACGTGAGCTCCGCCAGCTCGTTTCGGATGGTGGCGCTGCTGCAGCCTAGGTCGGTGCTCTCCGCGATGGCTTTGGACCCCACCGGCTCCGCCGTGCGGATGTAGGCGTCCACCACAGCCGCGAGTATTTTCTTTTTCCGCTGGCTGATCTCCACGGCGCAACCCCGCTTTTGGCAATATGGCACGGAAAGTGCTGGCACTCTCATCTTCCGAGTGCTAAATTACCACGTTTTAAAGCCCCTGTCAATAGGCGGGGCGGGGGTTTTGAAAGATTTAAATGAATGTTCACAATTGCCGGAAAAGATGTAGAATAGGCCTCAGGACCAAGGAGGAG
>CALWYY010000026.1 GCA_944385885.1 uncultured Oscillospiraceae bacterium | reverse complement strand
GACCAAATACCGCAGAGGGCTTGTCCTCTGCGGTATTTTTATATATAACCAGGTTTTCCCGAAGAATTCCTCACTTTTTCTGATCATTTAGATTGTGAAAATCGGTCTTATGGGAGACTCGTCGGATGCCGGCGAAGTTAGTATTTCTTGCCATGACGGCTTTGTACGCCCGGGCACATCCCATGTTCTCAGGGGGCGGGCGATCCAGCCGGAAGGTAAGGCGTCAACGTCCATTGATCGGAGGGCGTAGATCATGATAAAAGAAATCCATTCATTCGATTCCTATGAAGACTTCATAAAAAATTTCTTTGGAAATTCTGTCTTCGCGGACCCACACTTGGAATTTGATCATGGTAATTTATATCGGTCTTTGAACAAAGATGACAGGAAAGTGTTTCTGGTTACAAAAGACGAGACAGTAAAAGGGCTGTTTGTTTGGTTAATTCTGCCCGACGATCAGTATATTGAAATGTTGATTGGATTATCAAAAGAAGCCGCTCCCATTCAAGAAATGCTCGCGTACATGGAGGATTCCTATCGGGGTTATCAGTTAGATTTTGTTATCAATCCTCAGCATCATGTGTTTTGCGATCTTTTACAATCCAAACACGCAAAATTCGATGCCGAGCAGCAATGGATGGTATGGGAAAAGGAAGTCGAAAATCAATACCCATATGAAATCGTTCTTTTATCACCGGAATATGAAGCTCAATACATGGAAGAACACAGTATAGATACATACTGGACGGCCGAAAAAGTCATAAACGCCAAGGATCGATTTCGAGTGTTTTTGGCGATCCATGAAGGGCGGGTCGTTGGCTATCTTGATGTAACACACTGTTATGAAAAAAATGAGCCATATGCTCTATGGGTAGATGACGCATTTCAAGATCAAGGGTATGCGCAGGCATTATTGCAGGCAGCGACACACATGAACAAACCCAAAAAAATGATGGTTTTGGTTGATGTCCATCATTTTGATGAAATTGAAATGCTCCAATCCATCGGTTTTGTGCCTGCAGTAGGGACAAATAGCGTATGTGCCACATATCAAGCATAGAAATACGGCATTTTCAGCAGGCATCGGGCGGAAACGCCGATTTGGCCTTGGCCGCCTTCTGCCGTCCGGGCCGCATCCCGAAGCGCCCCCGCAGCCGTCTTCCGGCGCCGCGGCGCCGTTTGCCCAAGCGCCGCAAAAGGCGCGGGAACTTTTTAGGTCCCCGCGCCCTCCTTGGTTTAAGGGGTTTTCACCCCGGCAGTGATTTCCTCAGCCCAGAAGGCCCTGCCAGGTGCCCGCGTCCACGACGCCGGTGACGCCCAGCTTTCGGACCGTCTGAAAGCTTCGCACGGCAGCTGCCGTGTCCGGGCCAAATTCCCCGTCGGCGCCGGCGGCGCCGCAGGAGATGGCCCACTTGTGAATTAAAAGAAGCTGCAGGGACAGCACCGCGCCGCCCGCGTCTCCCTCCCGTATCACCGGAAGGGTAATTTCCCCCTTCCCCGTTTCAGTCCCCCCTCCCGGGAGCGTAAGAACCTGCCCCGGATAGATCTTGGATGGGTCTGCCAGCTTGTTCAGGGCGGCCAGTTCCTTGTACCGCTGGGCGTCTCCCAGCAGCCGCAGGGCGATACCCGACAGAGTATCCCCCGCCTGTACCGTGTACGTGCCGCCCGGGTCCGGCTCCGTCCCAGCGTCATCTCCCGTATAGCGCAGGATGCAGTCCCAGGGATAGTCGTAGTAAGCCGCTGTGCCGATCTCTCCGCCTGTCTGGTCCCCCGGTTTCCCCCCGGTTATGCCGCCTTTTTCGTTTCCGGCGGCCTGCACCAGCCGGCCGCTGCCGATGTGCAGCGCCGTATGGTACGCAATATTCAAAAGCACATCCCCTCGCTGGAGGCCGGTTCCGGTGGCCTTCTGGACCGATCCGGTAACATCCCGGAACCCCGCGGCTAAAAAGGCCGGACGCATATTTCCCGTGTAGGTGGCCCCCTTCTCCCGGACGGGGAGCCCCGCCTGGGAAAAGGCTGAAATCACAAAGGACGAGCAATCGTAATCCGGCCCCCAGCGGTTTGTCTGATCGTATCCATTGGCCGGGCTGTCCGCCACAGACAGGGCCCAGGCCACTGCTTTTTCCACAACGCTCATGACTCTTGCCTATCGTTCGCCTTTTTCAGATTGATAATCTGATTGGCTCCCGGAGCGGCCAGGCCCGAGACGATTCCTATGGCGACTGCCGTAAGAATATCCGTCCCCGGGTAATTGGGCATAACATACATGGCAACCACGCCCAGCACGCCTCCCAGCGCGCTGCAGACTACGGGCAGCCATTTGGTAGCCATCCCCAGGGCCTTAACCGCCTTGGCCGCCAGATAACAGATGATTGTTATGACGGCCACCCCGGCCAATCCCATCATATCCATATAATTCCCTCCAAAACATCGGCCGTGCTGCGTCCGGCATTCGCCTCCGGAAAGCCACGGCCAGCTCTTTGCCTCTTTGGTTCCGGCGGCATAGCGCCGCAAGCCATATTACGCCGCCCTGGGCCGGGTTGCTCTTTACAGCGCCGCTATGGGCCAGGCCCCCTCCCCGCTCTCTGCGGCCCTATCGCCGCCGGATAAAACGCGGGAGCCTGCCTTGACGCCAAGGCAGGCTCCCGCTGGAAAACATTTTAAAGCCCGGGCATGCCCCGGTGAAACTTCTTACTCCTCCGGAGCCGGACGGCTCTTTCCCCTCTTTCGGGGCAAGGTCAGGCCATAGCTGTCCCGGATCAGCCGCAGGATGTCCTCCTGGGCCATGGTACCATCCAGCGCCACCCCGATCCAGTGCTGCTTGTTCATGTGATAAGCCGGGGTTACCGCCCGGTAGGTGCGCCGCCACAAATCCCCCCACATGGGATCAGCCTTCAGGTTTATCCACAGCACCCCGTCCCGCTGGAAGATCAGCGCAAATATCTTCCGGTTCTCCCGGTGGCGGATAGCCGTCCAGTTTGGATCGTCAAACGGATAATCCTCATAGGAAAAGGGCAGGGACAGGCAGGCGGCCACCGCCTCGTTTCGGGTCGTCATCCGCTTGCCTCCTCCCTTGGCCGCTCGCAGCCGGTGTCTCCGGCCAGAGTCAGGCGCAGCTCCGACCGCTCCCGGACGGAATACGCCCGAAAATACGCCTCCTCCAGAGGAATCCATCGTTTCCGGAACACAGCGGCCCCTTCCGGCCCGCAGCGGTTTTCCAGCCGCTTGCGCTGCTCTTCCGGCCCCACCTGCAAAAACACGTGCAGGTCCCAGCTGTCCCACAGCGCCGGATGGCAGCTGTATGAGCCCTCCACTACCGTCACCGGCCCCGGGCACACCTCTACCGGCGCCCCCAGCGCCTGCCTCCGGCAGTCGTAGGGCCGGTACGAAAACGTCCCGCCTTCCAGCAGAGGGCGGAGCACCTCCTGTATGAACCGCTCCCGGTCCACGTTCCCCCCGGGCTCCAACAGGCGCTCCGGGGTCCGCTGGGCCGGGCGGAGGAAAAAGTGGTCCATGGGAATCACCGGCCAGCCGTAGGCCGCCCTCAGCGCCGCCGCCAACGTACTCTTCCCGCTTCCGCAGGGGCCGTCCAGGGCGATCCGCCGGGGACCGGGGCCGGGCAGCCCCCGGACAGCCCGCCCCACGGCCTCCACCGCCTCCGCCAAGGTCACAAAGGCCGGCCCTCCGCTCGCCTTCACTGGATCATAGCGGCAAATTCATCCTCTGTAAGGACCGGGATGCCCAGCTGCCGGGC
>CALWYY010000025.1 GCA_944385885.1 uncultured Oscillospiraceae bacterium | reverse complement strand
CTTCCGCAGCTCCGCCAGGCACGCGTCCCCGATGGCGTTTTCCGGCAGGACGGTGCAGAACCGGGCGTCCATGCCGTAGTTGGCCAAAGACACCGCCACATTGGCCTCGCCGCCGCCGAAGGTGGCGTCCATCATATTGCTCTGGAAAAACCGTTCGTGGCCCGGCGCACGCAGCCGGAGCATGATCTCGCCAAACGTAACAACTTTCATGGTCCTCGTCCTTTCTCACTTCTGGAGCAGATGGACGGCAAAACCGCCAATCTGGCCGTTTAGATATACTGCGGTCATCTTCTCGCCTTTGTACTTAGCGGTAGACAGGTCCACGGTAAATCCTCTTTTCTCCAGCTCCGCCACAGCCCGGGGGATGGAGTTGGTGCGCACGGCCAGGTGGCCGTTGGCGCCCAGGTACTGGCTCTTCATCACCTCGACCTGCGGGCTGGCAAACCAGGAGCTGTTGCCCTCCTGGAGGGGAAAGTCGAACGCCTTGTTTAAGGCGCCGCAGATTTCCCGTGCCTCATCGCCGCCGGCGGCGTTCACGCCCAGGTGGGCCACTTCAAAGCCCAGGACGGTCTTCCGGGCCTCCCGGCACAGGGCGGTAATTTTCTCAAAATTGCCCGCCGCGATATCGGCCTTGGTGCACAGCCAGCTTCCGCCCACGGCGTGGATAAACGGCGCGGAGATGTACTCTGACAGATTCTGGGCGTTGATACCGCCGGTGGGGATGAATTTGATGTTCCCGAAAGGGCCGGACAGGGCCTTCATGGCGGGCAGGCCTCCGTAGACGTTGGCAGGGAAAAATTTCAGCGTACGCAGCCCCAGCTTCATGGCAGCCATGATCTCCGTGGGAGTGGCAATGCCGGGGGTCACAGGCACGCCGTTTTCCACGCACCAGCGCACCACTTCCTCATCCAACCCGGCGGATACAATAAACCGGGCCCCCAACTCCACCGCATACTTGCACTGGGCCAGGTCCATTACCGTCCCGGCACCCACCAGCATATCCGGGCACTCCTGGGCCACCGCCCGGATGGAATCGGCCGCCGCCGCCGTGCGGAACGTGATCTCCATCACATCCACGCCGCCGGCCAGCAGGGCTCTGGCCGTGGGGACCGCGTCCTTTGCGTCCTCGATCACTACCACCGGAAGCACTCCGGCGTTGCCAATCCGTGTTAGAACGTCCACTTTTTTCCATCCCTTTCTGCCTCACAGTCTGCTGCGGGCATAATAACATCCGGTTTCCTTCCGTCCACCGGGCCCCGGGACGCCAGCTCCGGCACAGGCCGGAACCTCTCGCGGCCCCGTTTTCGAAATATTCCTACAAGTTACACATTTTAACACAAATTGCAAGTACTTGTCTAATATGTTTTTTAAATAATGCCATTTTTTTGCAAAAAAGCGTCGTTCCGGAGAGAGGGCTTCTCTTCCGGAACGACGATGCTGTTAGGGCGCATATTGGCAGGCGGTTCCCGCCGGCGGCAGAGACACCCTGTTACGGCCGGACCTCCTCCAGCCGACGGGCCAGCAGTTCCGGCGCCGGGGAAAAGCGCAGGGCGTTGTCCCGGGAGATCCGCCCGCCTCGATACAGGCGCAGGATGTCGTCGTTCATGGAGCGCATCCCCTCTCCGGCGCCGGAGCGGATGACGTTATCCATCTGGGGTGTCTTCCCCTCCCGGATCATATTCTGGATGGCGGAGTTGGCGATCATGATCTCGAAGGCCGGCTCCCGCCCCCCGTCTAAGGTGGGGATCAGCTGCTGGGAGACAATGGCCCGCAGGGTCATGGAAAGCTGCACCCGCACCTGCTGCTGCTGGGCCGCCGGGAATACGTCCAGGATCCGGTCCACCGTCTTCACGGCCCCCACGGTGTGCAGGGAGGACAGCAGCAGCTGCCCCGTTTCCGCGGCGGTGATGGCCGTCTGGATGGTCTCCAGATCCCGCATCTCCCCCAGGAGGATCACATCCGGGGCCTGGCGCAGGGCCGCCCGGACGGCGGAGGCGTAGTCCCGGGTGTCATGCTCCACCTCCCGCTGGGTGACGATGCTGCTCCCGTGCCGGTGGATATACTCGATGGGGTCCTCTATGGTGATGATATGGTCCCGGTAGAGGCGGTTGATGCGGTCCACCATGCAGGCCAGGGTGGTGGATTTGCCGCTGCCGGCGGCCCCGGTGACCAGCACCATGCCCTTGCGGTACTCGGCCAGGCGCAGCACCTCCGGGGGGATGTGCAGCGTCTCCGGGTCCGGGATGCCGAAGTCCATGATCCGCAGCACCATGGCCAGGGAGCCCCGCTGGCGGAACGCGTTGCAGCGGAACCGCCCCACCCCCGCCAGGGAGAAGGAGAAGTCGTCGTCTCCCGTGTCCATCAGCCGTTCCATGTCCCGATGGTTGGCCAGGGCATAGATCTGGCGCACCAGCGCCCCGGTGTCCTCCGGCGTGAGGACCTCTCCCCCCAGGGGCGTCACCTCGCCGTTGATTTTACAGGCGGCCCGGGCGCCGGGCACCAGGAAAATATCCGAGGCATGGCCGTTTCCGGCCGCCTGGGAGCAGAGGGAAAGGATATCCATAGGCCGTTACACTCCTTAATACAAGTCCAAAATCGTGTCCGGCGTCCACTCGCCCTGGGGCGTCAGGGTCCATTCCAGCACCCGGCACCGGCCGCCGGAGGTGTCCAAGGCCACCTGAAGCGCCCGGTTCTCGTCCACGGGGACGGTGTAGCGCACCGTCTGCCCCGCCTGCCCCTCTACGCCGGCAGGCAGCGCCTCTCCGGCGGCCAGGGCCTCCGAGACCTCTCCCAGCAAGCGCTCCGCCTGGGCGTCAGCGGCGTAATAGGCCCGGGCGGCTTCCCAAGTTTTCTCGCCCTGGGCCCGGTCTGCCCGGACGCTTTGCAGGGCCAAAGTGGCAAAAGCCGTCATACACAGCACGGTGGCCAGCAGCAGCAGGGTGGACAGTCCCACGCCCATTCCATATCTCTGTCTCACGGCAATTCCTCCGCAACATACACGCCCCCATCCAGGGCGGCCAAAAGGGCCCCCTCCCCATCCAGGGCGCGCAGGGCGATGGCATAATAGGTCCCGGCCCGCCCCGGTTCCGGGGCAAAGGCCACCTGCACCTGGTATTCGGCTCCCTCTGCCGCCGGAAGGAAGTCCCCGTCGAACCAAAGGGTATAGTCCCGGGCCTCCTCCCCAGCCCGCAGGGCGGCTTTGGCCTGCTCGCAGGCGTCCTGCATAGCCAGCCAGGCCCTGTCCAGCCGGGCTGTCTCACGGCTGGACAGGTACGCCTGGGTTACCAAGCGCACCGTTACTCCCGCCGTCAAGGCGAACAGTAGCGTCACCAGCAAAATCTCCAGCAGCACGGGGCTGCCCCGAGTCCGCAGCTTTTTCATATCCCGCCGCCTTCCGCGTGCAGAGCCACCCGCAGGCCGCTCTCTCCGGATTCGGTCCGGGCGGTGAGAACCACAGCGCCGTCCTCCATGGCAAAGGCCATCTCACCGGTTTCCAGCACCCGGGCGCCGCTTTCCGGGGTAAAGCCGTACTCCTCCCGGGAAAAGTATTCCCACAAAGCCCCCTCTTGCCAATATATATAGGTAACGTAGGGTTCTCCGCCGTAGTCCTCCCGGATAGCCAGCACTTCCAAACCTTCCAGCTCCAGCACCGTCACGGCCCCCGCCCGGTCTCCGGCCCGGATTTTCCCGGCGACGTAGGCCAGGCCCGTGCGCAGCGCCCGGTTCTCTCCGGACATGTCCTCCGCCCGGCGGCAGACCCGGACGCTCAATGCCGTCACCAGCAGGGCGAACACGGCGAACATGGCCAGCAGGAAAAACTGAAGCAGGGCGGAAAAGCCCTCCCCCCGTCCGCCGCCAAATGCCTTCTCCACGTCACGACCCCCTTGCAAAGACCTGCACATCGGGCAGCAGATTCTCCCCCCAGGCCATATAGCTTACGATGTAGGTATCCGTATCCACCCGGATGCCGTAATGATCGATGAGATACTGCAGGTTTTCCGGATACCGTCCCTCCAGGGCGTAGCACGCGGCGGCAGCGGAGGTAATAGACTGGCGCAGCACCTGTTCCCCTTCCCGAAGGGAAGCCTCGCTGGTCCGGCCGGCCAGCACCCCGGCCAGCACCGCCGCGGCGGCAAACACGCCCAACGCCGCCGCGCGGCCCCGGATGGCCAGGCGGCTGGTGGGAAAATACCGTCCCATACCCGTCCCCTCCCGTTAAAGAATGGACGAGAGGATGTCCAGAAGCGGCAGCATCACGCTTAGGAGCACCCCGCCCGTCAGAAGGCACATAAGCCCCACCAGCACCGGTTCCACCCGGGATACGGTGCGATCCAGGCCGTCGTCTGCCTGTTCCTGGTAGATCTCCGCCATGCCGCCCATAACCGAATCCAGGGCCCCGGAACGGGCTCCCACGGCGATCATGCGGCTGTGCATTTCCTGGAACATGCCGGAGCTGGCCACTGCCTCGGCAAAAGAATCCCCGGCGTCCATACGAGCCAGGCAGGCCCGGGCCTTTTCCCGGGCATCGGGATCCTCCATCAGGCCGGAGGCTAACTCCACGGCCTGACGGGCGTCACAGCCGCTCAGAAGCATCAGGGAAATCACCGAGGCAAACCGGGAGGCGCTCAGGCATCCCGCCGCACGGCGGGCGGAGGGGAAGAGCCGGTAAAACAGGGCCAAGGCCCGGGACCGGGCTCCGGTTCGCAATAGCAGGAGGAACACCGCCGCGGCCGCCAGAACCACCCCGGTACCCGCCAACACCACCCATCCGGCGGCCATGCCGCCCTGGGACACCTGGACGCCCAGGCTGGCAAACGCCCGGCTGAACACCGGCAGGACGCCCACCAGCAGGATCCCCATCACCACCGCCATAATCCCCGCCAGCACCAAGGGGTAGGCCACGGCGGCACGGATGGACTCCCGCACCCGGGCTTCCCGGCGGTAATGGGTGGACAGGCCCTCCAGCACCTGTTCCAGGCGTCCGGCCCTTTCCCCCACCTCCACCATGCCTGTCATGTAGGCAGGGAATACGCCGGCCCGCTCCGCCGCCTCCCGGAAGGTACCGCCCCGGCCCAGCACCTCTTCCATGCTCTCCAGGACCCGGCCGCCGGGGGCGTCTTGGAAATTCTCCCGGAGCATACCCACCCCGTCGGCCAGGGGGATACCCGCCCGGAGCATCATGGCTAACTGCCCGCACAGAAAGGACAGCTCTTCCTGGGGCATGATCTTGTCGTTTTTCGCCATATCCCAATCTCCTCAATAATCCCCTGTGGGGCTGTATTCCTTCTTTTCGGACGCAGAACCCAGGGTGGCATCCCGGAACACCCACTCCCCGTCCAGCCATACCCGCGTCCAGGCATGGTACTCATCCCCGGGGGAGATATACCCAAACACCAGCCGGGTAGGGATCCCCTGGGCCCGGAGCATCCCGGTGAACAGAGAGGCCGTGTCAAAGCAGATCCCCTGGCCGCTCCACAGGGTCTCGTCCATCACCGGCACGTAGCCGCTCTGGACGGTTCGGGCTTTTTGGGTGTCGTAGCGGATGTTTTCGGTCACGTATTGGTAGAGGATATCCATTTTCTCCCCATCCTCCCCCAGATCCTGGCAGAGCACAAAACTCCAAGCCACCGCGTCGGTTTCCCGGTCATAGTCCACGTACAGGCCCGGGTAGGTGAAAGGGGTCTGTTCGTCCTGCAGGGCTACGGAAACGCCGGCGGATAGGACCTGGGCATACCGGCTCCCCTCCACCTGCTCCAGCACCCGAACGGTGTACGTGCCGCTGCCCATCTGCAGGGGCAGGGTCACCCATTCCCCATCGGTAGGCAGGTTGTAATAG
>CALWYY010000024.1 GCA_944385885.1 uncultured Oscillospiraceae bacterium | reverse complement strand
ACGAAACCCAGGTATCCATGGGCCAGATGGTGGCCAAGACCATGGACGTCCCCTTCGAGGCCATCCGGCTGGGGGCCATGGAGACGGACAAGCTTTCCTGGGGCGGCTCGGTGATGTCCAGCCGGGGAATGTTCCTTTGGGGCCACTGCGCCATTGGAGTGGGCCGGAAAATGGTGGCGGCGATCAAGGACTTTGTGGCGCGGTATCTGCAGTGTCCGGAGGAGGAACTGGAACTGCGGGACGGGGTTTTGTACCGCAACGGGGAGAAGCTGTATACGCTCCCTGAACTGGGGGCCCTGACCAAGGCCAAGGGCGTATTTTTGACGGTGCATGACTACAACCGTCTGCCCAAGACCTGCTGGCCTCGGGAGGACTGCAATGAGACCAAGGCGGTACCGCCGGAGGATTACAAGATCCACGACACCAACTCCTACATTACCCTGGCGGTGGCCCTGAAGGTGGATCCGGACACGGGCCGGGCCAAGGTGCTAAAGATGATCGAGGCCCTGGACGTGGGGACGGTGGTGAACCCGGAGGCGGCCCGGCGCCAAGCGGAGGGCGGTATGCTCATGACCCTGGGCATGGCCCTGGATGAGGATTTCCTGGTGGAGGAAGGGGTCAGCAAGACCGATTCCCTTGCCAAGTATAAGATGATCCAGATGGGTGATACGCCGGAGCTGGAGGTTATCTTTGTAGACAACTATGATCCCATTGGACCGTTTGGGGCCAAGGGGATTGGGGAAATGGGCATGCTGCCGGTATGCCCAGCGGTGGCCAACGCCTATTTTGATGCCACCGGCAAACGGATTCGGCAGCTGCCTTTGCACAAGCATATCGGGTAACAGGAAAGGGGCGCCCGGGCTGGCCCGGGCGCCCCGCAAAAAGGAGTTTCCGGCAATATGGCGCTTCCGGGCGCGGGGCGCGATGGCCGGAAACTCCGGCGTTTTCAGGAGAAGCCCGCATTTTATCATGGCATATAAGGAGGCTTGCGCAGCGGCGCGGCCCGGAGCCGGGGCCGGCCGTCCGCAGAGATGGGTATGAAAAACAGGAAGTACAGCGCGAAGGCCGTGGCCTTCGACCTGGGGAAGATTCTTGTGGGCAGTTTTATCGCCGCAGTGGGGTTCCAGTATTTCATGTACCCCAACAGCATCCCCTCGGGGAGCCTGACCGGCGTGGGGCAGATCATCAACCTGCTGATCCACGTGCCGGTGGGGGTGATCACCATTTTGCTGAATATCCCGCTGTTTGCCATCGTGTGGAAGAAGCTGGGGCGGCGTTTTGTGGTATATTCGCTGATCTGTATGCTGGCGGTATCCGTGTTTATCGACCTGCTGGCGATGGCGCCCATACAGGCCACCAGCGATTCCATGCTGGCGGCGGTATACGGCGGCGTGCTGTACGGGGCGGGCTACGGGCTGGTGTACACCACCGGAGCCACGGGCGGCGGGATCGACATCCCCGCCAGGCTCCTGCGGATGAAGTACGCCTACATCAACTTCGGGATGATCTCCATGGCCATCCAGGGGTGCATCATCCTGGCCTTCGCCCTGGTGTTCCGGAAGATCGAAAGCTGTATGTACGCCATCATCTGCTCGTTTATTACCAACAAGATCGTGGACCTGATGCTGTACGGGCCGGCAACGTCCCGGCAGTGCTACATCATCTCGGAGCGCAGCGATGAGCTGCGCCGGGCCATTGTCAACCAGCTGGGCAGCGGCGGCACCCTCCTGGAGGGGAAGGGGGCCTGGTCGGGCCAGGACAAGCAGGTGATCCTGTGCGTCATCCGGCCCCGGCAGATCACGGCCCTGCGCCGGCTGGTGCGCACCACGGACCAGAAGGCGTTTTTCATTATAAGCGACGCCCGCTGCGTGTACGGAAAGGGCTTTGAGAGCCTGGAGGACGACGACTGAGCGGGAAACGGGAGAAGCCGCGGACCGTCCGCGGGGAGGGATAAAGAGATGAACCGATACACGGCGGCGGCCGTCGCCTCCGGGATGCTGGTGGGATTCGCAGGTTCGTTTGCCCGGATTTTGGGCCAGGGCGGCATGAGTTCGCAGGAAATCAGTATGACCCGGGCGGGTATCGCAGCGGTGGCCTTTCTGGCGGCGGCGGTTAAGGAGAACTGGAGAATCCTGAAAATTGACCCGCGGGATTTTTGGATGTTTCTGGGCAGCGGCGTTTTAGGGCAGTTTTGCTTTGCTTTGTTCTATTTTCAGGCAGTGACCGTGATTCCTCTGGCGGTGACGTCTACATTGAGCCTGACATACCCGTTTTTTGTGCTGATTTTATCCCGGCTGCTGTTTCGGGAGAAGCTGACGGCGGCTAAGATAACGGCCATGATAGTGGCGCTGCTGGGTTGTTCCCTGGTGTCCGGCGCATTGGGCGGCCCGGCCGGCCCGGCACGGGGGATCCTGCTGGCTTTGGCATCTGGGTTTAGCTATGCGCTGTACAGTATCTTCAGCCGCCTGGAGCTGGGGAGGGGCTATTCCCCCAAAACCGTCAATTTCTACTCCTGGCTGATCGCCTTTGCCTGCTCCCTGGCGGCCTGGCCGGAGCAGAGGCCCTTTGCCGCCATGACCTCCTGCTGGCAGAACCTGGTGATCTGCCTGGCCATGGGGCTGCTGATCGGTTACGGGGCCAATTACCTTTTTTCCTACAGCCTGACCGGCCTGGAGGCGGGGAAGGCCTCCATCCTGACGTCGTCCTCGCCCATATTCGCCGCGGCGGTGGGAGCCGTTTTCTTCCGGGAGAGCGTTTCCCTCCGGCAGGCGCTGGGGGTGCTGTGCATCCTGACGGCGGCGGCGCTGCTCCAGGAGAGGTCCTCCGGAGCCGGCAGGGCCCGGAGAAAGCTCCTTTGCCGCGGCGCCGGGGGGCATGGGGGAAAAACATGAAAATTGTTCCAGATGATTGACTTTTCAAAAAAGACGTGTAAAAATGACATGTATGTATGTTGGAACCGGGGAGAGATGCGCTATCGCTACGATAAGAAGGCTTCAGGATGAAGCATACGACTATCTGAAGGAGAAGATCCTATCCGGCGAGTTTTCCGATGGGCAGCTGTATTCCGAGACCAAAGCCACGGCCATGTTGGGCATGTCCCGCACGCCGGTACGGGACGCCTTGCTCCGGCTGAGCATGGAGGGGCTGATCGAGATCTTCCCTAGCCGGGGGTTTTCCATAAAGAAGGTCAGCAAAGCCACCATCAAGGAGACCATCGAGGTCCGCCGGGCCCTGGAGGGATACGCGGCGTATATGCTGGCCTGCGCGGTGGACACCCAGGAGGCCCGGGAGGCGCTCTTCAAGCTCAACGAGTGCGTCAACAGCCAGGAGGCGCTGCTTCTGGCGCCCAAAATGGACGTGGAGAAGTTTGTGGACCTGAACTTTACCTTCCACAACATTATGATCGACTACCTAAAAAACGATGTGTTTCAGCAGACGTACAAGCGGTATGAAAACAAGATCAAGGAGCTGACGTACGGGCGGTTTGTCTCTTCCAGCGAGATTGTGCGGGAGGCGTACAAAGGGCATATCCAAATTCTGGCCCTGATCCGTTCCGGCAATACGGAGCAGGTATTTTCCCGGTCTATGACGCACAACGACCTGGCCTATTACTCCCAGCCCTGACGGGGCGAAGGGGTCTATTGACAAAAGCGGCCGGGTAATATACAATACCAAACCAGTATAAGAAAAGGCAGAGACGGGGAGGAGTACGCTCCCGGCAGGCGCAGAGAAGAGGCGGTTGGTGCGAGCCTCGGCCGGGCCGGAGCGGAAGGTCGCCCCCGAGCCGCCGCCCTGAGCGGACAGCAGGGGCGGACGGGTGTCTCCGTTAAAGGACGGGAGTGCCGCGGCGCGTTCCGCGGAACTCGGGTGGTACCGCGTATTTTTGCGCCCCGGGATTTATCCCGGGGCGTTTTGCATGAAACAGGAGGGTGACATGAAACAACTGCCGAAGACCTACGATCCCAAACAGGTGGAGAGCCGCATCTACCGCTACTGGATGGACGGCAACTGGTTCCACGCGGAGCGGGACCCGGAGAAGACGCCCTTTACCATTGTGATCCCGCCTCCCAACGTAACCGGCCAGCTGGACCTGGGCCATGCCTTTGACGAGACCATCCAGGACGTGCTGACCCGGTGGAAGCGCATGAGCGGATACTGCGCCCTGTGGCTTCCGGGCTGCGACCATGCGGGCATCGCCACCCAGATCAAGGTGGAGGAAGAGCTGCGCCGGGAGGGCCTGACCCGGTTTGACCTGGGCCGGGAGAAGTTCCTGGAGCGGGTGTGGGACTGGAAGGAGCACTACGGGGACCGGATTGTGGAGCAGCTGAAAACGCTGGGCTCCTCCTGCGACTGGCAGCGGCAGCGCTTTACCATGGACGAGCAGTGCGCCCGGGCGGTGCGGGAGGCCTTCTGCAGCCTGTACGAAAAGGGGCTTATATACCGGGGCAAACGGATTATCAACTGGTGCCCCCACTGCACCACGGCCCTGTCCGACGCCGAGGTGGAATATGTGGAGAAGAGCGGGTTCTTCTGGCACATCCGCTATCCCCTGGCCGACGGCAGCGGCAGCGTGGAGGTGGCCACCACCCGGCCCGAGACCATGCTGGCGGATGCTGCTGTGGCGGTGAACCCCCAGGATGAACGGTACCGGCATCTAATCGGCAAGACGTGCATTCTGCCGCTGGTGGGGCGGGAGATCCCAATCGTGGCGGACGAGCATGCAGACATGGAGTTCGGCACCGGCTGCGTTAAAATTACCCCCTGCCATGACCCCAACGACTTTGAGGTAGGCCAGCGCCATGGCCTGCCCCAATACCTGATGCTGGATGGGGAGGGAAGGATCACCGGGGGATACAAGTGGGACGGCATGGACCGGTATGAGGCCCGGAAAGCCATTGTGGAGGAGCTGGAGGAGGGCGGATACCTGGCCTCCATCGAGCCCTGCGTCCACAACGTGGGTACCTGCTACCGCTGCCACAGCGACGTGGAGCCCCTGGCCAGCGACCAGTGGTTTGTGAAAATGCAGCCGCTGGCGGCGGAGGCCATTCGGGTGGTGGAGGAGGGGGACGTAAAATTTGTCCCGGACCGTTTTGCCAAGACGTACCTGAACTGGATGTACAACTGCAGGGACTGGTGCATCTCCCGGCAGCTGTGGTGGGGCCACCAGATCCCGGTGTGGTACTGCCAGGACTGCGGGCATATGACCGTCTCCCGCCAGGACGCGGCGGAGTGCGAGAAATGCCATTCCCGGAACATCCGCCGGGATCCCGACGTGCTGGACACCTGGTTCTCCAGCGCCCTGTGGCCCTTCTCCACCCTGGGCTGGCCGGACAAGACGGAGGACCTGGCGTATTTCTATCCCACGGATGTGTTGGTCACGGGCTACGATATAATCTTCTTCTGGGTGGCCCGGATGATCTTCTCCGCCTGCGAGCACACGGGGCAGTATCCGTTCCGGACGGTGCTTATCCACGGGCTGATCCGGGACCCCCATGGCAAGAAGATGTCCAAATCCGCCGGCAACGGCGTGGACCCCATGGAGGTTATTGAGAAATACGGGGCGGACGCCCTGCGCTTTAACATCATCACCGGCAATTCCCCCGGCAACGATATGCGCTTCTTCCCGGAACGGTGCGAGGCCATGCGGAACTTTGCCAACAAGCTGTGGAACGCCTCCCGGTTTGTGATGATGAACCTGACGGTGGAGGATAACCGCCTGCCTGAGACGCTGGAGCTGGAAGACAGATGGATCCTGTCTAAATTCAATGCCCTGGCCCGGGAGGTGGGGGAGAATCTGGAGAAATACGAGCTGGGCATCGCCGCGCAGAAGATCTACGATTTTATTTGGGACAGCTACTGCGACTGGTACATTGAGCTGACCAAGACCCGCCTGAACGGGGAGGACCCGGCGGCCCGGGAACAGGCGGAGCGAGTGCTGCTGTACGTGCTCACGGAGACGCTGAAGCTGCTGCACCCCTTCATGCCGTTTATTACGGAAGAGATTTACCAGGCGCTGCCCCACCAGGGGACGGCTCTGATGGTCCAGCCCTACCCGGGCTGGCGGGCGGAGCTGGATTTTGCCCAGGAGGAGGCGTCTTTTGAGGAGGTCATGGAGATGATCCGGGCCATCCGCAGCCGCCGGAGCGAGATGAACGTACCGCCAGCCCGAAAGACCCGGCTGTTTATCGTCACGGACGACGGTGGGGCGTTTGAGGCGGGCCGGGACTACCTGCGGCGTCTGGCGTATGCCAGCGAGGTTACCGTCAGCCGTCTGGCTCCCGACGGGGCGGAGGGGATGGCAGGGGTGGTGACCCGCAGCGCCCGGTGCTTCATGCCCATGAGCGAGCTGGTGGATCTGGATCAGGAGCGGGAGCGCCTGAACCGGGAGATTGAGAAAAACCGGGGATTCCTGGAGAACCAGCGGCGGAAACTGGCCAACACCAACTTCGTCTCCCGGGCGCCGGAGTCCGTGGTCCGTGCCGAGCGGGAACGGGCGGAGAAACTGGAGGTGCTGCTGGCGAACCTGGAGGCCTCTCTGAAGCAGCTGGGCTGATTTTCGGAAAAGGCGAACAAAACGCCCTCGATAAACGTCTGTTTATCGGGGGCGTTGGAACACGCAACCGGAGCCTGGTTGCATTTTTCCCGCCATTCTGCTACAATCAGGCACGATATGTATGGAGCAACAAACCTCTTTGAGTTCCCACAGGAGGAAAAGCTGTGTATTTGACGTATAGAAAGAAGACCGGCTGCTGGCGGCTGCTTTTGCTGGTATGCCTGCTGGTGATGGCGCTGACCCTTCCGGCGGCGGCGGCCGCGCCGGTGATTACGCGGGACCTGGACGCTGCCGCCGCCGTGGTTTCGGGGCAGAGCATAACACTGCGTATTGAAGCCCAGGGAGAGAACCTTACCTTTCAGTGGTACAGCACCCAGGGCCTGCTGGCCGGGGAGGAGGGCTCCAGCCTTACCATGGTGCCGGATGAAAAAGCCAATGGCATGGGCTTTTTCTGCCGGGTGACCAACGGCGACGGTTCCGTGGATTCCACTACCTGCTATCTGAGCGTGAAGGCCGGCCCGGCCATCACCCAGGACATTCCGTCTACCATTACCGTCCGGGAGGGAGAAACCATCCAGCTGGCCTGCTCTGCCTCCGGGGAACAGCTTTCCTACCAGTGGTACACCACCACCGGAGAGCTCACGGGCAACACGGGTCCCACTCTGTCGATCCCCGCCCGGCCGGAGTACAACGGCCTGGGATTCTACTGCCAGGTGGTCAACCCCTACGGCGCGGCGAGCACTACGGTGTGCTGGGTGACGGTGACGGCCGGGGCAACCCCCACGCCCACTCCCAGCCCCACGCCTTCGCCCACGCCCACTCCCAGCCCCACGCTTTCGCCCACGCCCACTCCCAGCCCCACGGCAGTGCCGGCGCCGGTCATTACAAAAAACCCCACGGGGGAGACGGTGACGGAGGGCGGGCGGGCTCTGTTTATCGCCCGGGCGGATAACACCGAGACGTACACCTGGCGTTTCGTCAGCGGCGACGGCACCCGGTCGTATACATACGCCAACGTCACCGGCGCATTTCCCACCCTGGGGATTGCCGGCGGCGACACGGATACCCTAACGCTGACCAACATCCCCTTTGATCTGAACGGCTGGAAGGTGATCTGCCGGTTCACGGGGCCCGGCGGGGAGACGGACTCCGCCGCAGCGCTTATTACCGTGCGCCAGGCGGAGCTGAAGGAACCTACCATCACCCGGCAGCCCACGGGCGGGGAGATGGGGCTGGAGGAAAATCTCAGCTTCACCCTTACCGTTATGGCGGCGGTTACCGACGGAGGCAATCTGACCTACCAGTGGTACTGCACGGCCCAGAACGACATCTCCACCATCTCCGCCATCCAGGGAGCGGAGCGCAGCAGCTACACCCCGGCCCGGACGGAGGGGACCATGTACTACTGTGTGGCCGTAACCAGCGTCAAGGACGGGGAGGAGAGCTCCCCCGTGTACTCCGATCTGGTGGCGGTGACCTTCACGAAGGAAGAGCACGTCCATGATTTCGGCATGGAGTGGAAGTATAACGATGTATCCCATTGGCACGAATGTGAGTGCGGTTTGCATCAGGACGAGGATTACCACAGCTTTGTCTGGACGGTGGTGAAGGAACCCACCAGCCGGGAGGACGGCCTGCAGGATGGGGTGTGCTCTGTCTGCGGCTACCGGACCACCCAGCCGATCCCCGCCGGCAGCCAGACGGACTCAGGGCAGGAGAGCGGCTCCGGCGGCCGGGGCTGGCTGATCGCGGGCTTTGTATTTCTGGCGCTGGCGGTGATCGGCGCGGGGGCGCTGCTGATCGTCCGGGTTCTCCGGGGCCAGGAACTGTTCTCCTTCCGGTTCCGGGGGAGAAAGGGACGCCGGTAAGGCCAGGGAATTTTGGATGACAAGACAGGGGAGACTAAGGCCTCCCCTGTCTTTCTACATCTGCCCGCCGATGGCTCCGGCCTTTCCGGGGCGCCAGGAGGCGCGTGGACTGCCAGCGCCGCATGCCGTGGATGGCTGGCCTTACGGATTTTAAAAGCGCGGCCTTCGCTGCTGGAAAACAAAGAAAGACGGCAAAAAGGGAAAAAGAGGAAACAAATCTATACAAAAAAACATAAATATGATACAATACATTGGTGTGCCCAGGGAGTGAAAATGGAACTTTAGTAGACGCGCAGAGAAAGCGGAGAACAGCTTCAGGAGAAGGAGACATTCTCGTGCCGCGTTCGGCGCAATGCAGGGAGGCCTATGGGAAAGATCAAAGTTCTTCTGTGGGACGTGGACGGCACGCTTTTGAATTTTCAGGAGGCGGAAAAATTCGCCATCCGGGCCTGCTTTTCCCAGTTTGGGCTGGGGGAGTGCACGGACGGGATGCTGGAGGAGTATTCCGCCGTCAACCAGAGATATTGGCAGCGGCTGGAGCGGGGGGAGCTCAGCAAGCCCCAGGTGCTGGAGGGCCGGTTCCTGGAGTTTTTCTCCAACCACGGCATCGACCAGGCCATAGCCGCCCCGTTCAACCGGGAGTATCAGCTCCGCCTGGGGGATACGGTGTGCTTCCACGACAACGCCGGGGAGCTGGTGGCGGCCCTTCGCGGCCGGGTGCGGCAATATGCCGTCACCAATGGAACCAAGGCCGCCCAGGCCCGGAAACTGCCCCGCTCGGGGCTGGCCGGCCTGCTTCCCGCGGTGTCC
>CALWYY010000023.1 GCA_944385885.1 uncultured Oscillospiraceae bacterium | reverse complement strand
ATGGACACACAGGCGGGGATCAGGGCGAAGAGCTCCGCCGGCAGCAGGCTGCCCGGCCCCAGAAAAGGCAGGAGCAGGCCCGCCGCTCCGGCCAGAAAAGCCGCGGCTCCCGGCCTGACCCGGCGGCTGCCGGGCCTGGACAGGCGGCGCAGCCACCACAGCAGGGCGGCTGCCAGGACCAGAAAAATAGCCGTACCGGCCAGGGGATGCAGGGCTATCCCCGGCAGGCAGTACAATCCCGGCGTACCCTGGAAGGCATTTCCCTGAAACCGCTGGGCCAGAGACGGGTAAAACGGCAAGGTGCGGGCTGGGTCCCGCCCGGCCAGGATGGCGGGGAAATGGGCGGCCAGATAGGCTCCTACGCCGGCGGCCAGGACGCCCGGCCTGGCGGACCGGGGGAACGACAGCAGAAGGGGCGCCAGACACAAAGCCCGCAGGTCCAGCGCAGCGGCCAGACCGAACCAGAGGGCGGCGGGGCAAGGACGCCCCTCTGCGGCGGCTTTGGCCGACAGCACCAGGGGCAGGCACCAAAGGCAGGCGCCGGAGGCAGCGCCGGCGCCGCCCAGGACCCCCGAGGGCAGAAGCAGAGCGCCGAGGAACACCGCCAGTCGCCGGGAGGGGGAGGGCGTGTACACGGCGGCAAAACGCATAAGCCCCCAGGCGGTCACGACGTCGGCAAAGACCAGCAGGGCCCGAACCGCCTCCGGCCCCAGCCCCAGCCCGGCGGGGATCAGCAGCAGGGCCTGCAAAGGCAGGGACAGGGGGAGGGGGCTCTCCGCCAGGGCAAAAAACCCTCCCCTCTGGCACAGATACTCCCCACAGGCCAGAAGCGAGGCGCCGGCCTCCGAGGCGGGTCGGGAAAAGACCAGCAACCGTGCCCCAAAAGCCAGCATCAGCGCCCCGGCCGCCGGCAGACAGCGCTGCAGGCGCCGGAGCAGTCCCTCGCTCCACATGAGAAGCAGCGCCAGCACAAGCAGCGCCGCCAAGATCAAAAAAGGTCCCATTTTCTCCCCAAAAACAAAAAATGCCCTTGACATGTCAAGAGCCGGTTGATATAATGAATTGCTATGCGCAGACTCTGCGCAAAATCCACCAGTTTCATACTGTCGTTATTGTAACAGATTGCCGTAAGAAAATCAACGGGGCGGCTGGAAATTTATCCACCGTGCCGGGTGTTTCAAAGCGGCGGTTTCCGGTCCGGCGTCCTCCTGGAGGAGGACATACTGCCACGCGGCGGCGGGGACGTCCCGCGGGAAGAAAAGGAGAATCGGCACATGCCCAAGGATGTAATCTACGGAAGGACCATCAGAAAGAGCTTTGCCCGCTCGGAGGAGATCCAGGAGATGCCCAATCTGCTGGAGATCCAGAAGAACTCCTACAAGTGGTTCCTGGAGCAGGGGCTGCGGGAGGTATTCCGGGACGTGGCCGCGGTCACGGACTATTCCGGGAACCTGGAGCTGTCTTTTGTGGACTACTCCATGAACGAACCCCCCAAGTACTCCGAGGAGGAGTGCAAGGCCCGGGACGCCACCTATGCCGCGCCGCTGAAAGTGGGGGTGCGCCTGCGCAACCGGGAGACGGAGGAGATCAAGGAGCAGGAGATCTTTATGGGGGACTTCCCCCTGATGACGGCCGGAGGCACCTTTATCATCAACGGCGCCGAGCGGGTCATCGTCTCCCAGATCGTCCGGTCCCCGGGCATCTATTTTGACCGGAAGACGGATAAAACCAACAGCTCCATCTACGGCACCACCATTATCCCCTACCACGGGGCGTGGCTGGAGTACGAAACGGATCTGAACGATCTGTTTTACGTGCGCATTGACAAGAACCGGAAGATCCCCGTGACCCTGCTGCTCAAGGCCCTGGGGGCGTACCGGGAGGATAAGCCCCACACCTGGCTGAGCGCCCTGGCCAACCCCACCGGGGGTGCGGTGACCTCTGAGGCGCTGCTGGAGCTGTTCGGCAAGGACAAGCGCCTGGTGAATACTCTGGAGCGGGATACCTGCATCACCCGGGAAGAGTGCATGCTGGAGATCTACAAAAAACTGCGCCCGGGCGACCCCCCCACGGTGGAGAGCACCGAGACCCTGCTGGACAACCTATTTTTCGACCACCGGCGGTACGACATTTCCAACGTAGGCCGGTATAAATTCAACAAGAAGCTGGCCCTGTACCCCCGGGTGGTGGGGTTCCGGCTGGCGGAGCCCGCGGCGGACCCCCTCACCGGCGAGGTCATTGCCGAGGCGGAGGAGCTGCTCACCCGGGAGAAGGTGCGCCTGCTGGAGGACCGGGGCGTGGTGTCCGTGACCTTGGCCATGGAAAACGGCGAGACGGTGAAGGTGTTCACCAACGGCATGGTGGATCCGGCGTGCTTCCTGCATTTTGCCGAGGATGAGGCGGAGAACCGCCGGATCATCCGGGAGGAGCTGGGCCTGCGGGAGAAGGTGCGCCTGATCCTGCTGCAGCAGTATATGGAGAAGTACGCCGGCGACGAGCTGAAAGAGGCCCTGCGGGAGAACGTGGACCTGCTGATCCCCAAGCACGTGATCTGCGACGACATCTTCTCTGCGGCCAACTACCTGTGCGCCCTGGCCCACGGCGTGGGCGAGCCGGACGACATCGACCACCTGGGCAACCGCCGGGTGCGCAGCGTAGGCGAGCTTCTGCAAAACCAGTTCCGCATTGGCTTTTCCCGCATGGAACGGGTGATCCGGGAGCGCATGACCCTCCAGGACCTGGACATTGTGACGCCCCAGAGCCTGATTAACATCCGGCCGGTGACGGCGGCCATCAAGGAATTCTTCGGCTCCTCCCCTCTGAGCCAGTTCATGGATCAGACCAACCCTCTGGCGGAGCTGACCCACAAGCGGCGCATCTCGGCCCTGGGCCCCGGGGGCCTGAGCCGGGAACGGGCCAACTTCGACGTACGGGACGTGCATTACAGCCATTACGGCCGCCTGTGCCCCATTGAGACGCCGGAAGGCCCCAACATCGGCCTGATCAACTACCTGGCCTCCTATGCCCGGGTGGATGAGTACGGGTTCCTGATTACGCCTTTCCGCCGGATTGACAAGGCCACGGGCCGGGTCACCGACGAAGTGGAATATATGACCGCGGACGTAGAGGACCAGTACGTGGTGGCCATGGCCACCGAGCCCCTGGACGAGGAGGGGCGGCTGGCCAGCGCCCGGGTCACCTGCCGGCACCGGGACGAGATCATCGAAGTGGACCGGGACCGGGTGGACTATATGGACGTATCCCCCCGGATGATGATTTCCATCGCCACGGCCATGATTCCGTTTTTGGAAAACGACGACGCCAACCGGGCCCTGATGGGCGCCAACATGCAGCGCCAGGCCGTGCCGCTCATGGTGACCCAGCAGCCCATTGTGGCCACGGGCATCGAGCACAAGTGCGCGGTGGACTCGGGCGTGGTGGTTCTGGCGGAGGGGGACGGGACGGTCTCCCGGGTCAGCGGCACCAACATCGCCATCCGCTACGACAGCGGGGAGGCGAAAGACTACCGGCTGATCAAGTTTGCCCGCAGCAACCAGGGCACCTGCTTTAACCAGCGCCCCATTGTGAAGGTAGGGGATCGGGTGCGGGCCGGGGACGTGATTGCCGACGGGCCCTCCACAGACCAGGGGGAGATCAGCCTGGGCAAGAACGTGCTGGTGGGCTTCATGACCTGGGAAGGCTACAACTACGAGGACGCCGTGCTGCTCAACGAGCGGCTGGTGATGGATGACGTATTCACCTCCATCCATGTGGAGGAGTACGAGTGCGATGCCCGAGACACCAAGCTGGGGCCCGAGGAGATCACCCGGGACATCCCCGGCGTGGGGGACGACGCGCTGAAATACCTGGACGAGCGGGGGATCATCTCCGTGGGCGCGGAGGTGCGCTCGGGGGACATCCTGGTGGGCAAGGTGACGCCCAAGGGCGAGACGGACCTGACGGCGGAGGAGCGCCTCCTGCGGGCCATATTCGGCGAGAAGGCCCGGGAGGTGCGGGATACCTCTCTGAAGGTGCCCCACGGGGAGAGCGGCATCATTGTGGATGTGAAGGTCTTTACCCGGGAGGCGGGGGACGAGATGTCCCCCGGCGTCAACCAGGTGGTGCGGGTGTACATCGCCCAGAAGCGGAAGATCAGCGTGGGCGACAAGATGGCCGGCCGCCACGGCAACAAGGGCGTGGTCAGCCGCATCATGCCCCGGGAGGACATGCCGTACCTGCCGGACGGCACGCCTCTGGATATCGTCCTAAACCCCCTGGGCGTACCGTCCCGAATGAACATAGGGCAGGTGCTGGAGGTACACCTGGGGTACGCAGCCCAAGCCCTTGGCTGGAAGGTGGCCACTCCTATATTCAATGGAGCCAATGAGACGGCCATCCGGGACACGCTGCGGCAGGCGGGGCTCCGGGAGGACGGCAAGAGCGTGCTCTACGACGGCCGCACCGGCGAGCGGTTTGACAACGACGTGACCGTTGGCTGGGTCTACTTCCTGAAGCTGCACCACCTGGTGGACGACAAGATCCACGCCCGGTCCACCGGCCCGTACAGCCTGGTGACGCAGCAGCCTCTGGGCGGCAAGGCCCAGTTCGGCGGCCAGCGTTTCGGGGAGATGGAGGTTTGGGCTCTGGAGGCCTACGGCGCGGCCTACACCCTCCAGGAGATCCTCACGGTGAAGTCCGATGACGTGACTGGCCGTGTGCGGACCTACGAGAGCATCGTCAAGGGCCACAACATTCCCCAGCCGGGGGTGCCGGAATCCTTCAAGGTGCTGGTCAAGGAGCTGCAGTCTCTGTGCCTGGACGTGCGGGTGCTGGACAAGGACGGGGCGGAGATCGAGCTCAAGGACGACGACGAGGACGATTACATCCCGGGCATCCGGGACGAGTACCGGGCCAGCGACGAGGAGCTGGAGGGAGCCGGGTTTGAACTGGAGCTGTCCGAGGGGGACGAGGACGGGTACGGCGATGACGAGCCCGACGGCCTGGATGACGGCCTGGACGAGGACATGGACGAGGAGGAGGAATAACCCATGAGCTACACACCGTTTGACGCTATCAAGATTGGTATCGCTTCTCCTGATATGATCCGCTCCTGGTCCCACGGCGAGGTAAAAAAGCCGGAGACCATCAACTACCGCACCCTGAAGCCGGAGCGGGACGGCCTGTTCTGCGAGCGGATTTTCGGGCCCACCAAGGACTGGGAGTGCCACTGCGGCAAATACAAGAAGATCCGTTACAAGGGCAAGATCTGCGACCGGTGCGGCGTAGAGATTACCAAGAGCAAGGTGCGCCGGGAACGCATGGGGCACATTGAGCTGGCGGCGCCTGTGAGCCACATCTGGTACTTCAAGGGGATTCCCTCCCGGATGGGCCTGCTGCTGGACCTGACGCCCCGGATTCTGGAGAAGGTGCTGTATTTCGGCTCCTACATCGTGACGGACCCGGGGATGACGCCTTTAAAGAAGTGCGACCTTCTCACGGAGAAGGAGTACCGGGACATGCGGGAGAAGTACGAGGACGATTTCCAGGCGGGCATGGGGGCGGAGGCCATTAAGAAGCTGCTGGCGGACATCGACTGCGAGGAGCTCTCCCGGCAGCTGCGGGAGGAGCTGAAGGACGCCGGCGGGCAGAAGAAGGCCAAGTTGGTCAAGCGCCTGGAGGTGGTGGAGGCCTTCCGGCAGTCGGGCAACAGCCCCACGTGGATGATCATCGACGTGCTGCCGGTGATCCCCCCGGAGATCCGGCCCATGGTGCAGCTGGACGGCGGGCGGTTTGCCACCAGCGACCTGAACGACCTGTACCGGCGGGTGATCAACCGGAACAACCGGCTCAAGCGGCTGATCCAGCTGAGCGCGCCGGACATCATCGTGCGCAACGAGAAGCGGATGCTCCAGGAGGCGGTGGACAGCCTGATCGACAACGGCCGGCGGGGCCGGGCGGTGACGGGGGCCAACTCCCGTGCGCTGAAATCCCTGTCGGATATGCTCAAGGGCAAACAGGGGCGGTTCCGCCAGAACCTGCTGGGCAAGCGGGTGGACTACTCGGGCCGGTCGGTAATCGTGGTAGGGCCGGACCTGAAGATGTACCAGTGCGGCGTGCCCAAGGAAATGGCTATTGAGCTATTCCGGCCGTTTGTCATGAAGAAGCTGGTGGAAGACGGGGCGGCCAACAACATCAAGTCGGCCAAGAAGATGGTAGACCGGCAGCGGCCGGAGGTGTGGGACGCCCTGGACGTGGTGATCAAGGAGCACCCCGTGCTGCTCAACCGGGCGCCGACGCTGCACCGGCTGGGCATCCAGGCCTTTGAACCGGTGCTGGTGGAAGGGCGGGCTCTAAAGCTGCACCCGTTGGTGTGTACAGCCTACAACGCCGACTTTGACGGGGACCAGATGGCTATTCACGTACCATTGTCGGCGGAAGCCCAGGCGGAGGCGCGGATCCTGATGCTGTCGGTGAACAACCTCCTGCGGCCTCAGGACGGCCACCCCCACTCCATCCCCACCCAGGACATGGTGCTGGGATCTTACTACCTGACCTATATCCGGGAAGAGGAGGGGACCGGCATGGCCTTCTCCAACCCCAACGAGGCTATTATGGCCTACCAGGAAGGAGCTGTGAGCCTGCACAGCCCCATCCGGGTGCGGGTGACCAAGACCATCGACGGCGTGGAGAAGCACCGGCTGGTGGACACCACCGTGGGGCGGATCATCTTCAACGAGCCCATCCCCCAGGATCTGGGGTTTGTGGACCGGAGCGACCCGGAGCATGCCTTTGACTATGAGGTGAGCTTCCGGGTGGACAAGAAGAAGCTGGGCGAGATCATTGACCGGTGCATCCACAAGCACGGCTTTACCATCTCCGCCGAGGTGCTGGACAACGTAAAGGCCCAGGGGTACAAGTACTCCACCAAGAGCGGCATCACCATCTCCATTGCCGACATGAAGGTACCGGAGGCCAAGAAGATCCTCATCAACCAGACCGAGGAAAAGGTCATCAACATCGAGCGGCAGTATAAGCGGGGCTTCATCACCAACGAGGAGCGCTACCGCCTGGTGGTATCCGAGTGGGAAAAGACCACCAACGACGTGGCGGGGGCCCTGATGAAGAACCTGGACGAGTTCAACCCCATCAACATGATGGCCACCTCCGGGGCCCGTGGCTCGGCCAACCAGATCCGCCAGCTGGCGGGGATGCGCGGCCTGATGGCCAACACCGCCGGCAAGACCATCGAGATCCCCATCAAGGCCAACTTCCGGGAGGGCCTGAGCGTACTGGAGTACTTCATCTCCACCCGCGGCGCCCGGAAGGGCCTGGCGGACACGGCCCTGCGTACGGCGGACTCCGGGTACCTGACCCGGCGCATGGTGGACGTGAGCCAGGACGTGATCATCCGGGAGGAGGACTGCGGCACCGCCGACGGAGTGCCGGCCACCCCCATTGACGGCCGTGGCAACGCGGTGCTCCATCCCGACCGGGAGGACCCCAAGTATGACGAGTACGTGCAGTCCTACGGGGAAGCCATTCACGGCCGGTTCCCGGCGGAACCGGTAGTAGACCCGGCCACAGGGGAGGTCCTGTTCGGCACGGACACGCTTTTGACGTCCGGGGACGCGCCGTTTTTGGCGGAGCGGGGCATATTCAGCGTAAAGGTGCGCAGCGTTCTCAGCTGCGAAGCCCGCAGCGGCGTGTGCGCCAAGTGCTACGGCCTGAACCTGGCCACCGGCAAGCCGGTGAACGCCGGGGAGGCGGTAGGGGTCATTGCGGCCCAGTCCATCGGCGAGCCGGGCACCCAGCTGACCATGCGTACCTTCCACACCGGCGGCATCGCCGGAGACGACATCACCCAGGGCCTGCCTCGTGTAGAGGAGCTGTTCGAGGCCCGGAAGCCGAAGAAGATGGCCGTTCTCAGTGAGGTGAGCGGCACGGTGTCCATTGAGGAGGCCCGCAAGAACATGCTGGCCATTACCGTGACCAACGAGGCCGAGGGGGACACCCGGGTGTACACGGTGCCGGCGGCGGCAGGGATTCTGGTGGAATCCGGCCAGCACGTGGACCGCGGGCAGGAGCTGACCCGGGGCGCGCTGAGCCCCCACGACGTACTGCGGATCCGGGGCATCAACGACGACGAATTCGGCCGGCCCGGCGTGCGCAACTACCTGGTGCAGGAGGTACAGAAGGTGTACCGGCAGCAGGGCGTGGACATCAACAACAAGCACATCGAGGTCATTGTGCGCCAGATGATGCGCAAGGTGCGGGTGGACGAGGCCGGCAGCACGGAGCTGCTGTCCGGGTCCACGGTGGACCTGAACGAATTCAAGGACGCCAACCGGGCCGTGGACCGGCGGATCGCCGCCGGGGAGGAGGGGCTGGTGCACGCCACGTGCACGCCGGTCCTCATGGGCATCACCAAGGCCTCCCTGGCCACGGAGAGCTTCCTGTCCGCCGCATCCTTCCAGGAGACCACCAAGGTGCTCACCGAGGCGGCCATCAAGGGGAAAGTGGACCATCTGGTGGGGCTGAAGGAAAACGTGATCATCGGCAAGCTCATCCCCGCCGGTTCGGGCCTGGAGGTCTACCGGGACTTCCAGATGAAGACCGACGACGAGGTGGAGGACGAGGCCAACTACGTGGATCTGTCCAGCCTGATGAAGCTGACCAACGCGCTGTGAAACGGGCTCCGGGGCATGGATACCATGCCCCGGAGCTGCGTAAAAAAATCTTGACTATTCTTGTGCATTATGCTACAATTTCGAGTTGCGTGGGCTGATGCGCTCACGAGGAAAAACATACCAGAGAAAGGAGGAAAATCATGCCCACTTTTAACCAGCTCGTCAGAAAGGGACGGGAGCAGGTGACGTACAAATCCACGTCTCCGGCCATGCAGAAGGGACTGAACACCCTGAAGAACCGGGAGACCGACCTGTCCTCCCCCCAGAAGCGCGGCGTATGCACGGCTGTGCGTACCTCCACCCCCAAGAAGCCCAACTCCGCCCTGCGGAAGATCGCCCGTGTGCGTCTTACCAACGGATACGAAGTGACGGCGTATATCCCGGGAGTGGGGCACAACCTGCAGGAGCACTCGGTGGTAATGATCCGCGGCGGCCGTGTGAAGGACCTGCCCGGCGTGCGTTACCACATCATCCGCGGCACCCTGGACTCCCAGGGCGTGGACGGACGGCGTCAGGGACGCAGCAAGTACGGCGCGAAGAGACCCAAGGCGGGCAAGAAGTAAGCACTGCCCCAACAGGTGCCCTGTTGGTTATGTATAAAGTAACCTTGTGGGGCACAGCGGCGGCCGCCGGCCGTCGAGTACCTTTGAGATCATTTCATAATGAAGGAGGGAAGTACAGTGCCCAGAAGAGGTAACGTTCCCAAGAGAGAAATCTTGCCGGATCCGGTATACAACAGCGTGCTGGTGACCAAGCTCATCAACGGTGTCATGCTGGACGGCAAAAAAGGCGTGGCCCAGAAGGTGGTCTACGACGCCTTTGAGATCATTGAGAAGAAGCTCGGCCGGAATCCCCAGGAGGTATTCACCGAGGCTCTGAACAACATCATGCCCTCGCTGGAGGTAAAGGCCCGCCGGGTGGGCGGCGCCACGTACCAGGTGCCCATTGAGGTCCGGGCCGAGCGGCGGCAGACCCTTGGTCTCCGCTGGCTGGTGGGGTACTCCCGCAAGCGCGGCGAGAAGACCATGAAGGAACGCCTGGCCAACGAGATCATGGACGCCGTGAACAACACCGGCGCCTCCGTGAAGAAGCGCGAGGACACACACAAGATGGCGGAGTCCAACAAGGCTTTCGCCCACTACCGCTGGTAATAGCCGGCAAAAGGTTGAGTTTTTATGCCCAGATCGTATCCCTTAGAGAAAACAAGAAATATCGGCATCATGGCCCACATCGACGCCGGCAAGACCACCACCACGGAGCGCATCCTGTTCTACACGGGCGTGAACTACAAGCTGGGTGAGACCCACGAGGGCAACGCCACCATGGACTGGATGGAGCAGGAGCAGGAGCGGGGCATTACCATCACCAGCGCGGCCACCACCTGTTTCTGGAAGGACACCCGCATTAACATCATCGACACCCCGGGCCACGTGGATTTCACGGCGGAGGTGGAGCGGTGCCTGCGGGTGCTGGACGGCTGTGTGACGGTTCTGTGCGCCAAAGGCGGCGTAGAGCCCCAGACGGAGACCGTTTGGCGGCAGGCGGACCACTACAACGTTCCGCGGATGATCTACGTCAACAAGATGGACATCGTAGGCGCCGACTTTTTCAACGTGCTGAGCATGATCGACGAGCGGCTGAAAGCCAACGCCGTGCCCATCCAGCTGCCCATTGGGGCGGAGGCGGATTTCCGCGGGATCATCGACCTGGTGGAGATGGACGCGGTGATGTACTACGATGACCTGGGTAAGGACATGCGGGTGGAGGAGATCCCGGAGGACATGCGCGCTCTGGCGGAGGAGTACCGGGAGAAACTCATAGACGCGGTATCCCTGTTCGACGACGAGCTGGCCGAGATGTACCTGGAAGGGGAGGAGATCCCCGCGGCGCGGATCCGCCAGGTGCTGCGCCAGGCGACGGTGAGCGGCCACGTAGTGCCGGTAGTCTGCGGCACGTCCTACAAGAACAAGGGCGTGCAGAAGCTGCTGGACGCGGTGGTGGAGTATATGCCCTCTCCCCTGGACATCCCGCCGGTGGTGGCCATGAACCCCAAGACGGACGAGGAAGTGACCCTCACCGAGGACGACGACGGCCCCTTTGCGGCCCTGGCGTTTAAGATCATGACGGACCCGTTTGTGGGACGGCTGACGTTCATCCGGGTGTATTCCGGGACCCAGGAATCGGGGAAGGTGGCCTACAACGCGGTGCGGGGGCAGCGGGAGCGGATCGGCCGGATCCTGCACATGCACGCCAACCACCGGGAGGACATCGACGCGGTATACGCCGGGGACATCGCCGCGGTGGTAGGACTGAAAAACACCCGTACGGGCGATACTCTCTGCGACGAGAAGCTGCCGGTGGTACTGGAATCCATGGAATTTCCGGAGCCGGTCATCCGGGTGGCCATCGAGCCCAAAACCAAGGCGGGCCAGGAGAAGATGACTCTGGCGCTGGCCAAGCTCAGCGAGGAGGACCCCACCTTCAAGACCTACACGGACGAGGAGACGGGGCAGACCATCATCGCAGGGATGGGCGAGCTGCATCTGGAGATCATAGTAGACCGGCTGCTGCGGGAGTTCAAGGTGGAAGCCAACGTAGGCAAACCCCAGGTATCCTACAAGGAGACCATCCGGCGGGAGGCCGTCACGGACATGCGTTACGCCCGGCAGACGGGCGGCAAGGGGCAGTTTGCCCAGGCGAAGATCAAGATCGAGCCCAACGAGGGCAAGGGTTATGAATTCGTCACCGAGATCACGGGCGGGGCGATCCCCAAGGAATATATGCCCAGCGTGGACCAGGGCATCCAGGGAGCTATGCTCTCGGGTGTTTTGGCGGGCTACCAGGTGGGGGACGTGAAAGTCACCCTTCTGGACGGCGCGTACCACGAGGTGGACTCCAGCGAGATGGCCTTCAAGATCTGCGGGAGCATGGCTTTCAAGGAGGCCTGCGCCAAGGCGGATCCGGTGCTGCTGGAACCCATCATGAAAGTGGTGGTGACCACACCGGACGGCTATATGGGCGACGTAATCGGGGATCTGAACGCCCGCCGGGGCCAGATCGCCGGCACGGAGCTGCGCAACGGGGCGGCCATTATCACCGCCAACGTACCTCTGGCGGCCATGTTCGGGTATTCCACGGACCTGCGCAGCCGGACCCAGGGGCGGGCCAATTACAGCATGGAACCCAGCTGCTACGTGGAGCTGCCCAAGAGCATTCAGGAGGAAGTCATCGGCCGGAAAGGCAGCCGCTGATTTTCCTGTTGCAAAAACAAAGCAATTCCTGTAAGATAAGGAAAATTAAAAAGTTTTTTCAAATTTAAGGAGGATGTTTCCATGGCTAAGCAAATGTTCAACCGCACCAAGCCCCATGTGAATATCGGCACCATCGGCCACATTGACCATGGCAAGACCACTCTCACCGCCGCCATCACCAAGGTCCTGGCGCTGGCCGACCCCGAAGCCGCGGACTTTGTGGACTACGCTTCCATCGACAAGGCCCCCGAAGAGCGGGAGCGCGGCATTACCATCAACACCGCCCACGTGGAGTACCAGACGGCTGCCCGTCACTACGCCCACGTTGACTGCCCGGGCCACGCCGACTATATCAAGAACATGATCACCGGCGCCGCCCAGATGGACGGCGGCATCCTGGTCATCGCGGCCTCCGACGGCCCCATGGCCCAGACCCGTGAGCACCTGCTCCTGGCCCGCCAGGTGAACGTGCCCTATATCGTGGTATTCCTGAACAAGTGCGACCAGGTGGACGACCCCGAGCTGCTGGAGCTGGTGGAGATGGAAGTACGGGAGCTGCTGGACAAGTACGACTTCCCCGGCGATGACACCCCCATCATCAAGGGTTCCGCCCTGAACGCCCTGGCCTCCGAGTCCAAGGATCCCCACGCCCCCGAGTACGAGTGCATTTGGGAGCTGATGGACGCGGTTGACACCTGGATCAAGACCCCCGAGCGGAAGGCGGACCAGCCCTTCCTGATGCCCATTGAGGACGTGTTCACCATCAGCGGCCGCGGCACCGTGACCACGGGCCGTGTGGAGCGCGGCCGGGTCAAGGTCGGCGACAAGGTGGAGATCGTGGGCCTGTCCGACGAGACCAAGGAGACCGTAGTCACCGGCACCGAGATGTTCCACAAGACCCTGGAGTACGCCGAGGCCGGCGACAACGTGGGCACCCTGCTGCGTGGCATTGCCAAGAAGGAAGTGGAGAGAGGCCAGGTTCTGGCGGCTCCCAAGACCATCAAGCCCCTGCGCAAGTTCAAGGGCCAGGTGTACGTCCTGTCCAAGGAAGAGGGCGGCCGTCACACCCCGTTCTTCAACAACTACCGGCCCCAGTTCTACTTCCGCACCACCGACGTGACCGGCGTCATCACCCTGCCCGAGGGCGTGGAGATGTGCATGCCCGGCGACAACGTGGACATGGACGTGGAACTGATCACCCCCATCGCCATTGAGACCGGCCTGCGCTTCGCCATTCGTGAGGGTGGCCGGACCGTGGGTTCCGGCGTGGTCGTTGCCATCAACGAGTAAGTCACCTTAAGGATAAAATGGCTGACAGCTCATGCTGCCAGCCATTTTATTGTCAGCGGAGCCCCGTCATGAAACCAGTGAAGGACGTGGAATGGATGTCTCCGCCGATAACCCGGTTTTTCCATACGTAGAGACAGCAGCAGACCGTATCCTCCGAGGGATAGTTGAGGACCTGGTACAGGTAGACCGTAGCCTCCTTTCCCGCGTAGAGCGTCAGATCGAATCCCTGCCGGAGCTGCAGATCGTTGTACTCCGCCAGAACCTGGGGAAATTCTTCCGGGAGCAGGACGGTCTGTTCTGAGAGAGGTTCCGGGTTAACCTCCCAGCCCAGCTCCTGCAGGTACTCCACCCGGTCCTCGTTGGTTTTGACCCGGCTGCCCTGGGTCTCGGCGCTGCACCGGCCCAGGACGCCGGCCAGCAGGATCACACCGGCGGCCACGACGCCCAGCAGGACGATTCCGCCGGCGGCACGCCGCCTTGTACGGTTGGTTTGCATCATCGCTGTCACCCCCGGGATATCCTATGGGAGGGAGAGGACGAATATGCCGCTTGTCCGGTTAGACAAGATCATCGCCGATACCGGCGCGTGTTCCCGCAGCCAAGCACGGGACCGGATACGCCGCGGTACCGTGGCAGTAGACGGCCGGCCGGTCACCGACCCGGCGGCCCGGTTTGACCCGGGGCAGGTACGGGTGACGGTGGAGGGGGAGGACATGGCCGGGCCGGGGCATCTATACGTGATGCTGCACAAGCCGGCGGGGCTGCTGTCGGCCACCCGGGACCCGCGCCGGCCCACGGTGCTGGATCTGATGCCGGAACCCTGGCGGCGCCGGGGCCTATTCCCGGTAGGGCGGCTGGACCGGGATACCCGGGGGCTTTTGCTGCTGACCGATGACGGGGCGTTTGCTCACCGGGTGCTATCGCCCAAAAGCCGGGTGCCGAAGCTGTACCAGGCGCAGGTCCGGGGCGCCCCCCGGCAGGAGGATGTAGAAGCCTTTGCCGCCGGGCTGGTTTTGCGGGACGGCACCCAGTGTTTGCCGGCACGGCTGGAACCCGTATCCGAGTCGCTGGTGCGGGTAGAGGTGTTTGAGGGGAAATACCACCAGGTCAAGCGCATGCTGGCGGCCCGGAACATGCCGGTGACGGCGCTTACCCGACTGCGTATTGGCGGCCTGTGGCTGGACGAGAGCCTGGCTCCCGGGGAGTACCGGCTGTTGACCCCGGAGGAGCTGGAACGGGTTTTACCAGGGTTCTTGTCGAAATGACGAAAGCGTTTTTTCCCCTCCTGTCAATTTTTGCAGGTATTTGTCACAAATTTGTTGTGGATGTTTCATGGAAAACCACTGGCAATGGAATAAAAGTTAAGAGAATTTACAAAATACAAACAAATACATATTGAATTTTGCACAGAGATCGATTATTATATAAAATAAATAAAAACAGGGCTTGGTTTTTGATACTTGTGGGACGAAAGATGGGGAGGCAGACCGATGTCAAGCAGGATATTTCAGAGCATCATCATCCAGATGAAGGACGCCACGGACCGCTGCATGGGCGTGGTGGACGACCAGGGGTTTGTAGTTGCCTGCAGCGAGCTGGGGATGATCGGTTCCCGGCTGGAGGACTTCCACGGGGTTCTGAGCGACTACCCGGATCAGGTGTTTACCTCCAACGTCCGCACGTATAAACCGGTGGGAGGCGTGGGGACTCGGCTGGACTACGCGGTATTTGTGGACGGCCGGGATGCGTCGGCCCGCTGTGTGTGCATCCTGGCGGCGGTTGCCTTCCAGGAAGCCAAGATGAACTACGAGGAGAAACACAACAAGGCCACCTTTGTAAAGAACATCATATCGGACAACATCCTGCCGGGGGACATATACGTACGGGCCAAGGAGCTGCACTTTACGGCGGACGTACCCCGGGGCGTGATTCTGGTACGCCAGACGGAGCGGGCGGACATGGCGGCGGTGGAGACCATTTCCAACATGTTCCCGGACCGGCAGCGGGATTTTGTGCTGAGCATCAACGAGACGGACGTGGTGCTCATCAAGGAGCTGACCAGCGCCCAGGACACCAAAGAGACCTACGAGGTGGCAGCGGCCATTGAGTCTACCCTGAAGACGGAGCTGAACGCCCGGTGCGTGGTGGGGATCGGCACCACAGCCCGGCACCTTCGGGAGCTGGCCGAGCGCTATAAGGAGGCCCAGGTGGCCATTGAGGTGGGGAAGGTCTTTGATACGGAGAAGTCCATCATCCACTACGACAACCTGGGCATTGGACGGCTGATCTACCAGCTTCCCACTACCCTGTGCGAGATGTTCCTGAGCGAGGTCTTCAAGAAGAACCCCATTGAGGCCCTGGACCAGGAGACGCTTTACACCATCAACAAATTCTTTGAGAACAACCTGAATGTGTCCGAGACGTCCCGGAAACTGTTTGTCCACCGGAACACCCTGGTTTACCGGCTGGAGAAGATTAAAAAGCTTACGGGACTGGATCTGCGTGAATTTGACCACGCCATTGTTTTCAAAGTTGCGCTGATGGTGAAGAAATACCTAAACTCTCAGAACACGGAGTTTTGAGAGGGAGGAGATTGTTCGGAGATACATACATGGTTATTCTGAAGGACGTAAAAATGACATACCCCGGCACCCGGAAAGAAGTACTGCGGGACATAGACCTGACCATTGAAGACGGGGAATTCGTGTTTCTGGTGGGCCCTTCCGGCTCGGGCAAGACTACCATCATCAAGCTCCTGACGGGGGAGATCCGGGCTACCGGCGGGCAGCTGAGCGTAAACGGGTTCGACCTGCGGCGCATCCGGCGGCGGAACCTGCCCCGGCTGCGGCGGACGCTGGGGGTAATTTTCCAGGACTTCCGGCTGATTGCGGACAAGACGGTATACGAGAACGTAGCCTTTGCCATGCGGGTGGTAGGCGCCACCAACCGGGAGATCCGCAAGCGGGTACCGTATGTGCTGGAACTGGTGGGACTGACGGGCTGCGAAGACCGCTTACCCCGGGAACTCTCCGGTGGGGAGCAGCAGCGGGTGGCGGTGGCCCGGGCGCTGGTGAATTCCCCCCACATGATTATTGCCGACGAGCCCACGGGAAACCTGGACCCGGCTAAGAGCCTGGAGATCATGATGCTCCTGCGGAAGATCAACGAGCTGGGAACCACCGTGCTGGTAGTCACCCACGAAAAAGAGCTGGTTAATGCCCTGTCCAAACGGGTGGTTGCCCTGAGCGACGGATGCCTGATCAGCGACGGAATGGACGGTTACTACGGATATGAGATTCAATAGATTTTTTTACCTGGTGAAAGAGGGGCTGCGGGGCGTTTTTTCCCATGGATTCCGTTCTTTTGCCTCCGTGATGATCATTATAGCCTGTCTGCTTATCATGGGGAGCTTTTCTCTGGTGTCCCTGAACGTGGACAGTGCAATCCGGGATCTGGAAGAGGAGAGCGAGATCCTGGCTTTTGTGGACGAGACATTGACCCAGGAGGAGGCCCGCTCCCTGGAAACCTACGTCCGGAACACGCCCAACGTGCGGGATACGGTTTTCGTCACCCGGGAAGAGGCCATGGAAAGCTATAAGGGGCAGTACGAGGACGACAGCATCTTTGAAGACATTGACGCGAGTGTATTTCGGAACCGTTACGTAATATACCTGAACGACATCACCCTGACAGAGATGACCAAGGAGGACCTGAAAGCCATTCCGGGGATTGCGGATGTGGTGGCATACGAAAGGATAGCCGAGGGATTTGTAACGGTACGCAACGTGGTCAGCGCGGTAACAGTAGTGCTGATAGTGATACTGTTGGTGGTTTCTCTGGCGATTATGGCCAACACCATTAAGCTGGCCACATTTACCCGGCGGGAAGAGATTGCCGTGATGAAAATGGTAGGGGCTGGGAACGGTTTTATCCGGCTGCCGTTTGTGGTGGAGGGCCTGGTTCTGGGCCTTCTGGGCGGCGGGATTGCGTTTTTACTGGAGTGGGGGATTTACGATGTGCTCTGCCAGAAGGTAATGGAGTTTCCTCTGGCGGGGAACCTGTTCACGCCGGTGGCTTTTTCCGCCATTATGGGGCCGATGCTGGCCATATACCTGGGCGTGGGGTTTGCAGTGGGCGCCTTTGGCGGCGCCTTGGCCATACGGAACTATCTGAAGGTGTAACGCTATGTTTTTTGGGAAAAAACGCAGGGGCGCTTTGTGGCGGATGCTGGCGTTTGTGTTGATTTTTGCAGTGGGGCTGGCGCCGGCCTGCGCGGCGGTGACCCAGGCGGAGATCGACGAGCTTCAGGAGCGCAAGGAGGCGCTGGAGGCAAGGATCCTGGAGCAGCAGGAGACGGTGGACAAGCTCAACGAGTCCAAGGCCCTGTTCATCGACCGGAAAGCGGCTCTGGATGCGCAGATTGAACTGAACCGGGAGGAGATCGAGCTTATCAACGACCAGATCCAGGTGTACGACGAGCTCATCCAGGACAAGGAACAGGAACTTGCGGAGGCCATGGAGGCGGAGGAGACCCAATCCCGGCAGCTGCGGATACGCATGCGGGCAATGGAGGAGAGCGGATCCCTGTCCTACGTGGCGGTGCTGTTTGAGGCGGAGAGCCTGTCGGATCTGCTGTCCCGGATCGCGGATGTGACGGCCATCATGGAATACGACCGCCAGCTGGAACAGGCCTATCAGGACACCCGGGAGGACGTGGCGGCCATCAAGGAGGACTATGAGGCCATCCAGCTGGAGCAGGAGAAGGTCAAGGAGGAGCTGGACCGGAAGGAGGCGCAGCTGGCCGTTCAGGTAGAGGCGGCCTACACCATGATAGCCAACCTGGACCAGCTGGCGGAGGACGCCCAGGCGGAATATGCCGCCATTGCGGCAGCGGAAGAGGAGACGGCGGCCCAGCTGGACGAACTGAGCCGGCAGCTGGCGGCCCAGGAAGCGGCAGCCTGGTGGGCGGCCCAGCAGGCAGCCCAGGGCAGCGGGACTGCCGGCGGGGGCAGTGGGACGGTTACCGGCGGTAGCACTGGGACCACCGGCGGCGGGAGCAGCGGGACGCCCGTTTACTCCAACGGAAGCCTGATCTGGCCCACGGACAGTACATACATCACCTCCAATTTCGGCAACCGGGACGCCCCCACAGCGGGCGCTTCCACGAACCACCAAGGCCTGGACATCGGCGCGGCGGCGGGCACGCCCATCTACGCGGCGGCCAGCGGCACCATTGAGGTAGCCACGTCCAACAACTCCTACGGCAACTATGTCATGGTCAACCACGGCAGCGGCACCACCACGGTGTACGCCCACATGGAGTCCATGACGGTCAGCAGCGGGCAGTACGTGACCCAGGGGCAGATCATCGGGTACGTGGGTTCCACGGGGATCACCACCGGGCCCCACCTGCACTATGAAGTGCGGGTGGACGGCAGCCGGGTGGACCCGTCCCAGTACTACTCCTAAAACCGAGGCAGCGGCCCGCCGCACGGCGGGGCGAGACAGACAAAGGGGATTCTATGAACAAAAAACGCAGGATATTTATTGGCGTGGTGAGCGCACTGCTGGTGGCCTTGATGTTATTTTCACTGGTCATGGGCGCCATCCCCGCCCTAGCCGTTTCCCAGTCGGACATTGATGCGCTGGAAGAGGAAAAAGAGCGCCTGGCGGAGCAATCTGCCCAGCAGCAGGAGGTCATTGACCAGCTCAACGCCTCCAAGGCGCTGTTTGTGGACCGGAAGATGGCCCTGGACCAGCAGATCGAACTCAACCGCCAGGAGATTGCCCTTATCACCTCCCAGATCCAGCTCTACGACCAGCTGATTTCGGAGAAGGAGCAGGAACTGGAGGAGGCGCTGGCGGCGGAGACGGCCCAAGGCGAGCTGCTTCGGGCCCGGATGCGGGTCATGGAGGAGAACGGGAACTGGTCCTATGTAGCGATTTTGTTTGAGGCAACCAGTTTTACGGATCTGCTGTCCCGGGTGGCCGACATCACGGACATCATGCACTACGACCAGGAGCTGGAAGAGCAATACATGAGCACCCGGGCGGATGTGGAGGCCATCAAGGAAGACTACGAGACGGCCCAGGCGGAGCGGCAGGAGATCAAAAAGGAGCTGGAGAGCAAGCAGGCCCGCTTAGACGCCCAGGTAGAGGCGGCGTATACGCTCCTGGCGGACATAGACTCCCTGGCGGATGACGCTGAGGCGGAGCGGGAAGCCATTGCGGAAGAGGAAAAGCGCCTGGAAGAGGAGATCGACGAGCTGGTCCGGGAGCTGTGGGCCCAGGAAGCGGCAGCCAGCGGCGGCGGTACCAGCGGCGGTACCAGCGGCGGCGGCGGCAACACCTCCGGGATCGGCAGCAGCAACGCGGTGGACCTGAGCAGCCTTACCTGGCCTACGCCATCCTGCTCGTACATAACCTCCCGGTTCGGATACCGGACCCAGCCCACAGCGGGAGCGTCCACCTATCATCAGGGGCTGGACATCGGCGCGGCGGCGGGAGCGACCATCCTGGCGGCGGCCAGCGGGACGGTGGAGATCGCCTATTATTATGGCGGCTACGGCAACTGCGTGTTGATCAACCACGGCGGCGGCGTATCGACCCTGTACGGGCACATGTCCTCCATTGCGGTGAGCACCGGCCAGTATGTCTCCCAGGGACAGGTCATTGGGTATGTGGGTTCCACAGGCGTGAGCACCGGGCCCCACCTGCATTTTGAGGTGCGCGTCAACGGGGCGCTGGTGGATCCGGCGGCCTATTTCTCGGGCCTGACCTATTCGCCGTCGGCCTGAGGCAGAGGACAAGACGATGAGAAAGGTACCGAAATTTGTCTGGACGATTCTGGCCTGCCTGCTGTGCGTGGTGGTAACGGCGGGGGTATGCCTTCTGACGGCGGACCGGGGCGCGTCTTCGGACAAGTATTTGGAGATAATTAAGATAATCGGGGAAAACTATTACGGGGAACAGGATGTAGCCAAGCTGGAGGACGCCTCGGCGGACGCCATGCTGGCCAGTCTGGGGGACCCGTGGAGCCGCTACCTATCGCCGGAGGAATACGAGGAGTACAAGCTATATTCCTCCAACCAATACATCGGCGTGGGGATTACCACCAGCTTCAGCGAGAAATACGGGTACCTGGCGGTGACATCTGTAACGGCGGGGTCGCCGGCGGACCGGGCGCATATCCAGGTGGGGAACATGATCGCGGCGGTGAACAACACGGACGTATCCGCGTACAGCCCCTTACAGCTGGAAGAGCTGATCCGCAGTTTTGACAGCATGGAGACGGATGCGGAGAAAACCTTCACCCTGCACCTTCTCAACTCCCAGGGCGGCAAAGCGGAGGCGGATCTCCAGTGCGAGCTGATCTACCAGGAACCGGTAACCTACCAGATCCTGGACGACGAGATCGCCCATCTGGTGATCAGCAACTTTGAAGACAGCGCGGCGGCCAGCCTAAAGACGGCGGTGGACGCGGCGCTGGCAGCGGGAGCCAAGTACCTGATCCTGGACGTGCGGGGCAACACGGGCGGCAAGCCGGCGGAGGTAGCCGACGCCCTGGACTATCTGCTGCCCAAGGGAGACATGTTCCTCCTGCGGGACCGGGAGGGGCGGGAGACCACGTACTCCTCCGGGGCATCCTATGTGGACGCGCCCATGGTGGTGCTGGTGAACGAGGAGACGGCCTGCGCCGGGGAGATCTTCGCCCAGGTGCTGCAATCCAACCGCTCAGCCATTGTGGTAGGGAAGAGCACTGCCGGCAGCAGCCAAAGCCAGGTGGTCGTGGAGCTGGCCGACGGCAGCGCGGTGCTGATCTCCAAATATGTGTATCTGACGCCGGAGCGCAAGACCATGGCGGAGCTGGGCGGCGTGACGCCGGACGTGGCGTCCTACATGATCGAGGACAGCTCCCTGGACGTACAGCTGGAGGCGGCCAAGGACGTGTTTTTCTGATTTGCAGCGGCAAGGAAAAGCAGCGGGACAACCCGCTGCTTTTCCCGTTGCCTGGGAGGGGATTTCCCGCCCGCGCCGGCGGCCTGGCTGTTGCCCTTTGCGCCGCTTTCGTGCCTGGCGGCCTGGTACAGTGTCCCGCCTACCACGGGACCATGGGGATTGGATCCTATGCGCCGGCTGGCTTCTGCCGGCGTATGGAAAGGCTCTTTGCATACCCGTCCGTGTCATAATAGACGATAAGCTGTACGCTGCCGTCCTCCGATATGTCCCAGACATCGCCCCGGAGCCCGGACAACTGGCCGTCCGGGCTGCCCCAAGCCCGGCGCATGTCCTCGCAATACCAGCCCAGCAGGCCGTCCTGGAGGTCCTCCTCCGTGTACCCCTTTTCCAGCACGTACCCGCGAACCTCGTTCAGCGCCATGGGCGTGCCCGTTTCGCCCGCCCTGGCTGCGCAGCCGGTCAGGGCAAGGCTGCATACCAATACGGAAAGCCATGCCGCGCTTGGCTTGATAAATCGTTTCATATGAGTCCCTCCCAATACCCCCGGCGAAACATGCCGTGTCCTTCCCTGGAAAACATGGCCCCCGCATTTTACCAGGCGGCGGAGTGGAGATAACGGCGCTTTTCTCTTGACAGGGCAGGATAATGTCCGTATAATTCAAATAATGCCATCCGGGCGAAACCGCCTGGGCGGCATATAGTATTGTATCATATTAGCGAAAGGAATGATATCCCCATGGGTGCCGAGAGCCGGTACAGAATGAGCCAGAAACGTTTGGATGAGCTGAAACAGGAACTGGAATATCTGCAGACCGTCCGGGAACGTGAGGTATCCGAGCAGATCAAAGAGGCCCGTTCTTTTGGAGACCTGTCGGAAAACAGCGAGTATGACGAGGCGAAGACGGAGCAGGGCAAGCTCTATTCCAAAATTGCCGAGATAAAGAACCTAATAGAAAACGCGGAGATCCTGGAAAAGGTACAGTCGGTAGGCGTGGCGGTAGGCAGCAAGGTGCGGGTCTTAGACCTGGCGGAGAACGTGGAGGAAGTGTACCAGATCGTGGGCGGCCAGGAGGCCAACCCCATGCAGGGGCGGATATCCGATGAATCTCCCTTCGGCCGGGGCCTTTTGGGCCACATGGAAGGGGAGGAAGTGACGGTGGAGGCGCCCATGGGGGTGCTGCGCTTCCGGATTATAGGGATAGAGAACTGACGGGAGAGAACAGATGGCAGACAACAACCAGCAGCCTGTCGCGGAGCAGGACATCCGCGAGATTCTGCAGATCCGCCGGGACAAGCTCAAGCAGCTGCGGGAGCTGGGCCAGGACCCCTTTGTCCAGACGCGGTACGAGGTAACCGCTCATAGCAGCCAGATCCAGGAACAGTTTGCGCAGATGGAAGGGAGTACCGTATCCCTGGCCGGACGGCTGATGGCCAAGCGGGGGATGGGGAAGGTATCCTTCTGCGACCTGCAGGACAGGGACGGGCGTATCCAGATCTATGTGCGCCAGGACGACCTGGGGGAGGACGCCTACGCTGGCTGGCGGAAGGTGGACATTGGGGACATTGTGGGCGTGCGGGGGTTTGTATTCCGCACCCAGAAGGGAGAGATCTCCGTGCATGTGCAGGAGTATGTCCTTCTGTCCAAATCCCTCCTTCCTCTGCCGGAGAAGTTCCATGGCCTCACGGACAAGGAGACACGGTACCGGCAGCGGTATGTGGACCTGATCGTGAACCCAGAGGTCAAGCGGACCTTTGCCATCCGGTCCCGGTTCATTCAGTTTGTCCGCCGGTTTCTGGACGAGCGGGGCTACATGGAGGTGGAGACGCCGGTCCTCAACACCATCTCGGGGGGCGCCAGCGCCCGACCCTTCATTACACATCACAACACCCTGGACATCGATATGTACATGCGCATTGCCACGGAGCTTCCGCTCAAGCGCTTGATCGTAGGCGGGATGGAACGGGTGTATGAGATTGGCCGGATCTTCCGCAACGAGGGGATGGACGCCAAGCACAACCCTGAGTTTACCACGGTAGAGCTGTACCAGGCCTACGCGGACTTTAACGACATGATGGACCTGTTTGAGCAGCTGCTGTCCGGGGCGGCCCAGGAGCTGCTGGGGACGCACCATCTTACCTGGCAGGGGGAGGAGCTGGACCTGACGCCGGGCTGGCCCCGGATGACCATGGCCGAGGCGGTAAAGCGGTACGTGGGGATTGACTTTCTGGCCATCGGCTCCCACCAGGAGGCCTGGGCGGCGGCCCGGGCGGCCGGGGTGGAGCTGCCCGCGGGAAAAGAGGAGACCTGGGGCAACGCCCTGTACGAGTGTTTTGACCAGCGGGTGGAGCAGCAGCTGATCCAGCCCACCTTTATTACCATGCACCCGGTGGACGTGAGCCCTCTGGCAAAGAGAAGCCCCTCCGATCCCCGGCTTACGGAGCGGTTTGAGCTTTTTATCTGCCGCAGCGAGATGGGCAACGCCTTTTCCGAGCTTAACGACCCTCTGGACCAGCGTCAACGGTTCCAGAAGGAGGTGGAGGCCCGGGCAAAAGGGGACAACGAGGCGGGAATGATGGACGAGGATTTCCTCACCGCCCTGGAGTTTGGCATGCCCCCCACCGGCGGGCTGGGAATTGGCATCGACCGGTGCGTGATGATGCTCACCAATTCCGATACCATACGGGAAGTGATTCTCTTCCCCACCATGAAACCTCTGAAAGATGTCACTGGGGGAATTGGTACAAGCCCCGAGGCGGGGGAGGGGCCAGCCCCGGAGGACGCAGAGGCCGCGCCGGAGAAAATTGATTTTTCCAGCGTGGAGATTGAACCGCTGTTCAAGGATTTTGTGGACTTTGAGGCTTTCTCTAAGTCTGATTTCAGAGCAGTCAAGGTGCTTGCCTGCGAAGCAGTACCCAAGTCCAAGAAGCTTCTCAAATTCACGCTGGACGACGGCACAGGCGCTAACAGAGTGATTTTAAGCGGTATTCACGAGTATTACGAGCCGGAAGAACTGGTTGGAAAGACCTG
>CALWYY010000022.1 GCA_944385885.1 uncultured Oscillospiraceae bacterium | reverse complement strand
CCCCCGGAGCCGGGCCCGGCCCGCCACATCCCCCCGTCCGCAGACAAAGGGCACCCCCCAGTCCCGGCACAGGGCTTCCACAAACGCCTCGTCCCGCTGGGATTCCTCCCCCCGCAGGCCGTGGTTGTAATGGGCGCAGACCGGGCGTACGTCCGGCAGCCCGCGTACCAGGTCCAGCAGGCATACCGAGTCCGCCCCGCCCGACACGGCACACACCACCGTGCTCCCCGGGGGCAGCAGCTCCCGGCGGAAGGGGATCTCAGCTCTCATGCCGCTGATCCGAGTCCCGGAACGTGGTGTATTCCCCCAGCCAGGCCAGGTACTCCCGGCCCGTCTCCCCGTGGCGGTTTTTCAAAACCAGGCACTCCGACACATTGGGGTTTTCCGCCTCCTGGTTATAGTACCCCTCCCGGTACAGGCCGATGACGATATCCGCGTCCTGCTCGATGGACCCGCTCTCCCGCAGGTCCGAGAGCATGGGGCGCTTGTCCTGCCGCTGCTCGTTGGCCCGGGAGAGCTGGGACAGGCAGAGCACCGGGACGTTCAGTTCCTTGGCCATTACCTTCATCATCCGGCTGATATCCGACACCGCCTGGGTACGGCTCTCGTTGGACCAGGTATGGCCGCTGCCCGCCGACTGCATCAGCTGCAGGTAATCCACCATCACCAGGCCCAGGTTGTTCAGCCGCCGGCACTGGGCGTTCATCTCCGCCACGGTGATGGTGGGGCTGTCGTTGATGCGGATGTCCGTGGAGGAGATAACCCCGGCGGCGTACACCGCCCGGCGCCACTCCTCGGCGCTCAGGTTGCCGGTAATGAGGTTTCCCAGGGTAATCATGCCCTCGCTGGACAGAAGCCGGGTGACCAGCTGCTCCCGGCTCATCTCCAGGGAGAAGATGGCTACGGTCTTGCCGGTGGCCTTGGCCGCCGCCAGGGCAATATTCAGGCCGATGCTGGTCTTGCCCATGCCGGGGCGGGAGGCGATCAGGACCAGGTCGGAATTGTTCAGCCCCATGATCCGCCGGTCCAGGTCCCGCAGGCCCGTGGTGATCCCCGGGATGGTTTTCCCGGAGGCGGCCAGCTCCGACAGGTGGGAGTACACGCTCTGCACCACCTGGGAGGCCGGCACCAGGCCGCCGATGACCCGGTCCTGGCGCAGGGCGTAGATTTTCTTCTCCGCCAGGTCCAGCACATCGTTGGCCTCTCCCGCCCCGGAGGAGGCGGACTCGATGGTCTCCTCGCAGGCTTGGATCACGTTGCGCAGCAGCGCCTTGTCCCGGACGATGGCCGCATACTTCATGACGTTGGCCGCCGTGGGCGTCACCAGCATCAGTTCCCGGATGTATTGCTGGGAACTCTCCGGCCGGTACACCCCCCGGACCTTCATCTCGTCCAGAACCGTCACCGGATCGATGGGCTTGGCAAAGGTAAACATATGAAACACGGTCTCAAAAATCTCCCGGTTCTGATCCAGGTAGAAATCCCGGGGGCGCAGCGCCCCCAGAAGCTCCGGCAGGCAGGCCGGGTCGATCAGGCAGGAGCCCAGCACCGCCTGCTCCGCCTCGGCGGACCAGGGCACGCGCCGGCCAAGCAGTTCCTCCATGCCGGTTATTTCTCCACCACAAGGAGGTTGACCGTGCCGTCGATCCCATAGCCAAAGCGGCATTTGACCTCGTAGCTGCCGAAGGCCTTGATGGGCTCGTTCTGCACCAGCTTGTTCTTCTCAATGGAGATGCCGTGCTGCTCCAGGAGGGCATCGGCGATCTCCTGGGACGTGACGCTGCCGAAGAGCCGGCCGGCGCTGCCCGCCCGGGCGCGGATGGTCACCACCACATCCTTGAGCCGCCGGGCGTTTTCCTCCGCCGCCGCCCGTTCCTTGGCCTCCTGGGCCTTTTTTGCCTTCTCCTTCAGCGCCAGGGCGTTAAGGTTGTCCCGGGTGGCTTCTGCCGCCAGGCCCCGGGGGATCAGGTAGTTGCGGGCATAGCCCTCGGATACCTCTTTCATCTCGCCTTTTTTCCCCTGGCCGCGCACGTCCTGCTGAAAAATGACCTTCATACCCACTGTCCTCCTATGGTCTTTAATCCGTATCCAAGTAGTTATCGATGGCGGCGAAAAGCTGGTTGACCGCGTCCCGCAGGGAGATATCCCGTATCTGGGCGCCGGCGGCGGACTTATTGCCCCCGCCTCCCAGCTTCTCCAGCAGCACCTGCACATTCATCTCCCCGATGCTCCGGGCGGATACGGCCACGCCGCCGTCCTGGGTGGGGTAGAGCACCACCGATGCCGACACCCCCGCCACGGTAAGCAGCTCGTCCGCTGCCTGGGCGGCCACCACCCGGTTCTGCACCTCCGTCACAGCCGCCACCGCCACGCCCCGGTACAACCGGGCCTGCTTCATGATATCGTACCGTTCCAGAGTCTCGTCCAGGCCGCTCTGGAACATCTTCTTGACCCGCACCGGATCGGCCCCCGCCCGGCGGAGGAACGCCGCCGCGTCGAAGGTGCGCTCCCCGGTACGCAGGGTAAAGCTCTTGGTGTCCAGCACGATCCCCGAC
>CALWYY010000021.1 GCA_944385885.1 uncultured Oscillospiraceae bacterium | reverse complement strand
TTATTTTCACTGTTTGGCGGCCAAACGTGGGGATCTTCTCCTCCATCCTTTTTGGTGGGCTGTACATTCTCCATCTGTTTATCCCCACGGGTATGAACCTGTCGGTGAAGGAACTGTACAAAATGCTGCCCTATGTGGTCACCATCCTGGTGCTTGTGATCGTGTCTATGCGGAAGAGCCGGGAAAATGAGCCGCCGGCCAGCCTGGGTATTTCCTTCTTCCGGGAGGAGCGATAGGCCATGGGGTATCACACCGTTTTATTCGACCTGGACGGCACCCTTACGGATCCGGCGGTGGGCATCTGCACCAGCGTGCAGTACGCTTTGGAAAAAGCGGGCCGGAAACCCGGCCCGCTGGAGGAATACTATCGCTGGATCGGGCCGCCGCTGGCGTACTCCTTTGAGGTCTATGCCGGGGCCACCCCGGAGGAAGCCGGACAGATGGTGGCCTTCTACCGGGAGCGCTATTCCACCGTGGGCCTATTCGAAAACCAGGTATACCCCGGTATCCCGGAGCTTCTGGGCCGGCTGAAGAAAGCAGGGCTCCGCCTGGCGGTGGCCACCGGAAAGCCCACGGGCTTTTCCCAGCGGATTCTGGACCGGTTCGGGCTGGCTGGTTATTTTGACTGTGTATCCGGTTCCTCCCTGTCGGACCGCTCTCCGGACAAATGCAACATCATTCGCCATGCTTTGTATGAGCTGGGCGTACGGGATCTGGACGGCTGCGTCATGGTTGGCGACCGGTCCCACGATGCGGTAGGGGCCAAGATGAGCGGGGTGGATTTTATCGGCGTGCTTTACGGATACGGCAGCCGGGAGGAGCTGGAGGCGGAAGGCGCTGAGAAGCTGGCGGACTCCCCTGCTGCTCTGGGGACCCTGCTGGGCCTCTAAGGGCCCCCCAGCTGCTTGTTTATCTACGGGATCAGGACCAGGGAGCGCGCCGGCGGTGCGCTCCCCTTTTGCGGAAATATCTGGACAGCAGAAGCCCCAGGTGCTACAATACCTACAAATTTTTATGTCGGGAGGATACCATGACCACATATACCTTCCCTTACGGAGACGGCGCCGTCATCGCGCAGCTGGATGAGCGGCAGGTGCTGGGCGTGCTGCGGGGAAACCACACTCCTCCCCTGCCCCACATTCCTACGGCGCTCTGGGAGGCGTTAAACCATCCTATTGACAGCCTTCCCCTGCGGGACTGGGTCCGGCCCGGCCAGAAAGTGGTTCTCATTATCAGCGATATGTCCCGTTTCTGGATGCGTCAAGACCTGGTCATCCCGCCTCTGGTGTCGTATCTGGAGACGGAATGCGGCCTGAGAGCGGAAGATCTGACCATCCTGGTGGCCAACGGCACCCACATTGGCGGAGACGAAGCGGACCTGCGTCGGTTGGTTACGGACGACGTGTACCAGCGCGTGGCCGTAGTCAACCACGATTGCCTGGCAGAAGATCTGGTCTATCTGGGCGAGACGGACTACGGTACGCCTGTATGGGTACACCCTCTGGCGGCGGCGGCCGACCGGGTGATTTGCCTGGGAGCCTGTACGCACCATGTGATGGCTGGCTTTGGAGGCGGACGCAAGAGCATCCTGCCCGGCATCAGCGGTATAGAAACCATCCGGCATAATCACGCCCTGGCCCTGGATCCGCAGGAGTTTTGTACAAACCCGCTGGTGGGAAACGGCGTATTGGAAAACAATCCCCTGCATCTGGATATGTGCCAGGCTGCCGGTATGATGCCCGCTCTTTTTATGGTCAATTTGGTGCACAACGAGGAGATGGAGCTGTCCTCCATTTTCGCCGGCCACTATATGAACTCCTGGCTGGCCGCTTGCCAGGAGGCCGACCGGATTTATCGGGTCCCGGTGCCGGAAAAGGCCGATATGGTCATTGCCAGCTGCGGCGGCTATCCCAAGGACATGTCCCTGTACCAGGGAACCAAGGGGATCGACAACGTGGAGTTCTGCCTGCGCCCTGGCGGTACCCTGGTGCTGGTTATTGAGGCCCGGGAGGGCGGCGGCCCGGCGGAGTATTTTGATTGGATCCGGGATCTGACCGGAGGGACTCTGGAGCGGCGGCTGCGGGATCGTTTCACCATCCCCGGGTATATTTTCTTTCTCAATTGCGAGCAGGCCCAGCGATACCGGATCTTTCTCTTCACCAGCGTGGCTCCGGAAACCGTGGCGCCCATGGGAATACGGGCCTTTTCGGATATGGACGAGCTACTTCAGGCTGCCGGGACCGAGGGGAAGAGCATTTACGTGATTCCCAACGCGGCGACCGTTATACCAACTGTGGAAGGAGACAGATAGTATGGACGACCGATTTGTAGCGGAGCGGTACCGGAACCGCAGCGTCGGGCTGACCCTGGATACCCAGGCCCTCTCCCGCTATGGGGATGTTATCAACCTGAGCATCGGCGACACGGATTTTACCACGGATACCCGGATCATTGACGGGGCACGGACCGATGCCTGTGCCGGCTACACCCATTATGGGGACCCTAAAGGCGACCCGGAGCTGATAGAGGCTGTCTGCCGAGCCTGGCAGGAGGACCAGGGAGAGGCGATCCCCTCGGACCAGGTGCTGGTGACCGCCTCCAGCTGCCTGGGCATGGCGCTGACTATGATGGCTATTCTCAATCCCGGCGATGAGGTTTTGATCTTTTCCCCATACTTTACCATGTACCGGGAGCAGGTAGAGCTGGCCGGCGGACGGGCGGTGATTGTCCCTACCTATGCCCACGAGGGCTATGCCATCCGGGAGGACCGGATCCGGGCAGCCATCACCCCTCGGACCCGGGCCATGATTTTTAACAATCCCAACAACCCCACCGGCATGGCTTACGGGGAGGATACCCTGGCCCTTCTGGCATCCATTGCCCAGGAGTATGACCTTGTGGTGGCCGCAGACGATATCTATACCTTCTATTTCTTTGAGGGTTCTTATCGCCCCATCCGCTGCCTGCCGGGCATGGCCCAGCGTACGGTAACCCTCAACAGCTTCTCCAAAAACTACTTGATGACCGGCTGGCGCGTGGGGTATGTGATCGCGCCGCCTGCCATCATCCAGACCATGAATGCCATCAACGGGGCCCTGTGCTATTCCACTCCATCTGTTTCCCAGCGGGCGGCTCTCCATGCCCTGAGCCTGCGGCAGGAATTGCGCCAAACCTACGGTCAGCTGTACAGGCAGCGGGTCTCCTACTCCGCCCAGCGGATCCAGGAAATCCCCTATCTGGATCTGTGTGTGCCCCGGGGTACGTTCTACCTCTTCCCCAGCGTCCAAAAAACCGGCCTGTCCTCGGCGGAATTCTGTGCCCGCCTGCTGGAGGAGGCCCATATCCTGGTAACGCCCGGCTCGGTGTTCGGCGCGGAGGGCGAGGGCCACTTCCGCATCGCCTGTACCGTTGGCCAGGAGGTGCTCCGGGAGGCCTTCGACCGGATGGAACGGCTGAAATTCTGAGACAAAGGAATTGGACCAGCAAATTGACCATATACCGGCGGAATTCCGCCGGTATATTTGTATGCATTTATGGCTTTACAAATCCCGTTGTTTATGTATAATTATGCATACAAACCGGAGAAATAATTAATATTTATTCGGAGGGACGGAAATGAAAAAGTACATTGCATTTATGCTCACCTGTGTGATGCTCCTGGGGCTGATGGCCGGCTGTGGGAGCACGGAACCGGCAGAGACGCCCACAGAGGCGCCGGAAACCACGGAGGCCCCGGTGGTTGAGGAAAACGATGCGGACGCCACAGAGGCGCCTGCAGAGGAGAGCAGCACCACCAGCGTGCTGGATAAGATCCTCACCAGCGGCAAGCTGGTAGTGGGCACCGAGGCGCAGTACGCTCCCTATGAGTTCAAGGATTTGGACGCCAACTTTGTCGGCTGCGACATGTGGCTGGCCCAGCAGATCGCCGATGCCCTGGGAGTGGAGCTGGAGATCGTGGATATGTCCTTCGCCGGCATTATCCCCGCTGTCCAGTCCGGCCAGGTGGATCTGGGCATTGCCGCCTTTACCATGACGCCGGAACGGGCGGAGGCCATCGACTTTTCCGAGCTGTATGAGACCAGCGAGCAGTATCTGGTTGTCAAGGCGGGCAACGGCAGCGTGTACACCACCAAAGAGTCTTTGGCGGGGCTGAAGGTCGGCGCGCAGAAGGGCACGATCCAGTCGGAACTGATCCTCTCCGCCCTGCCCGACAGCGAGCTGTTTGAGCTGGAGAAGTACCCGACGCTGGCCCTGGAAGTGCAGAACGGCAACATTGCCGGCCTGGTAGTGGACGCCGCCGTGGGCGATTCCCTGGTGGCTACCAGCGACGGGCAGCTGGAGGTGGCGGACTTCCATTTCTCCAGCGAGGAGGCCAACTTCGGTAAAGCGGTTGTTGTCGCCAAGGGGAACGAGGACCTGCTGGCCGCTATCAACGAAGTTATTCTGCAGGTAGTGGAAGACGGTTCCTACCAGGCCGCTTACGAAGAGGCGGTGGAGCTGGCCGCGTCCATGGGTCTGTAAAAGCAACCGGCTCCGTTCAGGCGGAGAAGAGGCGTTCCGGCACCCGATTCAGCGGTGCCGGAATTGCCGCGTAATGCCCTTGAGGGAAGGAAAGGCGGGAAAAGCAATGTCATTGGAAAAGACCATCCTTATTATCAATCGGTACAGCAGCTTCTTTTTGGACGGCATAAAGAGCACGCTGATTATAGCGGCATTTTCCGTTCTGCTGGGCACAGTATTCGGCACCCTGATGGCCACCATGCGTATGAGCCGGATAAAGCCCCTGAAGATCCTGGCTACGATATACATAGAGTTTGTCCGGGGTACGCCGCTGATGGTGCAGCTGACGTTTATGTTTTATGGGCTTCCCATGGCGGGGATTACCTTCCCGGACATCTCCTTTATCCCCAACTTTTCCCGTTACACGGCGGGGATCGTTGCCATGAGCATGAACAGCTGTGCCTATGTGGCGGAGATCATCCGTTCGGGCATACAGGCGGTGGACGTAGGTCAAATGGAGGCGGCCCGGAGCTTAGGCTTCCGCCATTCCCAGGCCATGTCCATGGTCATCCTTCCCCAAGCGGTGCGGAACATCCTCCCTGCTCTGGGCAATGAGTTTGTAACAGTCATTAAGGAATCTTCCATTGTCTCGGTTATTGGTATTGCGGACCTGATGTTCCGCACCAACGACGTGATCGCCCTAACCTACCGGAGCCTGGAATGCCTGCTGGTGGCGGCCGTGATCTATTTTATTTTGACCTTTACCAGCGGACGGCTGGTGGCGTTGACGGAAAGGAAGTTGTCCTATGGAAGAAAATAACGGCCGGGTATTGCTGGAGGTCCGGCACCTGCACAAATGTTTCGGTAAACTCACTGTTTTAGAGGACATCAACACGACTTTCCGGAAAAATGAGGTCGTATCCATTATCGGTCCGTCTGGCGGAGGAAAGAGCACGTTTCTGCGCTGCCTGAATCTGCTGGAGGTCCCTACCTCCGGAGAGATCTTTTTTGACGGGGTGGATATTTGCGCAGCCAAAAGCGACATCAATCTGCACCGCCAGAAAATGGGGATGGTCTTTCAGCAATTTAATCTCTTTAACAACATGAACGTCATGAAGAACATGACGGCGGCGCCCATACGGATCCTTGGCATGGATAAGGAGCAGGCGGAGGCGAAGGCTATGGAACTGCTGGAGCGGGTGGATCTGGCGGACCGGTACGCCGCTTACCCCCATCAGCTCTCCGGCGGACAGAAGCAGCGCATTGCCATTGTCCGGGCGCTGATGATGAATCCCACGGTGATGCTGTTTGACGAGCCTACCAGCGCCCTGGACCCGGAGATGATTGGGGAGGTGCTGGATGTGATGAAGCAGCTGGCCTCCGACGGTATGACTATGATCGTAGTGACCCATGAGATGCGTTTTGCCCGGGAGGTCAGTTCCCGAACGATCTTCCTGGAGAGTGGGCACATTGAGGAGGACAAACCGTCCCACGAGCTCTTCGACTCGCCGGAAAGCCCCCGGCTCCGCAGCTTCCTGGACAAGGTGCTCTGATGGGCGTCGGCTGGACTGCTCTTTCCGGCATGCGGCGCCGGCCGCAGGCGTACTGCGGCGAAGCTTCTTGAGAAAAATACAGCGGCACGGAAAAAGCGCGGAGGCAAGCCTCCGCGCTTTTTATATGAGCATGGATTTACTTCATGCTGTTCTCGTAGGCCTCGATCATCTTCTTGACCATCTGGCCGCCGATGCTGCCGGCCTGACGAGAGGTCAGGTCGCCGTTGTAGCCCTGCTTCAGGTTGACGCCAACCTGGCTGGCAGCTTCCATCTTAAAGCGATCCATGGCTTCCCGAGCCTGGGGATTCACAAGACGATTGCTGGAATTGGTAGACATCCGTTTGCATCTCCTTTTCTTTGGATTGGGCCATTGCCCGACAATATCTTTGCCAGCGGAACTTTTGATATGCGAAAAGAAAACAAGTAATTTCTGCATGAAATGACAGACCCTTCCCCGCCCCGCGCCGGCGGGTAAACCGAAAGGACGTGCGCGGCAGACCCCGCGCACGTCCTTTTTAACTCACTCTATCCGTATTCAAACGGCTTTAAACAGCGCCGTAAAACAGAACCCCTCCCGGCAAAACGTACTCCAGGAATTCCGCATAGGTACGAGCCATCGGCAAGCCGGACGCAGCGGGATATAGCAAAAGGAAGAAGACCGCGGCTATCCCCAGCCAGGCCCATTTGCTCCAGGCGGGCACCTCCCCCCGCTCCTCCAGATGCTGCAGCAGCATAAGCGCCGCCAAAAGGAGAAAGGGTACTGTGGGGAAGAAATGGTACTGAAACGTACACCGGGTTACCAATGTCCAAGGCAGGAAGTTGGCAAGGACCCCTACCAGCACCAGAAATACGCTTCCGTCTTTCCAGGTGACGCTGCCGCGCATCCGGCCAAAGGCGCACTCCACGGCCAGGCACAGGGTCCCCACTGTGGCTAGCCACCAGACCGCCGGGCTGCCAAAGGAGGATATCAAGGATACCATGCCGGTTTCCGGGCTGGAGCTGGAATAAAACCAAACTGCCTTAGCGGTAAACGGCCACTGGTACCAGGCCGATTGGCATAGATGGGTGGCAGTGAGGGTGCTGTGGTAGTAATACATGGATTCCTGCTGCTGGAGCAGGGTTTGCAGGGCGTCGCCCAGGCCGTAATTCCCTCCCACCTCTGCCGCGGCTACCCGATAGAACGGAATATACGAGAGAAAATAAATCAGCGCTGGTATCAGAAGGAAAAAGCCGCAGCAAAACAGCACTGTCACACCGGCCCGTTTCCAGAACAGGCTCCGGAGGGCAGGATCCCTCCCTGCCCGAAGCCCCTGGCGGATCAGAGCGGTAAAAAACAGCACGGCCAGACCCGCCCCGGCGTACAGCCCCGTCCATTTGGCCGCCACACCCAGGCCAAAGCTGACTCCGCAGGCCCCCAGAGGTACCAGCGCCTTTTTTAGCGGGGCGCGAAGGAAATCCGTCCGGAGCCAGCCCAGCATGAACAGATACATGAGCAAAATAAAGAAGACCACGAACACATCCACCGTGGCAATTCTCGTCTGGGTAAAGTGCATGGTGTCCACCGCAAACAGGGCGGCCGCCAAAAAAGCGTAGTCTTCCCGGCGGAACAGGCGCCGGGCCAGGAAAAACAGGACCGGCAGCATAGCCGCTCCAAACAGGGCGGGCATTGCGCGCCAACCGAAGGGCGTCATACCAAATACCGTCACGCCCAGGGCAATCAAAAGTTTTCCCAGAGGCGGGTGCGTCCATTCATAGACCGGCATGCCGTGGAGGAATTCATACGCCGTGCGGGCATGATAGATCTCGTCAAAGTACATGCCGTTAAGGTAACTGGAGGCCTCTGGGACCGTGTCCTGCTCATCCAGCAAAGGGCACTCCGCCCAGCCGGCCACGGATGCGGCAAGCAGCACCCCCTGTTCGTCAAAAAAGGCAACCTCATTCAGGCGCACATCCCCCTCCACAGGCGTGAGGGTGATATACCGGGTGGTAAAGCCAAGTGGTTTGCTTTCCCAGGAGAACATCTCGCTATATACCTGGTTGTATTCATACAGGGTGCCGTCGTCCCCGGTAAGCCGCAGGGTTCCTGTGCCAATGTTGCCGTTAAACCAGGCTGACTGCACATAGACAGATTCCCCCAAGTCGATCACCAGTTCCCCTCCCTGACGGGAGGACCACACGGTCTGGGGAAAGCGGAGAGTGCCCAGATTTAAAAAGGTGACCAGAGTATAGACCAGCGTCAGAAGCCACATCCAACGGACGTAGCGCCTCTCCCGGCGAAGAGTGTTCCGATTCTTCACGGGCAAACCGCCTCCCTTCCGACGCCTCTGTCAGGTGTAAAGCATGTATAGCAGAAGTAGAAAAACGAGGCCGTTTCCAAAACCGCGCACAGGTTGACCATGTTCTGGTGCTCTGTACCAGAACGCACCACCGCCATAGTCAGATCCGAGATGACGTACATGGCGCACATCTCGTTGAGAAACGCCGCCAGGGAAAGTAAAAGGGAACAGGCCAGCAATCGCCGGTCCCCATAGCAGACAAAGGCGAACAGCAGAAGGAATATAACAGGAAACACATACCGTTCGTGCATGTAGTGGCCGAAGGTGTAGATCATATACATGCAGAAGCTGGCGGAGAGAAACACTGCTCCCTGCCGTCTCGGGGAGAAAAAGAAATCTTCTCCGGCGGGGTTCTGCCGCACTGGCACGGCTCTCCCCTCTCCGCCGTCCCAGCGGAAGGCAAACCACAGCATTCCGGCGGCCAAGATTACGGCTGCAACAATGGCGGCTGTACCAAATCCCTTGTAAGTGATCCCCCATAACAGTTCCGTGTCAGACGGCGCCCAGTTGCCTCCGCACAGAGCCTGGAAGTTATAGGCCTCCACGCTGGCGTAATCGTATCCTCCGGCTGCGCTCCAGAGGCGCTGGATAATCCAAAATGGACTCTGGCCACCCTGAAAGGGCAGGATCACCAGGAAACTCACTCCCAGGGCCGCTGCCACGCCGCCCAGCGTCCGGACCAGATCCCGCCAGCTGCGCACGCTCAGTAAATAGGCTGCCGCCAGCACCGGCCCGTATATAAGCGCCTGCCATTTGATCATAATAGCCGCCCCATACAGGGCCCCGGCGGCAATGCGGCGGCCACGGAGAAGCTGAAGGAACGTCAGCAGCAGGAATAGGGTAAGGATGGAGTCGATCTGGCCCCAGGCGCCGGAGAGCACTACTGCCGCAGGGTTAAAAACCACAAGCCCTGCCAGAAGGATCTGCCAGCCATCCCGCAGCCCGCGTTCCCGGGCAAAACGCATCAGGAGTATGGCGCAGAGCACGTCCGCCGCATAGGCCGGCAGCATAAAAACAAAGGTGCCCACATCCGAGGAGAGGGAAATTCCCAGGATGTTCATTATTTTTACGATAAATCCCAAAACCAGCATGTAGCCCGGTGGGTAGTCGTACCATTCGTGGCCAGGGGCTGTGTAGAAATCCGCCGGCCCGTTGTCGGCAATATAGATCCCCCACCCTTTCCAGCAGCTCATATCGGTATCATGGCCGCCCCAGGCAGAGCACAGGATGGAACGCAATATAAGCCCCACTAAAATCATCAGCAGGAGGATCTGCCGCCGCTGCCGGCGATCCATCGACCGGTCCCCCAGCCGATCCCGGTTCCGGTAGATACCAAAGAATAGGATTACCGCTGCCAGTACCGTTAGGCCCAGAAAAATGTCAAATACCGAGCGAAGAAAGATCTCCTGCGCCTCATTCAGATCTCCGTCTGCTCCGCTGTTCTGCGTCTGGCTTCCCCATTCCTCCAGGGACAGAATCGGTTCGTCCTGGGCGGTAGCCAGGCGGAAGGACACGTTCCGGAAGTAGGCCATGCCGCTGCTGTCCTCGCTGTATCCCCCCAGGCGCAGGGCAAGGACCACTGCTTCCTGGCCGGGATTGGTCTGAAAAGCCAGAGTGACCGTTTGCCAGTTACTGTTACCATACACGCTCTGGCTGTACAGGCAGGTCCCGTCCACGGAATAGTTATCAATGGACAAAGTGGCTCCCCGCCCTCCAGAGACCCGTCCTGTGGAAATTTCCGCTGAGAACACATAGGCTGTCTCCGGTTCCACTTCTACGGTCTGGCATAGGCGAAGGTCGTTGATCTCCAGGCTGGATAGGGTCACCGTCCCATCCTGGGTATCCACGCTGTATCCATCCGGATAGTAGGACAGCACCCGCCAGCCGACAGGCACGCCGTTCACCGCGTCGGTTAGGCTGCCGTTTTCCAGATCGGGCTGCTGGGCTGCCACCGCAACGGTTGACAGACACAGCGCAAAAGCCAATACCGCTGTAAGAAAAACCGTTTTCTTCCTGCTCATTCGCTTCAACCGCCATATAAAGATTCAGGCCGGTTTCTGGCCTGGCTGCTGCCGCAACGACTGATGTTTCAATACAGTTTAGCATAGGTGTCCAAATATTGCAAATTTTGAGATGGGTCAGTATAATAGACCCACTGTGAAAGGAGAAGCGGCGTATGCTAGGGATTTTTTGGTTTCTATTTTGGCAGATGTGTGGCATCTTTATCAGCTACGCCTGGTTTCCCGATAAGCGGACGGCCGTTCGGCTTTGGTTAGGCAGCACCGCCGGATCTGTGCTGTCCATGTGGACACCGGTGCCCTTTGCCTTTTTCCTGGGCTTCACCGGTTCGGCGCATCTGTGCGGGGCAGCGGTGGGCGTGGCGCTGCTGGCCGGGGCAGTCCTGCTGATGCGGCGGAGAGGTCCCGTAGCGCCGGCGCCGGGAGAGGATCCGGTTAAGGACCGGCCGCTCTGGTTTCTGCTGCCTCCGTTTCTGACGGTGTGTGTGGTCATGGTGGTTACCCATACCCTGCGGGAGGTGGACGGGGCCCTGTATACAGGCCAGTGCACCTACGGGGATCTGCCCATGCACCTGGGCTTTATCACGTCCATCGCTCAGCAGGGATTCTTTCCCCCGCTGTACAGCATTCTCCCCCCGGAGAAGCTTTGCTATCCGTTTTTATGCGACAGCGTTTCCTCCAGCCTGTATCTGTTAGGCACCCCCCTTCGCTTGGCTTATGTGATTCCCATGCTTGCCGCCTTCCTCCAGGTATTCTGCGGGGTTTGGTTTTTAGCCAGAGAGTTTGTGAAAAACCGGGGCGCCGCCGTTCTGGCCTTTTTGCTGTTCTTTCTTAACGGCGGTTTTGGCCTGATCTATTTTGTCAAGGATTACTCATTTCATGACCTGATGACCGGGTTTTATGTGACACCCACCAATCTTACGGAAAAAGGCATGCGATGGGTGAACGTCCTGGTGGACATGCTCGTCCCTCAAAGGGCGACGTTGTTTGGCTGGGCGGCATTGTTCGCGGCCTTATACCTGCTTTACCGGGGCGTATTCCGCCGCGACGACCAATGCTTCCTTCCGGCCGGTATCCTGGGCGGCCTGCTGCCCATGATCCATACGCACTCTTTCTTTGCCCTGGGCCTGATGGCGGCCTCCTGGCTCCTCTACTGCCTAAAGCGGGACGGCCTGACCCGGGAGTTCCTGCGCAACTGGCTTCGCTTTGGTCTTACCGCGGTGGCGCTGGCTGTTCCGCAGCTTCTCCTGTGGACGTTCCAATCCGTTGGCGGGAACGCTTCTTTTCTCCGCTTCGGCTTTGACTGGGTCAATGGCGGGCAGGAAAACTGGTTCTGGTTCTGGCTGAAAAACGTGGGGCCTGTGTTCCTGATTACCCCCGCGGCGCTCATTACCGCCAAGAGTGAGCAGCGAAATGCTTTCTGGGGTGCGGTTTTTATCTTCGTCCTGTGTGAGTTTGTCGTATTTCAGCCGAATGCCTATGATAATAATAAGCTGCTGTATATAGCGTACCTGTTCGCCTGCTTCCTGTCGGCGGATGCCATAATGGGCTGGCTGGCGCGGCGTTCCTCCCCCGCCCTGCGGGGCCTGTTGCTGGGTGCCCTGCTCCTGGTCTGTACCAATGCCGCCATTTTAAGCCTTGCCCGGGAGGTTGTCTCCGGCTATCCCCAGTATGGGTATGTGCATTTTACGGCTGACGAGGTGGAAGCCGCTGGATATGTCCAGGAAAACACCCAGCCGGACAGCCTGTTTCTCACCTGTGATAACCATAACAATGCCGTGGCGGGCCTTACCGGCCGGAACATTCTCTGCGGCAGTGGGTCCTATCTATACTATCACGGAGTGGATTATACCGACGCCCAGCAAACGGCAAAGGCTATGCTTACAGATTGGCAGGCCTTTGAGGAAAACCGGCAGGCCCTGGGCGTGGATTATGTTTGGATCGGAAGCTATGAGCGGGCCCTGCCGGGCGTAATCGTTTCGTACCTGGAGGAAAACTACCCTCTGGTATTTTCCTCCGGCAGCGTTTTAATTTTTGACGTCCGGTGACGTCCCAGCGGATGCCGGACGTTGGGAAAGGATCGGGATAAACCATGCATACGAAAGATAAAAAAAGACAGCGCCAGGGTACGGTGGTTTTGATTATCCTGCTGTGCGTGCTTCTGCTGCTGGCGGGTTTGTACCTGGTTTTCCGGCATTTCTATGGTAAGATCAATTACCGGGAGGCATCGGATTTTGAAGGGGCCACCATTTCACCGGATATGCTGCAGACAGAGGAGACGCCGGACCCCAACGCGGAGGTAATCGACCAGGATCAGATCCAGGAGATCCAGGACGATCTGCTCAACGGCCTGGAAAACGACCCCATTGCCCAGAAAGGCGTATACAACATCCTGCTTTTGGGTTCGGACTCCCGGCTGGACGATTATACCAACCGCACCGACACCATGATGCTGGTCTCCATCAACAAAAACACCCAGCAGATTGTGATCACCTCTTTTCTTCGGGACATTTACATCTATATTCCCGACTGGGGATACCAACGGCTGAATGTGGCCAACGTGGCGGGAGGGCCTTCCAAGGTCATCCAGACAATCCAGCAAAACTTCGGCATAGCCATTGATAACTACGCTTTCGTGAATTTCTACTCCTTTATGGACGTTGTGGATATTTTAGGCGGGATCGACATTCCCCTGACGGATGTGGAGGTCTACTACATCAACATCTGGGTCAACGATCCGGATCTGCAGGTGGACGCCTCTCAACGCACGCAGCTGGAATACCGGGAGGACGGCCAGTACCACCTTAACGGGATCCAGACCCTGGCCTACTGCCGGACACGGAATATTGGAGGCGATTTTGGCCGTACCCAGCAGCAGCGAAATGCTATCAGCTTGCTGTGGGAGAAGGCCCGGGAGATGTCGGTATCCACCCTAACGGAGCTGCTGGACAACATCCTGCCCCAGATTACGACGGATGTGTCCCAAACCACCTGCCTTTCCATTCTGGCCTCTCTGGCCACGTACAAGGACTATGAGGTTATTTCTCAGCAGGTGCCGGCGGAGGGAACGTACAGCTTTGTCAGCATTGACGGCATGTCGGTTCTGAACGTTGACATCGCGACCAATCAGCAGATGCTCCAAGAGACGATATACGGGGCCGAGTGAGGCGGTTCCGGCAAAGAGGGCGGAAGCCTTTCGGCTTCCGCCCTCTTTCATTCGCTTATGGCAATCGAGCCTGTGCAGGCTTTGAAAGCCCGCCGTTCCGTTACGGCAGGACCTTCTCCCCTGCCGGAAGCTTTGTATCCTCTCGGGATAGCTGTTTCTGGAGCCAGTCTTTGCCGTCCACATACCGGGCCACGATGTAGCTGACCACATAGTCGCCGGCAGAGTTGACCATGGTAGCCGGAGGATCCACCAGGTTCCCCAGAGCTAGGGCAATGGGATAGGCGATGGCCAGCTGGTCCGGGAAGAAAATGGTGCACAGCACCAGCTCTCCCGTCCCGCCGCCGCCAGGAATACCGGACATGGCCACAGAGGAAAACACCGCTACAATGATTGCCAGGATGGCCCGGCCGGTGTTGAATTCCTGCCCGAAGATTCCGAAGAGGAACGCCACCTTGATAATGGCGGACATAGCGGAGCCGTCCATGTGCATGGTCGCGCCCAGGGGGAGCACGATGTCGGATACATCCTGGGATATGCCGGTCTCTTCCGCCACCTCCATATTGGTGGGAATCGTGGCCACGCTGGAGCAGGTGCCGAACGACACGGCTGCGGGCCGGAACAGCTTGCGGAACATGATCCCTACCGCGCCCTTGCCGCCGCCGAAGCGGGCGTAGATGGGAAAGAATACAAACATATACGCAAAGCACAGGACATAATACACAATCAGGGTGCGGCTGTAATCCCCGATGAGCTCCGGCCCATAGGTGGCCACCAGATAGGCAAAGAACCCGAAGAACCCGATGGGTGCATAGTAGGTGATCAACTTGACCGTCTTCATGATGCACCCGGTAATATCCGCCAGAAGCTGGGCGGTCTTTGTCTCCGGCCCGCCGGAGAGCTGGATGCCGAACCCGAAGAGGATGGCCGCCACGATCAGCGGCAGAACCGCCTTGCGGCTCCAGAGCTCCAGGAAGTCAGGCTTGGTGAAGAAGTTGATCACCATGTCCGCCACTCCCAGGGTCTCCCCTACCTCTCCCTCCACCGCCTCATAGTTGCCGGTGACAATGGGGAAGATGCGCACCACTATGTACATCAGCAGCGCCGCGATTGCCGCTGTTACCAGAAACGTCAGAACGGTTACCCCCATGACCTTCCCTGCCCGGCGGGCGCTCTTCATGTTGGCGATGGCCGAGGAGATGGAGAAGAACACCATGGGTACCACAACGCAGAACATGAGGTTTACAAACACCGTGCCCAACGGTTCCAGGCTGGTGGCACCCGGCCAGAAAGCCCCTACCAAGCACCCTGCCACAATGCCTACCAGCATGCTGATCACAAAGCCATAACTCTTGAGAAATCCCTTTTTCATGGATACATCCTCCCAGACGGATTGGATTTGGTTTTCCCCTTTGCTGTTATTTTACAGCGCATGGCTTGCAAATTAAACTCAATATATGCTATTATATATGCAAATAATGCTCTTTCAAGGGGGCGCAGAGCCGTGGACGAGGCCTATGAAAAGCGAGGATATCTGTTGGAAGACTTTCGTCTGTTCCATCTTCGGGACAGCCGCGGGACAAAGGTGGACAGCCATTACCACGAATTTTGCAAGTTGCTTATGCTGATCTCAGGTAGCGGCGGATATGTGGTGGAGGGGCGGCGATACCTTTTGCAGCCGGGAGATCTGGTCCTGATTGGCCGCCGGTGCGTCCACCGGCCGGAATTTGAGAGCGGCAGCCCCTATGAACGGATCATTGCCTATATATCCCCGGAATTTTTACAGCGGGAATCCGTGGCAGAGTGCAGCTTGGAGGAGTGTTTTTCCGGCGCCGAGGGGCCGGTTTTACGGCTGGAGGATACCCGCAGGCGGCAGCTTTTTGCGCTGGCGGCCTCGTTGGAGAGGGAGCTTTCCGGCGACGAATACGGCCGGAGCATCGTTTGCAACGCTCTTTTGCTGCGTCTTCTGGTCGAAATTGGACGGGAGCAGCGCCGGGCCGGAACCCAGCGCCCCGGCCCGGTGGTTCCCAGAGACGGGAAGATCCTGGATATACTCCGGTATTTGGACGGCCATCTGACGGAAGAAGTCCGGATTGACCAGTTGGCGGAGCGGTTCTACATCAGCAAGTTTCATATGATGCGCCGATTCCGAGAGGAGACCGGGACCACCGTCCATACGTACTTATCCGACCGGCGGCTGATGCTGGCCCGGGATCTGATTGCCCAGGGTATGGCAGCCACCGACGCCTGCTTTCGCTCGGGGTTCCGGAGCTATTCCTCCTTTTCCCGGGCCTACGGAAAGCTTTTCGGTACCACCCCCACCGGACGGGCGGATATGCCCTCCGCGGCGGAAGAGCTGTATGAATAGGAGGAAAATTATGCGCTTTACCAAGATGCAGGGTGCAGGGAACGATTTTATTATTTTGGAGGACCGGGAGGGAGCCGTTCCGGAGAGCACATGGTCCCGGCTGGCGGCCGATCTGTGCCGGCGGCGGATCTCCGTGGGCGGGGACGGTCTGATGGTGGTGCTTCCTCCCCGCCGGGGAGGAGATTATGCTATGGGTTTTTACAATGCCGACGGCTCCCCCGGGGAGATGTGCGGCAATGGTGCCCGGTGCATCGCCCGGTACGGTTATGAACACGGTTTAGCCGGGGAGACCCAGCGGATTGAGACCACCGCAGGGCTCGTAACAGCCCGGCGCATCCGGAGCGACCAGTATCAGGTACGGCTGAATGACCCGTCTGTGCTGCGCCCGGGGCTGACCATCCCGGCGGAAGGCCGGGAACTGCGATGCACCTACGTGGAGTTGGGCTCACCTGGGATTCCCCACGCGGTAGTATGCCTGGAGGACTGGGAAACTTGGCCGGAGGATCGTCTCCGCGCCCTGGGCCGGTCTCTCCGTTATAACCCGGTATTTCCCAAAGGAACCAACGTCACCTTTTGGCGCCCGGCGGAACCGGGTGCAGTCCGGGCCGTTACCTACGAACGGGGTGTGGAGGACTTTACCCTGGCCTGCGGGACTGGCGCCGGCAGCACGGCCGTCGCCCTGGCGCTGGAAGGGCGAATAGACCCGGACCGGCTGTTCCTGGATTTTCCCGGCGGCCGTCTGGAGGTATCGCTTACGATAGAGGACGGCATACGGGATATTCTGCTTACCGGTCCTGCCGTAATTGTGGCCGAGGGGGAATGCTATCCTTGACAATT
>CALWYY010000020.1 GCA_944385885.1 uncultured Oscillospiraceae bacterium | reverse complement strand
CTCTGTAATATAATACTATCTCGATTGGCACTTCTGGGCCGTGGACGGGCAGCCGGCCTTCGGCCCAATCTCTGGAGGAAAGGAAGCATTGCCATGGTTAAGCTTGATAATGAAATCGGCTCCATCTGCATCAGCTCCGAGGTTTTCACCTGGCTGGCCGGCGACGCCGCCACCCGCTGCTTCGGCGTCAAGGGCATGGCCGGGCGGGCCAAGGAGAGCGGGCTTGTGCAGCTTCTCCGGCGGGAATCCATGACCAAGGGCGTTTCCGTCCGGCTGGATGAGAGCGGCAGCGTTTCCATTGAGCTGCACATTGTAGTCGATCACGGCGTAAATCTTGCCGCTTTGTCCGGCAGTATTATGAACGAGGTCAGTTATAAGGTATCGGCGGCCACCGGGGTGCCCGTGGGGCGGGTGGACGTATTCATCGATTCCATGGTTATTGACTGACCCAGTCAAGGAGGCCCTGCTTTGAGAAAGACAATCGGCGGGGCGGCATTCGCGGAAATGATCTTCTGCGCATCGGCCGCACTGGATGAACACCGCCAAGAGCTCAACGACCTGAACGTATTCCCGGTCCCGGACGGGGACACGGGAACCAATATGTCTCTCACCATGACCGCGGCAGCGGAATCGCTGCGTGCCAAGCAGCCCCAGCAGGTAGGGGCGGCGGCGGAGGCGGCGGCGGCCGCGCTGCTCCGGGGCGCCCGGGGCAACTCCGGCGTCATTCTGTCCCTGCTGTTCCGGGGGCTGGGCAAGAGCCTGCGGGGCAAGACGGAGTGCTCCGCTGCGGAGTGGGCCAAGGCCATGTGCGACGGGGTGGACGCCGCTTACAAGGCGGTCATGAAGCCCGCGGAGGGGACGATACTCACCGTCTCCCGCCGGGCGTCGGAGGCGGCGGCGGAACGGGCCAAGGCCGGCGAGGCCGATGTGGAACAGGTCATCGCCTGCGCCATTGACGTGGCCACCGTCACCCTGGCCGCCACCAAGGATATGAACCCGGTGCTGAAAAAGGCCGGCGTGGTGGATGCCGGCGGCAAGGGGTACGTAACGATCCTGGACGCCATGCTCCGCTCGCTCCAGGGCACCTTTGTAATCAAAGCCCCCGCCGCCCCCGACCGGACGGCGGCAGATTTCGGCGCCATCCAGGATGAGGAGATCACCTTCACCTATTGCACCGAGTTCATTGTGGCCCGGGAGAACCGGCGGGACCCGGAGCTGCTGCGCACCTATCTGGGCACGGTAGGCGACTCCTTAGTACTGGTCGAGGACGATGAGATCATTAAAGTCCACGTCCATACCGACGAGCCGGGGCGGGTCCTCACCGAGGGCCTGCGCTACGGGGCGCTCCAGACCGTAAAGATCGAGAACATGCGCAACCAGCACACCCACCTGGCGGAAAGCGGCGTGGGCGCCGATCCCCAGCCGGAGGAAGAGGCAATCGCCGCCCCGGAAAAGCCTGTGGGCTTTGTCACCGTGTGTGCCGGGGAGGGGATGAGCGAGCTGTTCCGCACCCTGGGGGCCGACCGGGTGGTCACCGGCGGCCAGACCATGAACCCCTCCACTCAGGACATTCTCCGGGAGATCAACAAGACCCCGGCGGAAACGGTATTCGTATTCCCCAACAACAAGAACATCATCATGGCGGCGGAGCAGTGCGTATCCATCGCCTCCAAGAAGGTGCGCGTAATTCCCACCCGGACGGTGCCCCAGGGGGTGGCGGCGCTGGCCTATCTGGACCCGGAGCAGAGCGAAGACGAGATGGACCAGTCGTTCCGGGAGGCGGCCTCCCGGGTACACACCGCCCTTGTGACCTACGCGGCCCGGGACTCCGATTTTGACGGCCACAGCATCCGGGCCGGGGAGTATCTGGCCCTGCTGGACGGGGCCCTTCTGGGCAGCTACACCAACCTGGCCACCCTGATCAAGGAGCTGAGCTGGGCTTTTGAGGAGCTGAGCCCGGAGTTCATCACCGTATACTATGGCCAGGACGTGGCGGCCTCGGACGCGGAAGGCGTATCCGCCACCCTGACAGACTGCTTCCCCGACGCAGAGGTAACCCTGGTCAATGGCGGCCAACCCGTGTATTACTACATGATTTCCGCGGAGTAACCGCCTCCTTTTGCGCCAGGCGGTGCGCCTGCCAAGCAGAAACCAAGGCCGCGAGCCGACGACATCACAGAGAGAGATATGGCTGGAACACATTTGCGACCTCGAAAACCATCCGATTCGTCCCGGGGCGGGACGGCTGTAACCACCCGGCGCCGGACACCGGTCCTGCTATGGGTGATACTGGGGCTGCTGCTGGCAGCTGCCGTAACCGTTTCGATTCTTCTGCTGCGTCTGGGCCGGCAGGAAGAGGAACCGGAGGCCTCTCCCACTCCCCAGGCCACAGCGGATCCGGCGGCTACCCCCGTCCCCTCCGCTATGACGGTCATTCCCGCTGACGGCGGGATGGACATTGCCCTGCAGGCAGCCCGGAAACGGGATGGATTCCCCCTCCTGTCCTGGGACACGGCTCTGTTCTCCCTGGACAGCCGGGGCCGTATGACCTACAACGACTCCTCCATTGCTACCCGCACGGGCATTGACGTATCCGAGCACCAGTACGATATTGACTGGGCGGCGGTGGCGGCGGATGGCATCGACTTTGCCATCATCCGCCTGGGCTATCGGGGATCCACCGCCGGGGGGCTGTACGAGGACGGCTATTTTCAGCAGAACATCCAGGGCGCTCTGGCCAACGGCTTAGACGTGGGGGTGTACTTCTACTCCCAGGCCATCAGCGTGGAGGAGGCCCGGGAGGAAGCGGCTTTTGTGCTGGAACGGCTGGAACCGTACCAGATCACCTATCCCGTGGTCTTCGACTGGGAGATCGTGGGGGGGGACGAGGCCCGTACATATACCGTGGGCCGCCGCACCCTGGCCGACTGTGCCGCTGCTTTCTGCCAGGACATCCAGGACGCCGGATACGACACCATGATTTACTTCACCCAGTACCTGGGCTACCGGAAATACATGCTGCGCACCCTGACGGAGCACGGGTTCTGGTACGCCGAGTATGAACCTCAGCCCCGGTTTGCCTACGATTTCGACATGTGGCAGTACACCTGCTACGGTCAGGTAGACGGTATCGAGGGCGAAGTGGACCTGAACATCCAGTTCCTGCGCTGAGGCAGGGCACACAATACCGGGAGCGCCGCGGAGAGACATCTCTCCGCGGCGCTCCCGGTTTTCCGTTTCTTTAGTACTCCTCGTAATTTTTCTGGGCCGGCACGAAATTCCGTACCACCAGCCAGCACATGGCGCCAAACCCCAGGCCCCAGCCGGCGAACAGGGCCCGGGACGAGGCACGGGATTCCTCGGTAAGCACCGTCAGGCAAAATACCATGGCCAGCGCGCAGCCAAAAGCCGCCCGCCGGGGGTTAGCCCGGTAAAACAGGTACCCGCACAGCTGAAAGGCCGCGTACAGGCACGCGGCGATGGCCAGCACCTGCACCCCGTACTCCCACACCACTGGATTGACGGCGTTTTCCTTATAAAATCCCACCAGCCAGAGGGCAAAGAACGCCACCGGCACTATGGACAGGAACGCCCCCATACCGCCCCAGCGGGGCAGGTACGGATACATGGCCAGCATCGGGGCCGCCAGGAATCCCGCCAGGCCCGCCAGGCGCACCAGGGTATCCTCCCCCCGGAAAAACAACAGCAGCCCGCCTACGCCGGTGACCACCGATGCCGCCAGGAGAAGGCCCCGGATCTCCCGGCCGGAGGCAGCCAGCGCGTCCTCCGGCTCCTTGGGCGCGCAGGCCACGGGCAGACGGCCGGACAGCCACCAGAGCACCAGCGTAAACCCCGCCAAAGCCAGGATCACCAGGCCGCTGATAGGCGCTCCCTCCACCGGCAGCCCACTGTCGTCCGGGAAAATGGCCTCGCACTGCAGCCAGCGGAGCAGGACGCCAAAGGCCCCCATCACCGTGGCGCTCATACTGTATCTCCATGCCTCTTTCTGCATAACGGCAAACCTGTCCTCATAAGATTTGATAGGCGTATTTTATACTTCTTTCACTTTTCCGTCAAGAGAGGTACCCAGGATGAAGCGATGCGTGATAGTTTCGGTATTCTGCATAGTATGCGCTCTGCTGCTGCCGCTGGCGTTGGGCCGGTCCATACCTGAATCGGCCCCGGCGCCCGTCTCCGGGCCAGCGGAGACGTTATCTCCCACGGCGTCGGAGACGCCGGCGCCCGTCCAGCAGACCCCGGCGCCCACGCCCAGTGCCGACGAGACGGCGGTGATCACCGTGCTGGTGGGTGGACAGGCACGGCAGATGACCCTGGCGGAATACCTGCCGGGGGTGCTGGCGGGGGAGATGCCGGCGGCCTTTGAGGAGGAGGCCCTCCGGGCCCAGGCGGTGGCAGCCCGCACCTTCGTCCTGTACCATCAGGTCCTGGGCTGCGCCGCCCACCCGGAGGCGGCCGTCTGCGACGATCCCAGCTGCTGCCAGGTGTTTCTGGAAGAACCCGCCCTGCGGGAGAAATGGGGAGACGGCTACGATACATACTGGGCGCGCATCCAGGAGGCCGTAACCGCCACGGACGGGGAATACCTCACTTACGAGGGAGAACCCATCCTGGCCTGTTTCCACTCCTCCTCCGCCGGCCGGACGGAAAATTCCGGGGTGCTGTGGGGCACCTCCCTTCCCTATCTGGTGAGTGTGGACAGCCCCGAGACCGCCGAGGACGTGCCTAACTACATAAGCACCCTGGAGGTCTCCCCGGAGGACTTCCGGGACACCATCCTGGCCGCCCTGCCGGAGGCGGATCTGAGCACGCTGCCGCCGGAGTGGGTGGGGGAATCGGCTCTGGACTCCAGCGGCCGCGTAGCCGCCATCCGGGTGGGCGGGCTGGCGGTGCCCGGTACCCGGATGCGCACTCTCTTCTCCCTGCGCTCCACCAATTTCACCCTGGAATGGACCGGGCGGAGCTTCCTTTTTACCGTCACCGGTTTTGGCCACGGGGCCGGCATGAGCCAGTACGGAGCCAACGTCATGGCCCAGGAGGGGAGCACCTATGGGGAAATCCTCTCCCACTACTACCCCGGCACCGTTCTGACCACGCTGGCATAGCCCCGGGCCGGGGCTATGACACCGGGATGCCCCCGCCCGGCCGCCGGGAAGCAGGGCGGCCCGGACGCGGTATGCGTCCGGGCCGTTTTCCCGTGGGGACCGGCGGCGCCGGAGGTCTTTGCGAAACGCCTGGGCGTCCATCACGCCGCCGGCGGGATAGGACAGATCACCACCCGCCCCTCCTCCAGCCGCGCCTGGGCCGTATCCCCGGGATGCAGGGCGCCGTCCAGCAGTTTCTCCGCCACCGCGTCCTCCACCTGGGTCTGGATAGCCCGGCGCAGGGGCCGGGCGCCGTAGAGCGGGTCAAACCCGGCCTCCGCCAGCTTCTCCAGGGCTTCCGGAGTGACCTGCAGGGTCACCCCCAGCCCTTCCGCCCGGCGGCGGACCGCCTCCAGCATCTCCCCGGCAATGAGCCGGATATCCTCTTGGGTGAGTTGGCGGAAGACGATGATCTCGTCGATCCGGTTTAAAAATTCCGGCCGGAAGCTGTTTTTCAAATCGGCCGTCACCAGCTCTTTGATCTCCTCATAGCTCCGCTCTTCCGGTTCTCCTCCCTGGGAAAAGCCCAGGGATTTCCGGCGCTGGGTGATATTCCGGGCCCCGGTATTGGAGGTCATGACGATCACCGCACTGCGGAAATCCGTCCGGCGGCCCTGGCCATCGGTAAGGCAGCCGTCCTCCATGATCTGCAGCAGCAGATTGAACACGTCCTCGTGAGCCTTTTCGATTTCGTCAAAAAGCACCACGCTGTACGGTTTCCGGCGCACTTTCTCGGTAAGCTGGCCACCCTCCTCGTAGCCCACATAGCCGGGCGGCGCGCCGATGAGCCGGGAGACGGCGTGCTTTTCCATATACTCGGACATATCCACCCGGATCATGGCGTCCTCGTCCCCGAACACCGCCTCCGCCAGGGCCCGGCACAGCTCCGTCTTACCCACTCCCGTAGGTCCCAGGAACAGGAAGCTGCCCACGGGCCGCCGGGGATCTTTCAGCCCCACCCGGCTGCGGCGGATGGCCCGGGCCACAGCGGAGACCGCCTCGTTCTGCCCCACTACCCGGTGATGCAGGATCTCCTCCAATTTCATCAGCCGGCCGCTCTCATCCTCCGTAAGGCTGGTGACGGGTATGCCCGTCCAGCCGGCTACCACCTTGGCGATATCCTCCGGCCCCACGCTCCCTCGCCGGCCGCCCCGGGTCTGGTCCCAAACCGCCCGGGCCTCCGCCAGCTCCTCCCGGGCCTGCCGCTCCCGGTCCCGGACGGCGGCGGCCCGCTCAAATTCCTGGGCCCGCACCGCCTCCTCCTTTTCCGCCGCCAGGGCTCCCACATGGCTCTCCAGTTCCCGCATCCCGTCGGGGACGCACGCTCCTTCCATCCGCACCCGGGACGCCGCCTCGTCCATCAGGTCGATGGCCTTGTCCGGCAGAAACCGGTCGGGGATATACCGGGCTGACAGCCGCACCGCCGCTTCCACCGCCTCGTCGGTGATCTTCAGCCGGTGATGGGCCTCGTACCGGTCCCGGAGCCCCAGAATGATGCGTACGCTCTCCTCCCGGGTTGGCTCGGACACCATCACCGGCTGGAACCGCCGTTCCAGAGCCGCGTCTTTTTCAATGTGCTTTCGGTACTCGCTGAGGGTGGTGGCGCCCACCACCTGGATCTCCCCCCGGCCTAAGGCGGGTTTTATGATGTTTGCCGCGTCGATGGCCCCTTCGGCGGCCCCGGCGCCGATGATGGTGTGCAGCTCGTCGATAAACAGCGTCACATCCCCCGCCCGGCGCACCTCTTTGAGGACGTTTTTGATCCGGTCCTCAAAATCCCCCCGGTATTTGGTACCTGCCAGCATCCCCGTCAGGTCCAGGGATACCACGCGCCGGCCCCGGAGGCTATCCGGCACCTGCCCCGCCGACACCCGCTGGGCCAGGGCCTCGGCAATGGCCGTCTTCCCCACGCCGGGTTCCCCAATAAGGACGGGGTTGTTTTTGGTGCGCCGGGACAGGATCTGGATCACCCGCTGGATCTCCGTCTCCCGGCCAATCACCGGGTCCAGCTCTCCCCGGGCGGCCATTTCCGTCAGATCCCGGCTGTACTGGTCCAGGAGCTTTGTCTCGCTCCGGCGGGGTGGTGCCGCGGTCCGGGATGAGCCGCCGTGCCGGGCCGCCGCCCGGTAATCCGCGGTGGAAAACTGATTGATTAGATCTGTATATAGGCGGTTGAGTTCCCCTCCCGCGTCGGTGATCATCCGGGCCGCCGTACACTCCGGGTCCCGGAGGATCCCCATGAGAAGGTGCTCCGTCCCCACGTACCGGTGGCCCAGGCGGTTGGCATCCGCCACCCCCAACTCAATGATCCCCCTGGCCCGGGGCGTCAGGCCCTGGACCGGAAGGCCGGGCGCCCCCCGGCCGGAAAGGCGCACCAGCATGGCCTCCGTCAGGGCTTCGTCAAATCCGTTATCCCGGAGCACCCGGGCGCCCAGCCCATCCCCCTCCCGCAGAATCCCCAGCAGGATGTGCTCCGTCCCTACGTAGCTGTGCCCCAGCTCCGCCGCGGCCTCCTGCGCTTTCTCGATGGCCGTCTTGGCCCGTTCCGTAAATCGGTCGTTCATGGTCTGCTCCTTTCCCGGA
>CALWYY010000019.1 GCA_944385885.1 uncultured Oscillospiraceae bacterium | reverse complement strand
GCGCCTGGTCGTGCATCCCCGTCTTCCACTCGTTGGTGACAAAGTCCTTGGGGGACACCCCGGAGGTGATGATCACGTTGTCCAGCTGCAGGACGGAGTTGAGCTTCCGGTCCGGTACCTTGATCCCTTCCCCGGCAATGACTTTCTTTTCCATAAATACGACCTTCTTTTCGTAAAATATTTGCGGAGATAACGGTTTAACCTATTATAACATATAGCAAACGCCATGCCAATTCATAGGGTCCCCCCCCTCCCGGACCTTTCTGCCCCAAATTCATCTTTTTTTACAGACAATACAAAAAGCGGCGGCCCAACTTGACGGAGGAGCAAAAATATTTTAATATGTCATAAAATTTATAATAAAAATATTAAAACTTTTAAGGAGGACACGCCATGAGAACCAGACAGGAATGGGGAGAAGGGGAATCCGCGGTGGAAAAATCGATTTTTTTTCTTAATAAAAATAGCGAAAATTGTCTGTTATGCGATGCCATGGGGACAATCCTATACGTAGGCCCGGAGACGCAGGGCATTTACCGGCTGAAGGCTTTGCCTGTGGGAAAGAACGTCTGCGATGTAACCCCAAGGGTGGGCCTATTTGCGGCTGCCGTCAAGGCCCTGCAAAGCAAAGAAAACGCCTCTCTGCCGTTTCTCTCGGAGGACAGGCCCAACCAAAGCCACATGTGTTTTGCCGAATGGATTCCGGAGGAGAAAAAAGAACCGCGGTATATAGTCTGTTATGGGAAAAATTCCACGGATTATGCAAGGGATGTCCACTATTCCTCCCTTCTCAACAGGGCGGTTGCGGAGAAGGCGGAGAAGGTCTGGAAAAAAGGGGCGGAAAGCGGAGGCCTCAGCGTGCTGGAAACCAGTCAATCCATGGCCCATGTGTACAGAATCATCGAGCGGATCTCAAGATACGATGTGTCCGTATGCCTCACCGGGGAATCCGGTGTGGGCAAGACGTATCTGGCGCGGAAGATCCACAACACGAGCGCGCGGCGGAACGAGCCGTTTGTGGTGGTAAACTGTGCGGCGATCCCGCCCTCCCTGCTGGAGACCGAACTATTCGGGTACGAGCGGGGGGCTTACACAGGCGCCCGCAGCGAGGGCAAGATGGGGCTTATCGAACTGGCGCACAACGGGACGCTATTTCTAGACGAGATCGGGGAGATGGCGGCAGACATGCAGGTCAAGCTGCTGTCCGCCCTGCAGGAAAAAAAGTTCATGCGCGTAGGCGGGACGAAGGAGAGAAGCGTCAATTTCCGGCTGATCACCGCCACGAACCAAGATCTGGTTGACCTGATCCAGCAGGGGAAGTTCCGGAAAGACCTGTTTTACCGGCTCTATGTGATTCCCATCCGCATACCGGCCCTGCGGGAGCGCCGGGAGGACATTACCCCGCTGGTGCTGCATTACCTGGAGCAGTTTAACCACCTATACGGCGTCCACCGCCGGTTTTCGGAGGAGGCGCTGGCATGCCTGCGCGCGTACGATTGGCCCGGGAATATCCGGCAGCTGCAAAACCACGTGGAGCGGAGCCTTTTGCTGTCGGACGGGGACGTGATCTCCTACGAATCCATACCGAATTTCGTGCGGCAGAACCGGAGGGAGACCATCATGAACGCGGCGGAGGCGGACCCGCCAAAGGGCCGGGAGAGAGACAGCGCGTCCAGTGGGAAGGATATTCAGGGGGAAAAAGCAGAAACTACGGACGCCGTGCGGGAAGGGGCCACGCTCAAGGAGCTGCTGGAGGAGGAAGAGCGGAAGATCATCCTGCGCTACTATAAGCAGTATGGCAGCCCCACAAAAATCGCAAAACAGCTGGGCATCAGCCAGCCGTCTGCCTCCATGAAGCTGAAGAAGTACCTGGATACCCCTTCTTTTCCGCCGGCGGAAGGGGAGCGCCCGTGACAGATCCGGGAAACAATATTCGGAAAGCAAAAGAAAATGGATACAGCGATAGTTTTTGAAAATATATTGGCACGCCGTTTGCTATATACCTTTTTGGAGCGTATAGGCAAATTCCATAATCCGCGACCGCCCGACTGGATTATGGGAGGAATTGCCAAAGCGTAGGGAACGGAAAGGAAGAGAACAATGGCCGAGAGCGAAAACATAATTTACGTCAACGGAAGGAAATATACGGTGGAGGAGTCCCAGCTGCACATGCCGCTGCTGCAGTGGCTTCGGGACGTGCTGCACCTTACAGGAGCCAAATGCGGGTGCGGAAACGGGCAGTGCGGAAGCTGCAGCGTCCTCATTGACGGGGATGTGAAGCGTTCCTGCCTTTACAAGATGGAGAAGATCCTGGGCAAACATGTGACCACCATTGAGGGGATTGCCGTTAACGGGAAACTCCACCCGGTGCAGGAGAGCTTCATCGTCTGCGGCGTGATGCAGTGCGGCTTCTGCACCCCCGGCCAGATCATCACGGCGGTGGGGCTGCTCAACAAGATCCCCGAACCCACGCGAGCCGACATTGACAAGGCGTTCCGGGGCGACCTCTGCCGCTGCGGTTCGTATCCCCGGGTTATCAAGGCCGTGCAGCGGGCCTCGGCCATACTGTGCGGGAAGCCATGGAAAGACGAGGATCTTACCGCCGGCGAGGACGTCCTGGGCCGGTCCTACCCCATGGCGGACGCGGTGGACAAGGTCACCGGAAAGATGAAGTTCACCGACGACTTCCGTTTTCCCAACATGATCCACGGCAAGCTTGTGTTCACCGACATTCCCTGCGGCCGGCTGGTGAGCTTAGACACCGCCGCGGCGGAGGCGGCCCCCGGGGTGGTATATGTTCTCTCTTACAAGAACGCCCGGGAATTCCGGTACGGCCCCATAGCCAGGGACGTGCCCGTGCTGTGCAGCCAGAACATCCGCAGCTACGCGGAACCCATCGCCGCCGTATTTGCCGAAACCCAGGAGCAGGCGGAGGCGGCGGCCAAGCTGATCAAGGCGGAATACGAGGAAATCCCCGGCATTTTTACGCCGGAGGAGGCGCTGGCGCCGGGAGCCCGGCTGGTGGACGAAGAGGCCCAGGACAATGTGGTCTCCCACATCCGCATTGAAAAAGGCGACCTGGAAAAAGCCTTTGCAGAGAGCGATATCGTCCTGGAACGGGATTATTACAGCCAGAAGATCGACCATGCCTATATTGAGACGGAGGGGGCCATCGCGGTGCCCACCGGGGAGGGGATGGATCTGTACTCCATGACCCAGGCCCCATTCTCCTGCCAGGAGAACGCCGCCCGGTTCCTGGGGGTAGACAAGGAGCGGGTGAACGCCATCCAGGTGCCCATCGGGGGTTCTTTCGGCGGCAAGGGCGACGACATGGTGCGAATGGTCTGTGTGGAGGTGGCGGAGGCCACGGGCCGGCCGGCCCATTTGCAGCTGACCCGGGCCGAGTCCCTCCGGTACCATCCCAAGCGCCATCCCTTCAAGCAGCACTACAAGGTGGGGGCGATGAAGGACGGCACCTTGAAGGCCATGGACATCACCTACCTTGCCGACGGCGGCGCGTACCGCTACCACAGCCACCGCGTTCTGGCCCATGCGGTGTCCTATTGCACCGGGCCCTACAAGGTGGACAATGTCCGCTGCGACGGTACGGTGGTCCTCACCAACAACGTGTCTTGCGGCGCCATGCGCGGCTACGGCGTGGCCCAGAGCAGCGTTGGCTCCGAGATTGTCATGGACGAGCTGGCCCGGGAGCTGCATATGGATCCCATCCAGCTGCGCCGGAAGAACGCGGTGCGGCCTGGGGACCAGATGCCCGACGGGCAGGTCCTCCACGTCGGGCACCACTACGTGGAGACGCTGGACGTCCTGGAGGCGAAGATCCGGGATGAGCTGGAGCCGCTGCGGAAACAGTATGACAACGTAGGCATCGGCGTGGCCACCATCTGGCGTTACGTGGGCGGCGGCCTGGGTCCCCAGGAGGAGTCCTTCGCCGACATAGAGCTGGAATCCAACGGCCGGCTGTACCTGCGCAGTTCCATTTCCGAAATGGGCAATGAAAGCCAGGTAGCCATGCGGCAGCTGGTGGCCAAGGATCTGGACGTGCCCTATGAGATTGTGGACATGGCGCCCATCACCACCAAGAACACCCCCTGGGGCGGTTCGGTTATGGCGTCTCGGGGCATGTGGCTGTGGGGCCACGGGGTGCTGGCGGCCACCAGGGAGTTTAGAAAAATCGTCATGGAGGAGGCCTCGCGGCTGTGGGTCCTGCCTCCGGAACGGATCATAATGAAGAACGGCTCGTTCTACGATGAGGACGGCATGGAGCTGGGCACGCTGGCGGACATTGCGTTCCAGGCGGATCTGGAGCACCGGCAGATTGTAGCCCACGGCCACCACGTCTGCAAGGAGACCCACTTCCCCCGGGAGGACTGCAACGCCACCGGCGCTGTTCCGGTAGATAAGTACCAGCCGCACCATACCAGTTCCTTCACCAGCCTGGGCGTGGCCGTCCAGGTGGATCGGGAGAAGAAGGCCGTCAAGGTGCTGAAGCTGGTCGCCGTTTTGGACATCGGCCACGTGCTGAACCCGGAAGCGGCCCGGCGCCAGATCGAGGGCGGTTTCATCATGGGCCAGGGCATGGCTCTCACGGAGGAGTTTTCCGAAAAGGACGGCATTTCCGACGTGAAGATGCTCTCCAAGCTGAAGCTGGTGGACGTGCAGAACACCCCGGAGATGGACATTACGCTTTTGGACTTGTGGGATCCCAGCGGCCCCTACGGGGCGAAGGGCGTGGGGGAGATCAGCCTGCCGGCCATGATGCCCGCCGTGGTGAACGCGTATTTCGACGCCACCGGCGAGAGGGTCCGGGAGCTGCCTCTGCTCAAGCACATCTAAGCGCCGGGCCCGGCGCTGTGGGCCCCCCATGCCGCCCACGTATTCCCATCGGCACGGCGGACCGGGGCAAGCAAAAAGTACAAGGTATTATGCAGGGGAGAGTAATACATTTTGCACGCGCCCGATCCTGGTGTTTGAATTCAAATGCGGAGGAGGTGAGTTTGGTGAAGTATGATAAGCCCAGTTATACCGGCAACTTCGAGGACCAGGTCGACTATGTGAAGCCGGCGCTTCTGGTCGTTGACATGCAGAAGGCGTATCTTGAGTCGGCTCCGGGGGAATATACCCAGGAGATTGCGACGATGATCGCCCGGTCCAGGGACATGGTGGATGCGTTCCGTGCGCATGGTTGGCCCGTGATATTCACGTGCTTTGAATCGAACAACCATTGCAAGAACCTGAACCGCCGGCACTATCCCAATTACAGGGACCTGGACGAGGGCGGCAAGCGCCTGTGCTTTGCCGGCACACGCGGTATCGAATGCGTAGACGAGCTAAAGCCGTTGGAGGGTGAACTGCAGTTCAATAAGCTCGGCTACGACGCGTTCTACGGCACATGCCTGGAATACTGTCTGCGGACACAGGGCATTAAGACCCTGGTGATAGTGGGTATTCTGACAGATATGTGCATTGCCAGCACGGTTTCCACAGCGTTCCATTATGAGTATGGCGTTGTGGTGCCCAGCGACTGCACCAGGGCATTCACGCCCGAGCGCACGGACGCGTACCTGATCTGTTTTGACGAGGCATACGGAGCGGTGCGCCCGTCCCATGAAGTCATCGAGCTTCTGGAGAGGGCCAACAAGTAATGTACCTGTAAAAGAGAGGGGTTACAGATAATGAAGGAAAAAAAGGCAAAACGTTATGACGTGCCACTGATCATTATGTCCGTGGTTATTGTGCTTGGCCTGGTTGCGTTTTTGGTGATCTGGCCGGAGGGGACGCTCAACGCCATCCAAAAACCGTATAACTTCTTTACGGTTAACTGCGGCCCCATTGACCAGATATGCAACTTTATTATCATCTGCGGGGCCTTTGCCATTGTGCTGAGCAAGTACGGCAACATCCGCATGGGCTATGGGCGGCCCAAGTACAGCGTCTTCAGTTGGTGCGGCATGGTGTTTACCGCCGGTCTGGGCGCGGCATGCATCTACTGGGGCACCGTGGAATGGGCGCATCACTACAATAACCTGTCTCCGCTGGTGAACGGGGCCGGGGTCATGACGCCTGAGGTGCGTTACGAGTGGGCGTTTGCCTACCACTGGCTGCACTGGGGTCCCTTTGCAGAGCCGATTTATACCATCTGCGCGGTTGCCTGCGGCTACCTGTACTACAATAAAAAAGTCACCAAGGTCATCGACTTTGGCGAAACGGTTTCCTATTTCGTAGGCCGGCCCGGCAGCAAGGTCATCTCGAAGGCCATTGACGTTGTTTTTGTCCTGAGCGTTATTTCGAGCTGCGTAATTACTGTGGGCCTGGGCCTTCCCATCATCCGCTACGCCATCAGCTTTATATTTAACATCGAGATCGGCAATACGTTCTACTACTGTTTGATTTTGGCCGTGACCTTTATCTACTATATCACGTCCTACCTGGGGATTGATAAGGGGCTGCGCTATATTTCCGACTGGAACGTGTACGGCGTAATTGTCGTCGGTGTGTTTATCCTATTTGCCGGCCCCACCCAGTTCATTCTGGACGGCTACTTAGCCGGCGTCTCTTTGGTTTTGAACAACCTGCCCAGAATGCTTTTGTGGCTGGACCCGGTGGGCCAATCCCTGTTCCCCCAGTGGTGGTCGGCTTTCAACTGGCTGTATATGGCCAGCTTCGGCCCCTTCACCGGGATGTTCCTGGCCCGCATCTCCGAAGGGCGCACGCTCCGCGGCACCATCCTGGCGGTGGTTATCGGCTGCCCGGTGGGCTTCTTCCTGTTTAACGCCATGGCCTCCTGGTTTGGCATTTACCTGCAGACCCAGGGCCTGGTGGACGTGGTGAGCGCCGTGGCCGTATCCGAGGCGGCGGGCTATGAGGCCCTGATCCAGGTGTTTGCGCATCTGCCCCTGGGCAAGATTGTGGTGGCGCTGCTGGCGATTGTCAGTACCCTGTTCTTGGCCACCACCATGGATAGTTCCACGTACACCGTGGCCAACATCGTTGAGTCCGGCCGGCCGGCCGGTACGGATCCCCGGCCTGCGCACCGCCTGGCGTGGAGCATTGGCGTTACCATCATTCCGCTGGTGTGTTTGAGCGTCGGCGCGGATCTAACGACGTTTAAATCCTTGGGCATTGTTATTGCATTCCCCGTGCTGATTTTGGAGGCGTTCCTTGTCATTGCCTTGATCCGGCAACTGAAAAAGGACTACGGCGACAAATCCTCGGATGAGATCCTCCGGGAGTTCCGGCTGCCGAAGGAGGCGGCAGAGCCTCCGGCCGTTAGTAGCCCGGGACCCGCGGCCGCGCAAGAGTAGCGTGAAAGCAGTCCCCTGAAAGCATGAAAGCGAGGAGGATGGCACATGAAGAAAAAGATTGCCCGCAGTTTCCGATTTATGGGTACCGCCGTGAAGGAGCTGTTTGGCAGCTCCGAGAGCGTGCGAAATGCGTCCACGATATTCCTGATCCAATTCAGTCTGTTTTTTCTGTGCTATCCTCTGAGCTTTCGGGCCGACGACGGTCCGATGAACGCGGTGCGGCTGGTTATGATTGCCCTGATCGGCATTGCCCTGCCGTACATTGGGTACACCGCGCGGGCGAAGTTCGACGCGGCGTACGGAAGAAGGTCCGGGGGCGCGTTCCGGTTTTTCCTGGGGATTGTAGCGATCCTCAGCGGGCCGGTATACCTGCTCCCGCGGATCTTCCGGTATGGATTTGACCTGCTGCTGCCGGCGCTGGGGCTGCCGGCGGCCAACATACTCTTTTCCATTCTGTTTGCGGTAGTTCTGATAGGTGTATCGTACCTGATTCTGGCGAAGGCTGGCCGCGGGCTGTATCGGGCGGCCGGCTGGCTTACAGCGGGGTTTTGCGGGCTGCTGATACTGTTTCTGGCCGCGACGGCTTCAAGCGCCGGGTCCATGCTGGACATCTCCGCGTTTGATACAGGCACGCCGGCGCTGCGCACCGGCTATGACTACAGCTTTGTGCAGATCTCCCTGCTGGTCTCCCCGTTTGTCACCGGCTGGTGCCTGGGGGAGGGCCAAAGCCGGCCAAAACCGGCGGAGGAGGGCCAGTACCGGTTTTGGAAACAGCTTGCCTTTGTGGGGCCGGTGGTATCGGCGGTGCTTATCCTGCTGTTCTGGCTCCTTACGCCGCACGCAGAGCCTGCGGCGAACCTGAGCATGTTTGAGACGGCCTGCCTTGCCGCGGCCGGAGGCAGCGCGGTGCAGAAGGTGCTGCTGGGCCTCACGGTCCTGGCCGCCTGTGCCGTATCGTGCGTTACGCTGGCCAGCGCGGCGGCCAAGACCCTTTTTGGCAGCCGCGGGACGAAATACGGCCCGGCAGCTGTGCCGGGGCTGATGCTCATTGTGGCGGCAGTCATTGCCCTGGCGGGGGGCGCCAGGTACTTTTCTTTCACGGCGCCTCTGATGCTGGCGACCTTCCCGCCGGCCGCCTGCATGACCCTGTACGCCATCTGGGTCAGCGATGTGTCCGGGGTGAGGGCGGTTCACGGGTTCCGGATCGCAATGTGGGCCACGGTTTTGTTCGCCCTTCTCACCGCCGCCTATCAGTACAACCAGCTCTTTGGCTTCGGCGGCGAAGCCTTGCCGGCGTTTTACAACAGCTTCATTCTCTCTGGGTCCCACATGACCTGGCTGGCGGGAGCGGTATTGTTCTATGCCATTGGCGATATCAGCTATAAGAAGTCCCTGGACCGCCAGCAGCGCAGGGAACAAAAGCAGAAAAAGCGTCTGCAAAAAGGAAAATGAACGGTGCGCTTTTTGAATTTGGCAATTAATTTTTGCAATATGTGATATAGGAAAGGAGTCATAAAAATGGAAAAGAAAGTAATCACAGGCGCGGGGATCAAGGTACCGGACCGGAAGCTCAACTCCGTCCTGCAGCTGGACAACGTGATCATCACCTCCGGGGTGTCCCCCAAGGACTTTGTCACCAACGAGTGGAAGACGGGGATGCACGACCAGGCGC
>CALWYY010000018.1 GCA_944385885.1 uncultured Oscillospiraceae bacterium | reverse complement strand
TCGAGGCAGAAAATGCAAAATCAGCTTGTGGGTCCTTCCAATGAAGTCAAACAGATTCTCGACATGTTCAGCGAGAGCACCGGCGATTATTATCTGTTTTATGATTTCCGGAAGGACCAGATTCATTTTTCCAGCAATATTCAAAATGCGGAAGATCTATTTGCATTGAACAGAACGACCTGCACTCTGACGGAATGGCGGCAGAGTGTGGATGCCCATGACCTGCACCGCCTGGTGAAGGTCATGTCAGAATTGACCGGAGGGATAACCGATCATTATAATTTTAACTATCGGGTAAAAAACGCCAAAGGCCAGAGCAACTGGATCAACAGCCGGGGGAAGGCGTATTCTGGGCCGGACGGCCGCCCTGCCTATGTTTTGGGGCGCGTATCCCGGGGGGAACTGGCCCGCTCATCCAACGCGTTCAGCAGTCAGGAGCTGAAAAAGGAAGCCCGGAAGATACTGGCCTCCCTGCGGCCGGGATACCTGCTTCTCATTGGCATTGACGATCTCAAGACCATCAACCTCAAAAACGGCCGGGACTTTGGGGACGCGCTGCTAAGCGATGCGGCTCGGATACTCCGGGATGAAGTGCGGTACCGGCACCGGGTATACCGTGTCAACGGCGACTGGTTTGCGGTGAACCTGCCCTCCTTCCGGGCGGAAGAGGTGCTGACGGTCTTTGAGGCGATTCAAACACGCCTGGCCGGCCAGTGCACGGTTTCCGGCGGGTGCGTGTCCTACACGGACTACCATCTGGCGGACGAGGATACCCTGTTCCAATACGCGGAGATATCCCTGGACCACGCCAAGACACATGGGAAAAACCGCATCCATTTTTTTGCTCCGGAGGATTACGAGGAGAAGCTTCGGGAGCTGGAGCTGCGGGAGGATCTGGAAAAAAGCATTTTGACGGAATTCCAGGGCTTTGAGCTCTATTTCCAGCCCCAGGTCTTGACAGAGACATATGAACTCTATGGGGCGGAGGCCCTGCTGCGTTACCGGTCCCCCCGGCTCGGCACGGTGTCGCCGGCGGAGTTTGTCCCCATTCTGGAACAAAACGATCTGATGTATCCTGTGGGACTGTGGGTAATTCGGGAGGCTCTTAGATGCTGCCGGAAGTGGCGGGGCATCCTTCCCAAGTTCCGGGTAAGTATCAATATGTCCTACTGCCAGCTGGAGCATGACTCCATCGTGGACGATGTGCTGGACCTGGTCAACGGCAGCGGGGTCCCGGGCAGCGCCCTGACCATTGAAGTGACCGAGAGCATGCAGATGACCAACTATCCCCAGCTGAACAGCTTCTTCCGCGCCTGGAAGAAAAACGGGATCGAGATGTCGGTGGATGATTTCGGCACGGGATATTCCAGCCTGGGCCGCCTTCAGGAGCTGGCCGTGGATGAGATCAAGATCGACCGGAGTTTCGTCCGGCAGATTCAAAACAGCGCATACAATTACCGGCTATTGAGCAACATCATTGAGCTGGCAAACAGTAGCCAATTCCGTGTGTGCTGTGAGGGCGTGGAGACTCCAGAGGAGCTGGAGGTGTTGGAAGATATGCACCCGTTCCTGCTCCAGGGGTTTCTGTTTGCCGAACCATGCTCCGCCGAGACATTCGAGAAGGAGTTTGTACTGGCCCCGGTTCTTCCATGGAAGGCCCTGGCCGCCCGGAAAAATATTTCTGAAAAGGCGAAGGCTGAGCTGTCCAGCGACAGTTCTCGGAACGCCATGGCCCGGACCATCCTGGACGCCGAGAACGACATCTTCTATCTCAGCGACCTGGATACAAACGAGTTGTATTATCTTAACTCCGTGGGGCAGAGGATCTTCGGCGTCAAGGATTATGTGGGCAAAAAGTGCTATAAGGTCCTCCATGGGAAGGACGCCCCCTGCTCCTTCTGCACAAACCTTTTATTGCGGCAGGATTCTTTCTATGTCTGGGAGCAGGAGAACGAATATTGTGGACGGCGCTTTCTAATCAAGGATAAAATTGTGCGCTACAATGGAAAGAAAGTGCGATTAGAGGTCCTTCTGGATATCACCAAGCAGGAATATGTGAGCCAGACGACCAAGGAACGCCTGGCCTTTGCCGGGAAGATTGTAGACTGTATAAGCATGCTCTCGGCCCACACAGATTACAGCGAGGCGGTCAGTCGGGTGCTGGCTTCCGTGGGGGAGTTTTACCAGGCGGATCGGGCTCATCTATTTGAGCGGCGCCCCGGCCGGGAGGACATCTGGCAGAACACCTTCGAGTGGTGCGCGGTGAACGTTACCTCTCAGAAGGAAAACCTGCAGAACGTGTCCCAGGACGAGTTGTCCCGGTGGATGGACTGCTTTGAGCAGGAGGAGTCCATCATCATCTTGAACATCTCAGCTCTGGAAAAGACCGACCCTGGGGAATGGCGGGTGTTGGAGGCCCAGGGGATCCAGCGGCTGATTGCGGTTCCCCTGCGGGACAACGGGAAGACCATCGGGTTCGTGGGGGTGGATAACCCCCGGTACTGCATCCATGACGACTCCCAGATCCGGGTGCTTGTCAGCTTCCTTCTCACCCGCATCCGCCAGGACCGGAACGAGCAGAAATACCATATCCTGCTCCAAGAGAGCAATCAGGACCTGCTCCAGGCGCTCCATGTGGGGTTCTGGACACTGGAGGCCTGGAAGAACGACGGTGTGTATGAGATGGTGATGGACGACACCATGAAGCAGTTGCTGGCCATCCCCGAATTTACCTCCGCGCAGGATTGCTGGAGCTTCTGGTTCAGCCGGATCGAGGAGGAAGACGTGCAGCATGTGAAGGACGCTTTTGCGGAGATGGCCCGGACCAACGGCGTCGTGCAGGTGGAGTATTTCTGGCGGCATGAGCAGGAAGGGAGGATCCGGCTGCGCCTCACCGGGCTGCAGGTGGAAGACGGATCGGCGTGCCGGAAGATCAAGGGATACTGCCGGCGCATTGACGAGTCCGGGACCCTGCCGGCGCCGATAGGGTTGTAAATCGGGCGATCAGAAACGGAGCGCCGCTCCCCGTATAGCCGGGGAGCGGCGTTTTTGAACGGCGGGACGGCGACCGGAGCCGTCAGTCTCCGGTGCCCCGTTCCCGCATAAAAGCGGTCACCTCTTCATAGGAGGGGATGGAGGTTTGCGCCCCGGGACGGGAGACGGACAGGGCGGAGGCATGGTTGGCAAAGACGATGGCCTGCTCGTAGCCGCAGCCGTCGGCCAGCTTCCGGGCCAGGGCGCCGTTGAAGGTGTCCCCGGCGGCGGTGGTGTCCACCGCGGTGACCTTGACGGCGGGGAAGAGCCGGTGGCCCTCCGGCCCGATAAACAGGGCGCCCCGGCTGCCCAGGGTGACCAGCACGTGCTTGGTGCCCTTGTCCAGGATCCGGCGGCTGTAGAGGAGAATGTCCTCCACCTGGTCCGTGGGACAGCCGGTAAGCTGCTTGAACTCCGTCTCATTGGGGGTGATCAGATCCAGTGCCCCGTAGATCTCATCCGGCAGTCCGTCCGGGGCGGGGGCGGGGTTGAGGATCACTGTCTTTCCCAGATCCCGGGCCAGGCGTACGGCGTAGAACACGCTCTCCGAAGGGATCTCCATCTGGAGAAGAACGATATCGCTGTGCAGGAACAGGTCCCGGTTCTGCTGGAGATACTCCACGTCGCAGCGCTGGTTGGCGCCGGGCACCACCAGGATGGCGTTGTCCCCCCGCTGGCTTACGCACACCACGGCCATGCCGGTGGCGGCGTCCGCCGTCCGGCGGATGGCCGAGGTGTCCACGCCGGCCTGGCACAAGTTCTCTAAAAGGGCGTCTCCCAGATCATCGTTCCCCAAAGCGTTGAGAAACACCGTGTCCCCGCCCAGACGGGCACAGGCATAGGCCTGATTGGCCCCCTTGCCCCCGGGGACCTTCTGGAAGGAATGGCACAGGGCTGTCTCGCCTACCACCGGTATGTCCTTCACACCTACTACAAGGTCCATGTTGGCGCTGCCCACTACAAGGATTTTTTTCATAACACACTCCCCCGATTTTCTCAGTGTTTAGAAAACGCCAGCCCGTCCCGGAGGGACGGGGCTCCGTTCCCGGCGCGGGTACCGGGATGCCATATCCCGCCCTGCGCGTTTGCGGTGTTCTTATGGGCCGCCTCTTCCGGCTGGTTCAGGAAAACCCGAACCGGGCGAAAGCCCTGTCAAAGGGGGGGTAGGCGATGCCCTTTTCCGTGATGATGCCGGTGACCAGGCTGTGGTCCGTCACGTCGAAGGCGGGGTTATCCACCTTTACTCCTTGAGGGGCCATAGGCTTTTCGTACCACAGCCGGGTAACCTCCTCCGGGGAGCGCTCCTCAATGACGATGCCGTTCCCGTCGGGCAGGGACATGTCGATGGTGGAACTGGGAGCGCAGACGTAAAACGGTATGCCATAGTATCGGGCGAGAATAGCCAGGCCGCTGGTGCCGATCTTGTTGGCAAAATCGCCGTTAGCCGCCACCCGGTCACAGCCCACAAAAACGATATTGATCTTACCGCGTTTCATGGTGATGGAGGCCATGTTGTCGCAGATAAGGGTGGTGTCCACGCCGGCGGTCTGCATCTCAAAGGC
>CALWYY010000017.1 GCA_944385885.1 uncultured Oscillospiraceae bacterium | reverse complement strand
GGCTGCCGTTGGGGCCGGCATAGTACACCGGCGATCCTACCACCAGGCCGTCCGCCCGCTCCAGCATAGCCGTCAGCCGGTCGTAGTCCTGGCCGCCGAACACGCACCGGCCGCTCTTCCCGCAGCCGCCGCAGGCCACACACCCCCGGACCGGTCCAGATCCTAACCAGAACGTCTCCGTCTCCACCCCCGCCTGCGCCAGGGCGGCCTCCACCTCCCGCAGAGCCCGGCGGGTACAGCCATCTTCATGGGGGCTGCCGCACAAAAGAAGAACTCTCTTTCTCATAACTTGTTCCTTTCCAAAATCTGTCCGTTCATTATAGCCGTCCGGGCGGCGGAATGCAAGCCGCCTTTCACCCTACCACCCGGCCCAACACGCGCAAGGTATCCCCTTCCCCTACCTGGATGGGCGCGTACCGGGGATTCAGGGACAGCAACACCGGCCCCGGCCCGCCTCGGCCCAGACGTTTGCAGTACCCCTCCCCGTTGTACAGGAATATACCGATCTCCCCAGGCCGCAAGGTCTCCTGCCGGTGGACCCAGATGATCTGCCCGTGGACAAACCGGGGCTCCATGCTGTCCCCGGCGATGCGCACGCCGAAATCCGCCTGGGGGGATACCTCCTCCCCCACCTCCACGGAATCGTATCCCTCCCCGTCCAGGAATTCCCCGGTGCCCGCCGACACGGCCAGCCGGTATAGCGGCAGCACCCGCCCCGCCGGGCCGGCCTCCTCCACCGGGGCAAAAACCGTTAGCACGTCCCGTACCCCGTACAGCCGGCACAGCTGGATAAACTGCCCGGCGCAGGGCTGGGTCGTCCCCCGCTCCCACTTGCTCACCGCCTGGGTGCGCACCGGATACCCTGCCCGGGTCATATATTGGGCTACCTCTGTCTGGGACATTTTCCGGGCGCGGCGCAGTGCCGCCAGCCGCCCGCCCAACGTGTTCTCCATGCCCTCCCTCCTTTCCTGCACAATTATACGGCATCCGCCGCCGGGTGACAAGCATTTTTCTCTTATTAAGCGAATTTTTCCACTTGAATTATCTTATCAAGCGAATTATAATGGGGTTAATCTCTTAATAGGAGAATTTTCCATGATGGATGCGCTGAATCTGCCTGTGGAGATGATATCCGTGTGCAGCCGGGAGGGGGACCTGCGCCCCATCCGGTTTCGTCTGACGCCGGAGGAGGGGGATCCGGTAACGGTCCGCCTGCGCGGGATCGACCTGGTACAGGCGGTACGATATGTGGGGCAGGAGGCGGTTCGGTATCTCTGCCGCGGGGAACTGGGGGGGCGGGAGCGGCGGTTTGAACTGCGGTACGCCCTACGCACCCACCGGTGGGTACTGCATCGGTTTCTGGACTAAGGGGGCGGGATATGGACAGGCTCATTTTTCATGTGGACGTAAACAGCGCGTTTCTCTCCTGGACGGCGGCCCACCAGGTGCTGGTTTTGGGCCAGGGCCGGGACCTGCGCCAGATTCCCTCCGTCATTGCCGGAGACCGGGAGGACCGGCGGGCGGTGGTGCTGGCCAAGAGCATACCCGCCGGCCGGTGCGGCGTACACACCGGGGAAGCGCTGTTCCAGGCCCAGAGGAAATGCCCGGACCTGGTGGTGGAGAAGCCGGATTATCCGCTCTATGTTTCGGCCTCCCGGGCGTTTATCGCTTTGCTGCGCCGGTACGCCCCGGCGGTGGAGCAATATTCCATTGACGAGGCGTTTCTGGACATGACGGGCGTTCCGGATGCGGAGGATGACCCGGTGGGCTTTGCCGGGAGGCTGCGGGACCAGGTGTGGGAGGAATTGGGGTTTACGGTAAACGTGGGGGTTTCGGTCAACCGGCTCCTGGCGAAAATGGCGGGGGACTTTTCCAAGCCCAACCAGGTACACACCCTCTTTCCAGAAGAGATACCGGAGAAGCTCTGGCCCCTGCCGGTACGGCGGCTGTTTCTCATCGGCCCGGCCACAGAGCGCAAGCTCCACTATTACGGCATACGCACCGTGGGGGACTTAGCCCGGACAGACCGGGAGTTTCTCCGACGCCAGCTGCACCGGCAGGGGGAGGTGCTCTGGAACTACGCCCATGGCCGGTCAGGCAGCGCCGTCACGGAGACACCGGCCCTCAACAAGGGGTACGGCAACTCCGTAACCACCCCTTTTGACGTAACCGACCCGGCGACGGCCCGGCGGGTTCTTTTAAGCCTATGCGAGACGGTAACGGCCCGGATGCGCTCGGACGGCCAAACCGGCGCGCTGGTGACGGTACAGATCCGGGACCGGGACTTTACGGACCGTTCCCACCAGCTCGCCTTGGCCAGCTTCACGGACGTAACGGAAGAGATCTGGCGGGGGGCCTGCCGGGCGCTGGAAGAGCTGTGGGACGGGGAGAGCCCGCTGCGGCAGCTGGGGGTACAGGTGAGCCGGCTGGCCCAGGGCTGCCCCCGGCAGTACAACGTATTTGACGGGCATCGGTACGACCGGCTGGCCCGGCTGGACACAGCCGTGGACGCCATCCGGGCCAAATACGGCGAGGGGTCCATTCTCCGGGCCTGCTTTGCCGGAAGCCCCATTCCCCCCATGAGCGGGGGCCTGCACCCGGAACGGCGCACCGGCGTCACCCGGCCCCTGCCCCCCGGCTGAGGGAGCCGCCCCGCCTCAGAGAGATCACCCTGGGGGCTGCCTCCCGGCCCCCGGAGGGGCGGCCGGGTATTTCCCAAACGGCATCCCGGCGGGATGCCGGCAAAGGACAGGACCGGAGGGCGGCCCAGCGCCGCCCTCCGGTCCTGCCGTATCCGCGGGCCTGGTTTCACCGCCCGCCTATTTCTCCGCCGCGGGAACCCGTTTCCGCCTCCGCCGGTCCAGGGCCCAGCCCACAAGCATGACCACCGCAAAAAAGATCAGGTAGCCCCCCACCTGCTGGAACCCCTTGCCCACAAAACAGCTGTACACCATAAACAGGCAGCACAGGACTCCCGCCCCCGGCAGCACGTAGCGCCGGACGGGCCCGAAGTCCCGGCCGCGGACCATCAGGGACAGGAACATGGGGATGTATATGGCGTAGAGGGTCACAATGGAGATCTCGTCCGGCTCCCAGCCCAGCCATGGGCTATTGTGGATCCCTCCCATGAAATCCGGCCCCTTCATCCACATGATCACCGTCCAGGCATACCAGAAACCGGAGATCATCAGCCCCGCCAGGGAGGACTTGACGGAGAAATTGTTCTGCCGGTCCAGATCTCCGTAGAACTCCGGCCGGGGCCCCATCCCCCGGACGGCCACGGAATACATGCCCCGGCAGGAGCCCATGATCAGGCCGTTCATAGTGCCCAGGCAGGACACCGCCACAAACACATACACCAGCGTCCCGGCCGCGTTGCCGAATACCTTGGAGAAGGCGATCCCCGGCAGCCGCTCCCCCAGGGGCCAGGTGCCGATGATGGTGTCCACGTCCCCCACCGCGCTCATGGAGAAAATGTACAGGCAATAGAGGGCGGTGCAGAACAGCGCCCCCACGATCAGGGCCAGGGGCAGGTTCCGCCGGGCGTTTTTCAGCTCGGCGTTGATGGAGGTGGCGGTGATCCACCCCTCATAGGCAAAGGCAAAGGCCACCACCCCCACAAACAGCCCGCCGGGGACCGGGGTGGTCTGTGCGTGGAGCACCAGGGCCGTGGCGCCGTTGGTCAGGCCGGCTACGGTCCCCACCACCGCCATAAGGACCAGGGGGATGAGCTTGACGACGGTCATGGACACCTGCATCCGCCCGGCCAGCTTTGGGCTAATGGCGTTAATGCCGTAGCCCAGCATAAGGTAGGCCGCCCCCAGCCCCACCGCCTCGGCGCTTACCGTCCCGGCGGCGAAATCCAGGGATGGGACCCCAAAGAGGGCCAGGGTGAACATGGCGGCGAAAAAGGCCAGGATGGTGGCCAGGGTGGGATAGTAGATGGTGGTGGCGAACCATCCCACATAGTAGGCGTACCGGGGCCCCAGAGCCGCCTCCGCATAGTCCACAAATCCGTTGACCTTTTCATAGCGGGACCCCAGCTGGGCGAATACCAGGGAGCAGACGATGCAAATGACCCCTACGATCCCCACCACCAGGACCGCCTGCCCCATATCCCCTCCCGTAAGGCTCAGGACCTTTCCGCCTTTTATAAACACCCCGGAGCCGATCACAATGCCGATCACCATGCAAATGGCGGTAGGCAGGCCGTAGCGCTTATCCATTTTCCCGCCGTTCATCCCACATCCCCCTCTTCTCCTTTTGTTTTGGGCCGCCGTCCGGCGCCGCCCCGTCTCCGCCGTCCGCCCGCGGGCTTTCCGGGCCGGCGGAGGCCGGGGGCAGGCCCCGGAGAAACTCGTAATAGGGCATCAGAAAAGAAAACCCCTCCGCCAGCTCTTCCGGCAGTCCCGGACCCAGGAGTGCGCCGCCGAAATCCCGGCTGCACTCCAGGGACAGCCATTTTTTGTTGTACCACGGATCCAGGAGCGCCCCCCGGCTTCCCCGGGGGCGGCGGTAGTCCTCCCCGGCCAGGCGGAAAGTGCCCTGGTCCTGGAAATCCCGGGCCAGCCGCTCCATCCGGGCAGGCTGGGCGTCTATGGCCCGGCGGTACGCCTCCATCTGGGCGGGGGCGGCGGAGTACCAGCCCAGCCCGAACCCGTAGGAGGCCGCGCCGATCTCGAACCAGAAGCAGGGCGCGCCGTCCTCGTCCCCCTGGTACAGGGAAAACCACAGGTGGTCCTTATAGGGCCCCCGGCCGTGGAGCCGGCGGGCGTCCCGGTAGATCCGGGACACGTGGCACCGGAACTCCTCCCGGGGGTACCGGCCGGCCATGGCCTTCCGGGTATCCTCCGCCAGCTGGTCCAAGGGCAGCTTGAGCACCTGGAGGAATTCCTCCCGGTGCTCCTGGAACCAGGGTCTTTCGTTGTGGAACATAAGCCCCCACAGAAACTCGCTGGTCTGGGGGGTAAAGCCAGCAAACATATCCGTCTCTGTTTCCGCGGCAGCGGGGCCGGACACGGATGACCGTGTCCGGCCCCGCCGGCGCTGCGGCTGTCTCAAGCCTTGCCGTCGCAGCCCAGCACGTCCACGATTTTGTGACGTACCAGCGCTTTGATATTGGCCCGGGCCGGTTTCAGGTAAGCGCGGGGGTCAAAGTCCCCGGGGTGCTGGGCCAGGTACTGGCGGATGGTGCCGGTCATAGCCAGACGCAGGTCCGAATCAATGTTGATCTTGCACACGGCCCGGCGGGCGGCCTCCCGGAGCATCTCCTCGGGGATACCGATGGCGTCGGGCATTTTCCCGCCGTTGTCGTTGATCATCTGCACGAACTCCTGGGGCACGGAGGACGCCCCGTGGAGCACGATGGGGAACCCGGGCAGGCGGCGGGCCACCTCGTCCAGGATATCGAACCGGAGCTGCGGAGTGGTACCGGGCTTAAACTTATAAGCCCCGTGGCTGGTGCCGATGGCGATGGCCAGGGAGTCGCAGCCGGTACGGGTCACCAACTCCTCCACGTCCTCAGGCCGGGTATAGGAGCTGTCCTCGGCGGAGACCTGGACCTCGTCCTCTACGCCGGCCAGGGTGCCCAACTCGGCCTCCACCACAACGCCCCGGGCGTGAGCGTATTCCACCACCTGCCGGGTCACGGCGATATTGTCCTCCAGAGACCGGCTGCTGCCGTCGATCATCACAGAGGTAAACCCTCCGTCGATGCAGCTTTTGCAGATCTCGAAGCTGTCCCCATGGTCCAGATGCAGGGCGATGGGCAGGCCGGTTTCCGCCTCGGCGGCCTCCACCAGCTTCATAAGATACGTATGGTTGGCGTAGGCCCGGGCGCCCCGGGACACCTGCAGAATCACCGGCGCACGGGTCTCCGCCGCCGCCTCGGTGATCCCCTGGACGATCTCCATATTGTTTACATTGAACGCCCCCACGGCGTAGCCGCCCTCGTAAGCCCGGCGGAACATCTCTTTCGTGGTCACAATCGGCATTTTTCATTCCTCCACACAAAATATATCGGCAAGGGTTTGCTCCGGCAATATCGGATTTCTCCAATAGCGTATTATACCATTTTTTCTCTCCGGCGTCTACCATTCCGGCCAAAAGTCCCTGTGCAAGCTGCGTGCTGATTGGAAAAAGTCTGTCGGTTTCGCTAAATGGCGGCCCCCGCCCTGGAAATGCCCGGGCTGGATTGTTTATGGCGCTTTGCGGAAACCGTTTTATATTTCGGCTTTTAGAATTTTGAATAAAAAAAAGGAACATCCGGGAAACTCTCGCGTCAATATAGATAGACATGTAATCTGATGGGGGCGTTCGTCATGAAAAGGTATATGGCATTCCCTTTGGCGTTGACCTGCATATTGGCTTTGGCAGGCTGCAGCAGCAGAAGCATGGACTATATCATAGAAAATGAACCAAGTATTGCTGGGATCGTGGAAGAAGTCCATGATAATTCAATTCTCATTTACATAGAAACAGACGGCTATCCTTACGGCGCAGATTGCAGCGTTTCTTTGGATGTGGAGAACGCGGACAGTTATACAGATGTATCTGTGGGGGATGAAGTCGTTGTGTACTACAATGGCGATATTGCAGAAAGCGACCCGCTGCGGATCAATACTGTCTATGCCATCACGCTAAGAACGCCTGCGCAAGAAACGCCTAAATGGGATAAAATCCCCATGGTGATGGTGGATGGAAAGCTCTACTATGATACCGGGAAGGAAAGCCGTATTGATGGTCGTTGCGGGATGATGGACGGGGAAATAACTTCCACCGTTGACGGCTCTGAAACGCCGACAGCCGATAATCAGTCCAATTTCGGGACCGGATTTGGATACCAATACGGTACTGACGATACCATCGAGATATTGATGGATGGAAAGTGGATCGTTTTCGAACACAGAGCCGGAGACGGAAGCCAGGTCCGTTTCGGAGATCGATGGATAGACAGGGACCGCCTTTCTGAGGAAACATTGGAATGGCTTGATTGGTATAACAGCCTGCCTGAAGAAGATCAGTTGGCTGTCAGCGCCGTTCCTGCAGACTTGTTGGATGCAAGCGGAATTTCCGGCACGGAAGATGCAGAAGCAACAGCAAATTAACAACGCACAATGGAGAGCCGAAGAGATCCTATTCCCCCTGGGAACGGGATCTCTTTTTTCCTGTGCCAATCAAATTCCCGTCAGCACGAGGAGAAATTTCAATTTTGGGGAAACAGCACATTTCTCCCACTGGAAGGCCCCAAAATACACTTTTTAAAAACCGCGGGGGATATTGAAAAAAAGCCGGACATTGTGTAAGATATATTACACATATTATTGAACAAACCCGTTACCACACCGTCAGGGAGGAGAAGCGTTATGGCGTTCCGCAAATCCATTCTGCTGCTGGTCTCCAAGATCAGCATTGAATCCGGCACCTATCTTGGCATCACCCCCAACGACCCGGAGTACAAGGCCTTTGACCCGGTGGTCACGGACGAGATGGCGGAGGTCTGCATGGGCTGTAAGCTGCGCACGCCCCGGACCACGGAGGAGATTGCCGCCAAGGTAAAGAAATCCCCCGAGTACTGTCTGGAACAGCTGGACAAGCTCTGGAAGGCGGGCATTGTCCGCAAAGACTACCAGCTCCCCGGCAAAGACCGCTGGTACTATCCCATTTGGGTGCCCGGGATCATGGAGAGCATGCTGGCCAACCGGGAGCAGTGCGAGAAGTACCCGGTCATCGCCGAGAGTTTTGAGGAGTACACCCGCATCCGCACGCCGATCCTGGTCCCCAACATTCCCGTAGGCCAGGGCCTGATGCGCATCATGCCGGTGATGAGCGCCATCGAGAGCGACTCCCGGGCGGCCTCCTACGACGAGCTGTCGGATCTGATTGAGCGGTCCTGGTACATATCCGTGGGGCCCTGTTCCTGCCGCCGGACCCGGCGGCTCATGGGGGAGGGCTGCGGCCACCTGGAAGAGGATATGTGCATGTACCTCAACGACACCGCCAAGAGCATGGTGGAGCTGGGCTATCACCGGGCGATCACCAAGCAGGAGGCCTATGAGGTCCTCCGGCGGGCGGAGGACAACGGGCTGATGCACGAGATCAACAACTCCGAGGAAGCCGGAAAGGCCTCGGCGATCTGCAACTGCTGCGGCTGCTCCTGCTTCTCCCTGCGCATTGCGGAGATGTTCAAGAACCCGGACTTTCTGCGTTCCAACTACCGCAGCCAGATCGACCCGGAAAAATGCGTGGCCTGCGGCGAGTGCGTGGAGGCATGCCAGGTAGGGGCTCTGAAGCTGGGCCGGAAGCTGTGCACGGTAACGCCGCTGCCGGAGCCGCCCGCCGAGCCCAGTCCCTGGAACACCCCCTGGGGAAAGAACAGCGGCCATTGGAACCTGGACTACCGGAGCAACCGCACGCTGGTGGCGGACGCGGGTTCGGCGCCCTGCAGCATGGAATGTCCCGCCCATCTGCCGGTACAGGGCTACATCAAGCTGGCGGCCCAGGGAAAATACGACGAGGCGCTGGCCCTGATCAAAAAGCACAATCCCTTCCCGGCGGTCTGCGGCCGGATATGCAACCGGCAGTGCGAGGACGCCTGCACCCGGGGGTACCTGGACGAGCCCATTGCCATTGACGAGGTAAAGAAATTCATTGCCGACCGGGACCTGCAGGCCCAGACCCGCTACGTCCCCCCCATGGTCAACCCCACGGGCCGTCCTTACTCCGAGAAGGTGGCAATCATCGGCTCCGGCCCGGCCGGGCTGTCCTGCGCCTACTATCTGGCGGCCCAGGGCTATACGCCCACGGTGTTTGAAAAGGAGCGGGAACCGGGCGGCATGATGACTCTGGGCATTCCCTCCTTCCGGCTGGAAAAGGATGTGATCCGGGCGGAGATCGACGTACTGCGCCAGATGGGGGTGGAATTGCGCACAGGGGTAGAAGTCGGCCGGGACATAAGCCTTCAGGCGCTGCGGGAGGAAGGGTACAAGGCGTTCTATATAGCCATCGGCGCCCAGCGCTCCGCTCCGGTGGGGATCCCCGGGGAGGACCTGACGGGTGTAGTGGGGGCGCTGGAATTCCTGCGCCGGGTAAACCTGGGGGAGAAGGTGGAGCTGCCCGCCCAGGTGGCGGTCATTGGCGGGGGCAACGTGGCGCTGGACGCGGCGCGCACGGCCCGGCGGCTGGGAGCGGAGGTAACGGTGCTCTACCGCCGCAGCCAGGCGGAGATGCCCGCCGACCCGGAGGAGACCCAGCAGGCCATGGACGAGGGAGTCCGGTTCCTGTTCCTGCGCGCTCCCCGGGAGATCCAGGGGAAAAACGGCCGTGTACAAGCCGTCCGCACGGAGATCGTCCATCCCGGCAGCCTCAAGGCGGTACGCCGGGGCGAACCCTTCGGCACAGGGGAATTTGAGACCGTGGAGGCCGGCTGCGTAATCACCGCGGCGGGCCAGCAGGTGGACTGGGGCGGTCTGGACACCGGGGCGCTGGCCCGGGACGGCCGTGACCTTGCCCAGGCAGACGCCCAGACCTACCAGACGGCCCAGCCGGACATTTTTGTGGGAGGCGACGTCTACACCGGGCCCAAATTCTGCATCGACGCCATTGCTGCCGGCCGGGAGGCGGCGGAATCCATCCACCGTTTCGTCCACGAGGGACAGGACCTGCGTCTGGGCCGGCCCCTGCCTCTCAAGGGGAAGCTGGACACGGGCAACGTAGACTGGGATTGCTTTGACCGGGCGCCCCGGCAGCGGCCCGCGGCCAAGGCAGGTTCCGCCGTAGGGACCATGTCCGACCTGCGGGGCGAATTTACCGAGGACCAGCTGAAGAAAGAGACGGCCCGGTGCCTGGGCTGCGGCGCCACGGTGGTAGACGCCAACATGTGCCTGGGCTGCGGGGTATGCACCACCAAATGCCGTTTCGGCGCCATTTCCCTGGTGCGGGTCCACGACGCCGCCGGGGCAGGCTATGACAAGATCATCCCCGGCAAGATGCTTGCCGGCATGGGAAAGCGGGCCGTAGGCATCACCGTCAAGGCCGTCACCGCCCCCTTCCGGAAGGGCTGATCCATGCACGAGCTGGGGATTCTTATGGCCGTGACCCGGCAGGTGATGGATTTCGCCCGGGAAAACGGCATATCGGAGGTGGCCGAGATTGTCCTGGAAGTGGGAGAGGGCACCGGGGTAGTGCCGGAATACCTCCGCACCGTATACCCGGCGGCCGTCCGGGGCACCATGCTGGAAAACGCGCAGCTGGTCCTGGAGATAATCCCCGGCATGGCCATGTGTGAAAACTGCCATGAGATCTACAACGTGATCCAGAGCCAGGGCGCCTGCCCCGCCTGCGGCAGCCGGGCCAAGGAGATCCTCTCCGGCCAGGAACTGAACATCCGGGAGATCCACGTACCTGGATAGCGCCCGGCCACCGCGCCCTGGCGGGCCGGTCCGGGCGGCAGGGAGAGGAAAGCCGGCCGGCCTTCCCCCCGACAAAAGAATGACCAGCTCCCTTCACGGAGCTGGTCGTTTTTCGCTTATCCCGGCGGTAAGAGAGCGCCGCCCGGGTCAGCCCTCCCGCCTCTCTTTCCGCGGATCGTCCCGGTACAGATCCCAGATCCGGCCGACATGCCCGGCCATGGCCGTCACCGCGCTCTCCGGGCCCAGCAGGCGCACCCCGTCCCCGAAGGAACACAGCCAGCCGAAAAACGGCTCGTTAACCGCCACCGGCACGGTCACCGTGAACCGGTCCTCCCCGGCGGGGACCATGATCACGTCCCGGCCGAACCGGTCGGCCACCGCCCCGGCCAGATGGTTGCGGAACTCCAGGCGCACCGGCGTCACTTCTCCGGAAAACATCCCAAAATGGCTGTCCGTATAGGCGGCCATGTCCAGCTGCTGGAAAACCTGGCGGCCGTCCCGAGGCTGTTCCAGCACCTCCAGCCCCGTCATTTTATCCACCCGGAAATGCTTGAGGATCCCCGCCCCGGCATCGAACCCCACCATGTAATAATTCTCATTGTCCCACAGCAGGACAAAGGGGCTGATCACATAGAACGCCCCCTCCCGGCGGAGCTTCTGCCCTCCGCCTACGGTGTACCGGAAATAGCGGAAACGGATCTGCCGGTCTGCGCCGATGGCCCGGTGTATATCATCCACATTATAATAGATGGATTCATTCATGGATTTGATGCGGTTTTTCACCCAGACCTGCCGCCGGAACTGGCGGGCCTGCCAGACGCTGGTGAGTTTGCCGATCTTATCGATCAGTTCCAGGGATTTTTTCCGGGTGATAAACCGGGAGGCCTGGACGCTGTCCACCAGCAGCTTCAGCTCCGGAAGCTGGAACGCCCGGCCGGCCACATACCAGCCCGTCTGGGATCCGCTGCGGGCCTTTTCCAGATCCAGGCCGAACTCCCGGAGGGTCTCCAGGTCGTCGTAGATGCTTTTGCGCTCGGCGGAGATCCCCTGCTGCCGGAGATACTCGATGAGCTGGGCGGTGGTGGCGGGGTGTTCCTCGTCGGTATATTCCTCCAGATACTGCCGAAGGACAAGAAGCTTCATTTTCTGGCGGGGCGCTCTGGCCATGGCCTGTCTCCCTCTTCCGTAACCGCTTCCGCCGGGCAGCCCGGCCGGAGCCCGGCCCGGGAACTCCGGCTCCGGACGTGCGGGTTCTATAATTCATGCATCATTATACCCCCCGCCGGCAGTGAAGGCAATAGGCCGGGCCGCAGGCTTTATTCCCTCCGTACCCGACCGGGAAAACCATCCCTTCCCTGCCGGGCCCTGGTCCGCCCCCGCATCTGCCGGCAGGGCACCGGCCTCCGGCGGAAAAAACCGTTGAAAGCCGGGCCCGGGCCGACTATAATGATTGCATGGATATGTACGTATGCCGCATAGAGGATTTTTCCTGCCGGCTGGAGGAAGGCGCGGCCCTGCTGCCTCCGGCCCGGCGGGAACGGCTGGCACGGCTCCGCGGGACGGAAGCCCAGCTCCAGTGCCTGTGCGCGGGGCTGCTCCTCCGGCGATTTGTGGGCCCGGTGGAAACGGACAGCCGCGGAAAGCCCTTCTCGCCGGGGGGGCCCTGCTTCAACCTGTCCCACAGCGGCCCCCTGGCGGTGCTGGCGGTCTCCCCTCTCCCGGTGGGGGCCGACGTGGAAGCGCCGGGGCCGGCCCGGCTCTCCGTGGCGGAGCGGTGCTTCCTCCCGGAGGAGCTGGCCTGGATGGAGGAGGCGCCCGAGGAACGGTTTGCCTTTCTCTGGACCCGGAAAGAGGCGGTAATGAAGTGCTGCGGGCTGGGGCTGGCCCTGCCCCCCCGCTCCTTCTGCGTCCTTCCCGGAAACCGGCCCCGGGCGGAGGGCATGACCTATTCCCTTCACACCGCCCGGTGGGACGGCTGCACACTCTCCGCCGCCTCAGCGGGGCAGGACGCCTGTTTCCGGCCGGTCCTTCTGGGGCCGGAAGATCTTTTGCCATAATAGCCACACGCTATTGGGAGGACGGACATGGAATTTTACACACAGGGAAACCCCGGCGCGCCCGCTCTGCTCCTGGCCATTCCCGAAGGGGTGGACCGCCTGGCCCTCCGGAACGCTCTGGACCATCTGGAACGCCGGTACTTCCTAATCGTCCCTTCCTGGGACGCCCCCGCCGGGCCGGAAGCGTTGGCAGCGGAGTGGGAGAGCCGCCTGCTGCAGGATTTCAGCGGGCGGATCTGGGGGGCCTACGGCCTCCGGGAAGGCGCGGACGCCCTGCTGGCTCTGGTGGCCCGGGGCCGGGTACGCATCCGCACCCTGGTGGCGGAAGGGGCCGGTTCCCTGCCCGCCCCCGGGATGGAAAAGCCGGCGGGCCGGGTGATCCTATGGATCAACGCCCGGGACCGGAGCGCCAAGCGGGCCCGGCGGGTCCTGCGCCGGCGGTGGCCGGACATGCATACGTTGACGCTGCGCAAGCTTCGGGCCGGGCAGGACTTTCTGTCCGTGCGCCCGGACCTCATGGCCCGGCGGCTGGAGAAAGCCCTGGGACAGGCCCGGCTGGTACGGTATTCCTCCGTCATGGACCGGGGGCCCGGCCGGCTGTGGACGTTGGTGAAACGCCGCCCGCCCCAGGGCCTGGACGCCCGGCTGACAGAGGGGGAACCGCCGGTGGTGGATGAAAAAAACCGTACCCTCATCCGGGAGGGCCGGGGCGGCCCGTTCCGGCTGTGGAGCCATTTGGTACATCTGGAGCCGGTCTCCGGCTCGGAGACCATCTACACCGACCAGGTGGAGCTCTCCGCCGGGCTTCTTTCCGGTCCGGCAAAGCTCCTGACCGCCCTGTCTCTCCGCCGGGACCACCGGCGCTGGGCCAGGATACTCCGGGCTGACCGGGAAAAAACCTGGCTGGATTGATTTTGCCGCCGTGAAAACGGCGGCGTTTTTTACCAATTGCCCATTTTTTCCGAGTTACCGCTTGAATACGGGAAGAATGTAGGATATAATGCAGATTTGTAGAATATCCTACATAGACCCCTGAATTTGGCGGATTAGGAGGAACAACAGCCCATGGAACGGGAAACGGAAGACCGTCGGGTACGAAAGACAAAGAAGCAGCTGCGGGGGGCTCTCACATCCCTTCTGCTGGAAAAGGACATCAGCCGCATCACCGTCCGGGACGTAGCGGATCTGGCGGACGTGAACCGGGGCACATTTTATGCCCATTACAGCGACGTATACGACCTGCTCCACCAGCTGGAGGAGGATTTGCTCACGCGCCTGGACGCGGTGGGCGAGGGGCACAACGCCCGGGAATCCGATGGAAAGAGCTTCCGGTACTTAACGGACCTTTTCACTCTGGCCAGCGAGTATTCGGACATATTTTACACTTTATATTGCCGCAGCGGCGACACGGAGTTCCAGGACAAGATCTCCAACAAGCTGAAATATCAATACCTGTACGAATACCTGTCCATTTTCGGAGGCAGCGAATCGGAGAAGCTGGATTACTGCGCCTCCTTCATTGTAGCGGGCATGTGCGCGCTGGTGAAGGCATGGATTGAAAACGGCATGCGGGAAACGCC
>CALWYY010000016.1 GCA_944385885.1 uncultured Oscillospiraceae bacterium | reverse complement strand
GGGTGCTGATCAGGTCCGCCAGGGCGTTGGCCTTGCTGTGGATGACGTCCAGGTACCGGGGCAGCTCCTCCGGGGCCACTTTGTCGTCGTGAATGGCGCTGGCATAGCCGGATATGACGGTGATGGGGGTTTTTAAATCATGGGAAATATCCGCTATGATTTTCTGACGGCTTTCATCCAGACGGCGGCGCTCCTCCTCGCTCTCCGCCAGCTTCACAGCCATGGCATCAAAGTTTTCTCCTAAGCGCTGGATCTCTCGAGGGCCGCCGCAGTCGGAGGCGCGGGCCGGTTTTCCCTCTCCCAGGGCTAAGATAGCGTTATCCAGCTTGTCCAGGGGACGGCGAATACGGCTGTTAAGCCAATAGATAAAAATGCCGGTGGCCAACACATACAAGGGGATGACCAGGAACCATAGCCGGCCCGCAGACCGGGTGGCCCAGGTGTAGTATTCGTAGTCATAGGATCCCAGGCGCAAAAGCAGCACATAGGGCACATCGTTGGTGACAAAGGTTGTCCGGTACAGTAAGTACCCGGTACCATATTGGCCGGTAAGAAACTCAAATTCCCGCTGGGTGTAGGAAGTTCGCCCCTCTTCCAGAGCCCCGCTGAGTACCCGGTACTGCTCGTCCAGGACCATGATCTGGCTGATGGACTCCCCGTTGGATAGGCGGGTCCGGGTCACCAGGTACCGGAGGTCACCCGTCTCAGTCTGATACCGGAATACCTGGGTCTGTTCAGGCCGCAGGTAAACCTGGATGCAGGACAGCTCCCCGGCCGTCAGGTCCACGTCAAAATCCGGGTCAGAGACATAGACCAGGGAGCCGTCGGACCGGAGCACGGCAAAAGCCCCGTCGTTGCCCAGGTACTGGGCCGGGGAGATATCCTGGTACCGGCCGGTCAAAAAGGCGGCGGAGCGCATAAGCCCGTCTACGTTGTTGGGCCGGAACATGTGGTTATAGACCCCGTTCCAGAGCAGGTAGACACCGCCGGCGATAAAAAGAAGCGCCAGCGTGAAGGCCAGGTAGTTTTTTACCAGAAGGGAAAAAAGACTTTTCCGCGCGTTACTTTTCAAGCTTGTAGCCCAGTCCTCTCACCGTGATGATGTGCGTGGGCCGGCGGGGGTCGTCCTCGATCTTTTCCCGGAGCTTGGAGATATGCACCATCATCGTGTTGTCGTCGCTCTCAAAATACTCGCCGCAGGCCGCCTCGTACAGCTGTACTTTGGTAAAAATGCGCCCGGGCGCCCGCATGAGGGTGGCCAGGATACGGTACTCCGTGGGCGTCAGGGGCACCGGCTGGCCGTTCTTTGTCAGGGTACAGGCTTGGGTATCCAGGGCCAGATCTCCTGCTGTGAGGGCGGGAGCGCCGGTGCGCCCGCTGCGCCGCAGCAGGGCCCGAACACGGGCCACCACTTCCAGCGGGTTAAAGGGCTTGGCAATGTAGTCGTCGGCTCCCAGGTTCAGGCCGAGGATCTTATCGTTATCCTGGCTTTTGGCCGAGAGCATGATCACCGGCAGATCGCTGCGCTCCCGGAGAGCACGGATCAGCTGATATCCATCCATCTTTGGCATCATAACATCCAGGATCGCCAGATCCGGCTCCTGGGCCTTTGCCGCCTCCAAAGCCGCCTGGCCGTCGCCGGCAGCAATCACCTCAAACCCCTCGCTCTCCAGATACAGCTTCAGCAGGCTCCGGATATCCCCGTCGTCCTCCGCCACCAGGATGCGCTGCTTCATGGCACCCGTTCCTCCCCACCGCTTAGACGGTCTTATGATTTCTCGCCGCTATTATACAGGAACCGGCGGAAAACTACAAGGGAGAGAACTGGCTGCCAATAAAAAGGCCCGGTTCCGGCGCCGCAGCGCCCGGCCCGGACCGCCCCGCCGGGGCGCTGCTGGCAGGCGGATCATACCAAAGCGGAGGGAAACCGCCCAGGAGGTTAAGGCAATCTAACTAAAAAATACCCAACGGCGGAAAAAAGGGCCGGGGACCCTTGACAACGTAAGTTAGAGGTCTTAAACTACCGAGCAGTTAAAGATAACTAACTTATTGCGCGTACCCACACAGCAAAGGAGGGAGAACATGATGCCGCTTACGCTAGCCGCCGTGGGGGAGGAAAATCGGATCCGCCGCCTGGAAGGGAAACCGGAGGTGAAAAGGCGTCTGGAGGACATGGGCTTTACCGCCGGGGGGAGTGTAACGGTGCTCTCAGCCAATAATGGAAACCTTATTGTCCGGGTGCGGGAATCCCGGGTAGCCATCAGCCGGGAGATGGCGGGAAAGATTATGGTGTAAGGAGGAACCTATGAAGACGCTCAGGCAGGCAAAAATTGGAGAGACAGTGCAAGTGGTCAAGCTCCACGGGGAGGGAGCGGTGAAACGGCGTATCATGGATATGGGAATCACCAGAGGCGTGGAGGTGTTTGTGCGCAAGACGGCGCCGCTGGGAGATCCCATGGAGGTTACGGTGCGGGGCTACGAGCTGTCCCTGCGAAAGGCCGACGCAGAAATGATCCAGATAGGGTGAAGGCGCTCCAAGCGGCGCCCTATTTACCGGGTATAAGTTAGACGTATCTAATTAAGGAGAAGGACTATGGACAGAGAGGTTCGCATTGCGCTTGCCGGCAACCCCAACTGCGGCAAGACGACGCTTTTCAACGCCCTGACCGGGGCCAACCAGTACGTGGGCAACTGGCCCGGCGTCACGGTGGAAAAGAAGGAGGGGAAATTAAAAAAGCACGAGGGCGTGACCATCGTAGATCTGCCGGGCATATATTCGCTTTCCCCTTATACGCTGGAGGAGGTAGTGGCCCGGAACTATCTTGTGAACCAGCGGCCGGACGCGGTTTTAAACATCGTGGACGGGACCAATCTGGAGCGGAACCTGTATTTGACCACGCAGCTGTTGGAGCTGGGTATTCCCGTGGTGGTAGCCGTAAACATGATGGACATTCTCCGACGCAGCGGGGGCATCCTTCAGACGCAGGCGCTTTCAGCGGAGCTGGGCTGCCCGGTGGTGGAGATTTCCGCGCTGAAGGGGGAGGGGATCGCGGAAGCGGCCCGGGCGGCGCTGGAGGCGGCCGAAGGCGGCCGCGCTGTACCCCTGCATCCCTTTACCGGCCCGGTGGAGCACGCCATCGCCCCCATTGAGGAGGCGGCGGTACACGGTCTGCCGCCGGAGCAGCAGCGCTGGTACGCCGTCAAGATCTTTGAGCGGGATGAGAAGGGGCTGGGCGCCCTGGGGCTGGACCGGGAGACGCTGGCCCACATTGAAAAGGACATCCAGGCGGCGGAGCGGGAGCTGGACGACGACGCGGAGAGCATCATAACCAACGAGCGGTACGTCTACATAGCCTCCCTGATGAAGCGCTGCAGCCGGAAGAAAAACGCCGGCGGGCTGAGCGTCTCTGACCGGATCGACCGGGTGGTGACCAACCGGATCCTGGCCCTGCCGATTTTTGTGGCGGTCATGTGGGCGGTGTATTCCATCTCCATTGGCAGCATTGGGGACTGGACGGTTTCGTTTATGAACGACACCCTGTTTGGGGAGATCATTCCTCCCGCCGTGGAGGGATGGCTGGTGGCTGTGGGCTGTGCCGACTGGCTCACCAGCCTGCTGGTGGAAGGGGTGATCGGCGGCGTAGGCGCCGTGCTGGGATTTGTCCCGCAGATGCTGATCCTGTTTATGCTGCTGTCTGTGCTGGAAGACGTAGGGTACATGGCCCGGGTGGCGTTTATCATGGACCGTATTTTCCGCAAATTTGGCCTGTCGGGCAAGAGCTTTATCCCCATGCTCATTGGAGCCGGCTGCGGCGTGCCGGGGGTCATGGCCTCCCGGACCATTGAGCAAGACCGGGACCGGAAGATGACCATTATGACCACCTGCTTCATTCCCTGCGGGGCAAAAATGCCCATCGTAGGGCTGGTGGCGGCGGCGCTGTTTGGCAACAGCTCCTGGGTTGCCACCTCTGCCTATTTTGTGGGGGTGACGGCGGTGATCGTCTCCGGGATTATCCTGAAGAAGACCCGCGCCTTTGCCGGGGAACCGGCGCCGTTTGTCATGGAATTGCCGGCCTACCACGCCCCGGTGGCGTCCAACATCCTGCGGGCCACCTGGGAACGAGGCTGGAGCTTTATCCGGCGGGCCGGCACGGTGATTGTGGCGGCCAGTATGGTGATCTGGGTCCTCAACAGCCTTACACTGGAGGGCGGTCTGCACTACATCCAAGGGGAGGAGACATCCATCCTCAACCTCCTTGGCTCGGGTCTGGCGGTGCTCTTTGCCCCTCTGGGCTTCGGCCGCTGGCAGGCCGCTGTGGCCACGGTCCTGGGCCTGGTGGCCAAGGAAGAGGTGGTGGGTGTGTTTGGCGCCCTGTCCTCTATGGGAGACGCGGATCTGGCTATGGCCATGGTGGAAGCGGGAGACACGGCGGGCCTGGCAGTGATCGGCCAGGAATTCTTCGGCGGCAGCCGCCTGGCGGCCTACTCCTTTATGATCTTCAACCTTTTGTGCGCTCCCTGCTTTGCCGCTATGGGCGCTATCCGGCGGGAGATGAACAACACCAAGTGGACCTGGTTTGCCATCGGCTATATGTGCGTGTTTGCCTATGCGGTTTCTCTGGTATTTTACCAGCTGGGCCGGCTCTTTGCCGGCGGTGGGGTGACGGTGGGTACCGTGGCGGCTATGGTGGTTTTGCTGGCTCTGCTGTACCTCCTATTTCGGAAAAACCCCTACCGGGAAGACCAGCCTGTAGGTAACATTGCCATGGCCCATTGAGGAGGGAACCCGTATGAACTTGCCCACGGTTGTTATACTGGCCTTGACCATAGGTGCTTTTGCTGCTATTGTCATCGGACGGATCCGCCGGCGGAAAAAAGGGGGGTGCTCCTGCTCCTGCGGCCACTGCTCCGGGGACTGCCGCCACACCTGAAGGCGGAAAAGGAAAAATATCCGCCGCCGTGGCGGGAAAAGCCGCCGGCTTGGGTCTTCCCAAGCCGGCGGCTTGCCTTACCACGCTCAGCGGCTGCGCAGCAGTTCCAGCGACCGCACCAGCAGCTGGGCGGCCTCCCCACGGGTGAGCGGTTCCCGGCCGGAAAGCCCGCCGTCCATGACGCCGCAGGCGGCCAGATCCGCCATGGCCCGGGCTCCGGGTTCCTGGGGCAGATCCTCGCCCACCGCTCCGGTGGGCCGAAGGATGCTGCGGAGGATCAGGGCCGCGTCCTCCCGCAGCAGCGGCTCTTGGGCCTCAAAGACCGGCGTGTCCGGGTCAAAACCGGCGTAGCCCTCCAGAATAGCGGTGTTCACGTAGGATTGCAGCCAGCTGGGCAGGCCCTCTGCCGCCGGTGTGGTATCCGGCGTTTCACTGGGCTGTGCCACTCCGGCGGCGGTCATGCACAGCGTGAGAAATTCTCCCTGGCTGACAGTGCGATCCGGCTCGAAAAGATAATGCCCGGCCACGCAGGAGCCGGTAAACACCCCCTCCGAGGCCAGCACGCAGGCGGCGTAGTCCCAGGGCAGCCCGGCTGTGTCGGCGTATTCCACGCAGGCGGGGCGTTTTTTAATGTGCAGGATCACCGTGGCTTCCTGGGAGAGGTTCCCGGACGCGTCCACGGCCTTATACCCGAAGTAGTCTCTGCCCCGTTTTCCCTCGCTGGGGGTGTACACAAACCGGCCGTCCTCGCTGGCTTCCAGGGTTCCTTTGGACGGCTGGGTGGTTACGAGAAAGCGTACGCTCTCCCCATCCGGATCCACAGCGGCCATGCGCCCGCCCACGGACGTCTCTCGATAGGTGGTCAGCTCCAGATTTTCCGCCACCGGCACGCCAGTGCCGGTGTTGGCGGCCCAGGCGGGAAGAACAAATAATGCGCACAGCACCGCCGCGGCGGCCCGGCGGATAAGACCAGTATGCATGGGAATACCTCCGTTATCAGTTTTGTCCTCCTATTGTGTGCTTTTTCCGGCAGGATATGCGAAAAACAGACACTTTCCGCGGCGGCGCGCCGGGCCCGGGAAGAAACGGCGCGGAATACAAACCCACCGTCGGTTTGTTCCGCCTTAGGGAGGAAAGAAAACGGAGCGGTTAGAAAAAACAAAACCCGGCCGGGCGCGGGAGAGGTTGCTAAAGGCTCCGCTGTTTTCTATAATAAAGACGGTGCTGTTTCGCGACGGCCGGCCCCATGGCGGAGGCGGAACAACCCAGAAAGAGGCGGGATATGGAGAAGGATTATCTGATCCAAAAGAAACCGTTTGCCGCGCTGGTCCTTTTTTCTCTGCCGATTGTTGTTGGAAACCTGTTTCAGCAGACCTATACGTTGGCGGATTCCGCCATTGTGGGCCGGTATGTCAGCCAGCAGGCCCTGGCGGCGGTGGGAGCCTGTAATGCCCTGACCAATATTTTCATTTGTGTGGCGATTGGAGGCGGGATTGGAGCCTCGGTTCTCGTCAGCCGGTATTTCGGCGCCAGAGAGCACGGGAAGATGGTCACGGCTATGTATACCATTTTGCTGGTGTTTCTGACTTTGAGCATAGCGCTGGGAATGTTTGGACTCTGGCAGGGTAGGAGAATCATGGTGCTCCTGCGCACGCCGGAGGACGTGCTGGACCTGGCGGTGGAGTATCTGCGCATCTATTTCGCCGGCCTTCCATTTCTGTTTATGTACAACGTGCTCCAGGCCATGTTTAATGCGCTGGGCCGCTCCAGGATCCCTTTGGTCTTTCTGATTCTCTCCTCCCTTTTTAACATAGCTTTAGACTGAATCCTGGTTACCCGGTACGGCTTGGGGGTAGCCGGAGTGGCATGGGCCACCCTGATTGCCCAGAGCCTGTCGGCGGTGCTGTCGTTTTTTGTGCTGCTGGCCTATCTGGGGAAGATGGGGTACCGTCCCGACCGGGCGTTTGAGCGCCGGGAGGTGCTGCCAATGCTGCGCATTGCGCTGCCCTCTATCCTGCAGCAGTCCGCCGTGTCCATTGGTATGCTGCTGGTGCAGTCGGTGGTGAACCGCTTCGGGTCAGAGGCTCTGGCGGGATTTTCCGCGGCAATGCGGGTGGAGGCTCTTTGCGTGGTGCCCATGACAGGGATCGGCAACGCCCTGTCCTCCTACACGGCTCAGAATATCGGCGCCCGGAAGGAGGCGCGGGTAACCGAAGGATATCGGGCGGCCAATGGCCTGGTGCTAGCAGGCGGAGCGGCGATCTTCCTGGTCCTGGAGCTGTTTCACAGGCCAATTATCGCCTTGTTCCTGGGGAGCAACGGCACAGAGACAGCTCTGGACACCGGCTGCGGGTACCTGACCTTCATGGGCTTCTTTTTCTGCCTGATTGGCTTTAAAATGGCGGTGGACGGCCTGCTGCGTGGGGCGGGGGACATGCGGATGTTCACCGTTGCAAACCTGGCCAACCTGGGCATACGGGTGGCCGTGGCCATGGCTTTTGCCCCCCGGTACGGGATAGCCATGGTCTGGTATGCGGTACCTTTGGGCTGGTTTGTGAACTGGGCGATTTCGTATGCCCAGTACCGGACGGGAAAGTGGAGGCAGATTTATCAAGAGTAAGGCCGGTGTCGGGTAAGGGAAGAAATTTCTCCAGGCAAAAAGCAGCGCGTCACCACAGGGTGACGCGCTTGAGACTGTCGAAAAAGGCGCTTCACGCCTTTTTCGAGGGGATGCAGGCCGCGGCGCGCATAATTTACCCGCTTTCAGCGGACAAATTCCACACTTGCGGCCTGAGAAGTATTTTCCCCGACGCACATGTCGCCGGAGAAAATGCATTTTTTGATTTGTGCCTGCGGGTGCGAACTCTGCGGGGCTTTTTCGATAAACTGCAGCGCGTCACCACAGGGTGACGCGCTGTTCAGGTAAAATCCGTTTCCGTAGCATTGGTCTCTCCGGTCAGGTATCCAGGAGCTCCCGTTCCAAAATAGCCCGTATCTGGCGGGAGGCCGTACCGTCCCCATAGGGGTTTTTGGCCTGGGCCATACGTCCGTACTCCTCCGGATCCGTCAGAAGCTGGCGGCAGGCCTGGTATATGGCCTCCTCCTCGGTGCCCGTGAGGCGCAAGGTGCCCGCGGCCACGCCCTCCGGCCGTTCTGTGGTGTCCCGCATAACCAGGACGGGCTTGCCCAGAGCCGGGGCCTCCTCCTGGATGCCGCCGCTGTCGGTGAGGATCAGGTAGCTCCGGCTAAGAAAGTTATGGAAATCCTCCGCCGGAAGAGGGGGGATGAGCCGGAGCCTGTCACAGCCGCCCAGCTCCTCCTGGGCGATGCGGCGCACGACCGGATTCATATGGATGGGATAGATAGCTTTTGTATCGGGAAAATCCTCCAGGATCCGGCGGATGGCCCGGAACATTCGATGCATGGGAGGCCCCAGGTGCTCCCTGCGGTGGGCGGTTATGATCAGCAGACGGCTGCCGTCGGCCCAGTCCAGCTGGGGATGGCGGTAGTCCCGGCGGATGGTGGTGTGCAGGGCGTCAATGCCGGTGTTCCCAGTGACGAAAATGTGCTCTGGGGGTTTCCCCTCCCGGAGGAGATTTTCTCGGGCTGTCTGCGTGGGCGCAAAGTGCCACCGGGCCGTCAGGCCGATGGCCTGCCGGTTAAACTCCTCCGGATAGGGGGCGTAGAGGTTGTATGTGCGCAGCCCGGCTTCCACATGGCCCGTTGGGATCTGCCGGTAAAAGGCGGCAAGGCTGGCGGCAAAGGCTGTGCTGGTATCCCCGTGGACCAGGACCGCGTCCGGCTGCTCCTTTTTCAATACGTCCCGCATGCCGGCCAGTACCCGTCCGGTGACGTCATAGAGATCCTGCTCCTTTTGCATGATGTCCAGGTCATAGTCCTCCCGAATGGAAAAGGTCTCCAGAACCTGGTGCAGCATCTCCCGGTGCTGCCC
>CALWYY010000015.1 GCA_944385885.1 uncultured Oscillospiraceae bacterium | reverse complement strand
GCGTCTCCTCCCAGGCATAGCCGCTGGCCGCGGCCAGGCGCTGGGCCAGGTCCCGGCTCCCCTCCGGCTCAAAATCCAGGTATTTCCAGTATATAACCTCCCCCTGGGTGTGCCAGGCCAGCACCAGGGCCGGGTCTGTCTTCCGCGTGTAGCGGTACATGGCCAGGCTCTCCGGCGCGGACAGGGCCTCCGGCCCCACGTAGTCCCGGGGGCCGGGCAGGGTGTAGCCCTGGGAAAATTTGATCCTCCGGGCCTCCTCCCATCCCGCCGGGTACTGGAGATTCAGGTCCACCCCCCGGATATTGGCTTTCCAGCCGGCGGGGAAAGGGATCTGGGGATAGTTGGCGGCCAGGATCTCCGCCTGATGGAGGAATTCCCCCTCCAGCGCTCCCGTTACCAGATCCATCCCGTCGGGGTTTACCGCCGGCACCAGGGTGATCTCCGTCAGGGCCCACAGCTCTTCCGCCGGGTACCCGAAAACGTTCCCCCCGGATACGTACGCCCACAGGAGCTCCTCGGCGAATTGCAGCAGCAGGGGCGTGGTGATCCATTCGTTGGCGTGATGGGTGGCGTTGTACAAGACCCGGCGGCGGCCCTCGCCTAAGGTAAGGCGCCAGATGGGCCGGCCCATGACGCTCCGTCCCAGCTCCCCGGAGATCAGGAACGGGTAGCGGGCCCGCAGGCCCCGGACGCAGCAGTCCACCAGCGCGCTGCTCCACGGGATGTCCGTGGGCACTACCGGGAAGGAATACGGCACGGTCAGTTTCTGGCCCGGCCGAAGGTCAAAGGGGTCCAGGCCGGGGTTGGCCGCCTCCAGGGCCAGGAGGCTGGCGTCGTACCGGCCCGCAATGCGCCAGAGGGTGTCCCCCCGGGCCACCGTATGTACCGCGTATCCCAGCAGCCAGGGGGAGAGCGCCTGCCAGGTCCGCGGCCCGGCAATGCCGTCGGGAACAAGACCCATGGCCCGCTGGAATTTTTTTACTGCGCTCTCCGTCGCCGGGCCGAATATCCCGTCCGCCGCGAGAGGACCCCAGCCCGCCCGGGCCAGGCCCTTTTGCAGCAGGGATACCAGAGAACCCCTGTCTCCGGATTTTAAAATTTGCACAAAAATTTCCTCCCGTTTTTTCGTTTAACTCTCCGTTCGTTCCATACATTATAATCATGCGCGGCGGCAACGTTCGCAGAGCGCGGGAAGTATGCCGGTGGAAACAGAGGGCATAATTCTCGCGTTTGTTTTTGACCGATCCACACATACTGGCAGGGCGCGCAAAACCATCGGAGAGGAACAGACGATATGAAGATTTTTCAAAAAATAACCGCCGGGACGGCGTGTTTTCTTCTTGCCGCCGCCATCTGCGGCGGCCCCTCCGCCCAGGCCCTGGCTCCGGGGGACATGCTGGTGCCAGTGGGGCAGGCCGTGGGCATCCAGCTGTCTTCCCAGGGCGTAATCGTCTCCGGGCTGGCCCAGGTAGAGACCGCTTCCGGCGGCGTATCCCCCGCCGAAGACGCCGGGATCCTGCCCGGCGACCGCATCACCTCCCTGGACGGCCGGCCGATTTCCTGCGGCGAGGACTTCCTCCGGGCGGTGAGCTCCCTCACCGGGTCCCCGGTAACCGTGGAGGCCTCTCGGAACGGGGAGTCCTTCCGGTGTACCATCACCCCCCTGCAAAACGCCCGGGGCGCCTGGCAGCTGGGCCTGTGGCTCAGGGACAGCGTGGCCGGGATCGGCACCGTCACCTTCTGGGACCCCGCCACCGGGGCCTACGGCGCCCTGGGCCACGGGGTCTGCCTGCCAGAGACCGGTGAGCTGATGGTCATTACCCAGGGCACCATCACCCCCGCCTCCGTATCCGGCGTGGTGGCCGGCCAGCGCGGCCAGCCGGGTGAGCTCTGCGGCGTCCCCTCCTCCGGGGACCCGCTGGGCACCATCCAGCAAAACACCGTCTGCGGCATCTTCGGCCGGGCCCAGACGCCTCTGGGAACCTCCTCCCCCGTCCCCGCGGCGGCGGAGGCGGAGATCCACACCGGCCCGGCCACCATCCTGGCCACCGTGGGACAGGGCGGGCCCCAGGAGTACGACGTGGAGATCCTGCGCGTTCTCCGGGACGGAGATGACCTGCGCCAGCTCACCATCGCCGTAACCGATCCGAAACTGCTGGCCATCACCGGCGGTATCGTCCAGGGAATGAGCGGCTCGCCCATCCTCCAGGACGGCAAGCTGGTGGGCGCCGTCACCCATGTGCTGGTGGGCGACCCCACCAAAGGATACGGTATTTCCATTGAAAATATGCTCCAGACCGGCCAGGCCGCCCTGGCCGGGGCCGCCTGATGCGGCAGGCGGGCGCCCAAGGCGCCCGCCTTTTTCTAAGCCCCCTGCCCGCCGCAGCCGCCCCACGTTTCCCTTTCCCCCGGCTCCCGCCGCTCCCGGGTTCCCCTCCGAGACAAAAATTTTAAGTTTGTTCATATAATTCGTAAGTTAATTTATATAAAATCGTTGACAAAAGCTTTCCCGTCCGCTATACTATACCCAGAATGAACCTGCGGAGGTGGCTTATGAAAAAGACGCTGTACAGTCTGACCCTGTCGGAGGATGTGGTACGGGCGGTAGACGCCATGGCCCATCAGATGGGGATGAGCCGGTCGGGATTGGTAAACCAGATTTTGGCGGACTACGTATCCGTAACGACGCCGGAGCGGCACATCAACCAGGTGTTCCAAGCCATCCAGGCGCTGGTGGCGCCGGGGCGGGAGCTGGTGCCGTTTTTCACTCCCAACTCCGCCACCATGTCCTTGAAATCCAGCCTGATGTACAAATACCGGCCCACGGTGAAATACGAGGTGGAACTGACGCCGGAGGGGGAGAAGCTGGGAGAGCTGACGGTAATTTTCCGTACCCAATCGGAGAGCCTTCTGTCGGCCATGGCGGACTTTTTCCGGCTGTGGGTACGGGTGGAAAACACATACCTGGCCCCGGAGCTGGGGGTGCGGCTGGAATGCGCCCTATACGACGGGAAATTTGTGCGGCCCATCGCCATGCCCCGGCGGACGGTATCCCCGGAGGAGCTGGCGGAGGCCATCTCCGGGTACGTACAGCTATTTGACCGGCTGCTGAAGGGCCGGCTCAGCGGAGAGTACGGGGCTTCGGATGTGGAGCGGGAGTACCGGCAGGATCTGGCCCGGCGGGCCGTTTTGATCTGAGGAATTGAAAAGCGAGGTGGATAGTCATGAATACGGAAAAACTTACCAGAAAAACACTGGACGCTCTCCAGACGGCTCAGTCCATGGCCCAGGAGAACCAGAACCAATATCTCACACCGGAACACCTGCTCTACGCCCTGGTGGACCAGGACGGGGGCCTGATCCCCTCCCTGCTGGGCCGGATGGGGGTGGACTGCGACCAGCTGCTCTCGGAGCTGGACACCCGCATCGGCCAGCTCCCCCGGGTATCCGGTGGCAGCGGGGACGTGTACGCCTCCCCGGAAGCGGGCCGGGTGCTGGCCGCCGCGGAGAAGGCCGCGGCCAAGCAGGGGGACGAGTACGTATCGGTGGAGCACCTGATGCTGGCGCTGTTTACCGAGGGGACGCCGGAGGTGCGGCGCATCCTCCAGGAGCACGGGATCACCCGGAGCCGGTTTTCCCAGGAGCTGGCGGCGGTAAAATCCAATCCGGTGACCTCCGACAACCCGGAGGGGACCTACGACGCCCTGAAGAAATACGGCACGGACCTGGTGGAGCGGGCGGCCAAGCAGGAGCTGGACCCGGTAATCGGCCGGGACGGGGAGATCCGCAACGTAATCCGCATCCTGTCCCGGAAGACAAAGAACAACCCGGTGCTCATCGGGGAGCCGGGCGTGGGCAAGACGGCCATCGCCGAGGGCCTGGCCCAGCGGATTGTCCGGGGCGACGTGCCCGACAGCCTGAAGGACCGGACGATCTTTGCCCTGGACATGGGCGCCCTGATTGCCGGGGCGAAATACCGGGGTGAGTTTGAGGAGCGGCTCAAGGCGGTGCTGGAGCAGATCCGCAAATCCGACGGCCGGATCATCCTCTTTATTGACGAGCTGCACACCATTGTGGGGGCCGGCAAGACGGAGGGCAGCATGGACGCGGGCAACCTTCTCAAGCCCATGCTGGCCCGGGGGGAGCTGCACTGCATCGGGGCCACCACTCTGGATGCGTACCGGAAATACATTGAGAAGGACGCGGCGCTGGAGCGCCGGTTCCAGCCGGTAATGGTGAGCGAGCCCACGGTGGAGGACACGATATCCATTCTCCGCGGCCTGAAGGAGCGGTACGAGATCTGCCACGGGGTGCGCATCCACGACAACGCCCTGGTGGCGGCGGCCACCCTGTCCAACCGGTACATCACCGACCGGTTCCTGCCGGACAAGGCCATTGACCTGGTGGACGAGGCCTGCGCCATGATCCGCACGGAGATCGACTCCCTGCCGGCGGAGCTGGACGACCTCCGCCGCCGGATCATGCAGCAGGAGATCGAGGAGATGGCCCTGAAGAAGGAGGACGACCAGCTCTCCCGGGACCGGCTGGCGGAGCTGAGCCGGGCCCTGGCGGACGAAAAGGAAAAGTTCAGCGCCATGAAATCCCGCTGGGAGGCGGAGAAAGGCAGCATGGACCGGGTGAAGAACCTGAAGGCCCAGATCGACCAGCTCCGGGGGGAGATGGAACAGGCCCAGGTACACCTGGAATACGAGAAAGCCGCCCGGCTCCAGTATTCGGAGCTGCCGGCGCTGGAGAAGCAGCTCCGGGCGGCGGAAGAGGAGGCGGAGGCGGCGGGCGCCTCGGGCGGGCTGGTCCACGACACGGTGACGGAAGCCGAGATCGCGGACATTGTGGCCAAGTGGACGGGCATCCCCGTATCCCGGCTGATGGAAGGCGAGCGGGAGAAGCTGCTGCACATGGAGGACCTGCTGCACAAGCGGGTGATCGGCCAGGACGAGGCGGTCCGTCTGGTATCGGAGGCGATCCAGCGGTCCCGGGCGGGGATCTCCGACCCCAACCGGCCCATCGGCAGCTTCCTGTTTTTGGGCCCCACGGGGGTGGGGAAGACGGAGCTGGCCAAATCCCTGGCGGAGTGCCTGTTCGACGACGAGCACAACCTGGTACGCATTGACATGACCGAGTACATGGAGAAATTTTCCGTCTCCCGGCTGATCGGCGCGCCTCCGGGATACGTGGGCTACGACGAGGGGGGGCAGCTCACGGAGGCGGTACGCCGCCGGCCGTACAGCGTGGTGCTCTTCGACGAAGTGGAAAAGGCCCATCCCGACGTATTCAACATCCTTCTGCAGATTCTGGACGACGGCCGGGTCACGGACTCCCAGGGCCGGACAGTGGATTTCAAAAACACCATCATCATCCTCACCTCCAACCTGGGCAGCCAGGAGTTGCTGGAGGGGATCCGGGCGGACGGGGAGATCGAGCCGGCGGCCCGGGAGGCCGTGCTGGGCCAGCTGCGCCGCTCCTTCCGGCCGGAGTTTCTCAACCGCCTGGACGAGATCGTGCTCTTCAAGCCGCTGACCCGGGAGAATCTGTCGGGAATCGTGGATATCCTGATGGCCGGCCTGCGCCGGCGGCTGGGGGACAAGACCCTGTCCCTGGAAGTGACGGAAGCGGCCCGGGACCTGCTGATCCAGCGGGGCTACGACCCTCTGTACGGCGCCCGCCCGCTGAAACGGTACCTCCAGAGCGGGGCGGAGACCCTCATCGCCCGGGCCATCCTGCAGGGGGACCTGCCGGCGGGCAGCACCCTGGTGCTGGACGCCGAAAACGGGCAGCTGCGCTGCCGGAAAAAGTAAAAACCTACCGCACCCGCGCGAAGGGGGGTCCGCCAGACCGGCGGGCCCTCCTTTTTTGCCGTATTATGTAACTTTATGTAAGTAACTGTCGAAAATTGTCGACAAAAAATCCACCGTTTTTTACTTCATTTTTGTTGCAAGCGCCGTCTATTCATGGTAAATTATAGACGTTTCGACGGTATAAAGCGTAAAGAAAGATCAGCACCCGTTGTATATCATAATTTCGGAGGAAATGTTATGGAAACCAAGATCCGCGTGCTGATTGCCGACCCCAACGAGGACCTCCGCCTCCTGCTGTCCGACGTGCTGGGGCAGGAGGAGGATATGGAGGTTGCCGGCTGCGCCATGGACGGGATGGAGGCCCTCTCCCTGATCACGGAGCTGGACCCGGACGTGGTGCTGCTGGAGCTTGTGATGCCCAAGCTGGACGGGCTGGGGGTCCTGCGAAAGCTGCCCGATACGGAGCGCACGCCGGCGGTGCTGGTGCTGACCGGTTTCGTCAATTCCCACGTGGTGGCCGAAAGCGCGGAGCTTGGCGCCTGCTATTTCATACCCAAGCCCTGCGACACCCCGGAGCTGCTCCAGCGCATCCGTCAGTTTGCCCCCTCCCGCCAGCCCCGGCCGGCGCTGGTGTCCCGGCCCGTCCCTTTCCAGCCGCGGCCGGAACCCTCCCTGGAATCGGTGGTCACCGATATCATCCATGAAATCGGCGTGCCCGCCCACATCAAGGGATACCAGTATCTTCGGGAGGCCATTATCCTCACCATCCGGGACATGGACGTGATCAACGCCGTTACCAAGGTCCTCTACCCGGAGGTGGCACGGAAGTTCAACACCACCCCCAGCCGGGTGGAACGGGCCATCCGCCACGCCATTGAGGTGGCATGGGACCGGGGCGATATCGAAACCCTGCAGAAATTCTTCGGTTACACCGTCTCCAACATAAAAGGCAAGCCCACCAATTCGGAGTTTATTGCCATGATTGCCGACTGCCTCTCCCTGCGCCGGAAACAGGGCGCCATGTGAGCCTCCCTCTGTCCGGTTTCCGCCGCACCGGAGAAGGGGCCGTCCCCCGCCGGAAGGCCGCCGGCGGGAGGACGGCTTTTTTCGCCCCCTGCGTTTCGTCAAAATATCCAAATTTTTTCTCGCTTAACTCTTCCCCACGGGTAAACTTAATGAATTTCCCCACCTTGACAAGCATATCTTTTCTATATGATAATTATAGTAGCCCTTATTTTGGACGGCGCCGGCGGCCGGGAGCGCGCCCCGGACTCCGGCGGGAGGCTGGAAAAGGAGGAGGTTTTATGGCGGAAAAAGGATTTTCGGAACACTTTGTAGACGACGGCAAGAACTTCACCGTGGAAAACCCCGCCATTCTGGTGGTGGATATGCTCAACGACTTCTGCAAGGAGGGCGGGAGCATGGTCCTCAAGGAGGGCGTGGAGGCCGTGGCCCCCATCGCCAACCTCATCGCCAAGGCCCGGGAGCACGGGTTCCCCATCATCTACATCAACGACTGCCACCGGCCGGGGAAGTACGACAAGGAATTTGACAAGCGCACACCCCACTGCATCGACGGCACCTGGGGCGCCCAGGTCATCGACGAGCTGGCTCCCCTGGAGCAGGACTACTGCATCAAGAAACGGCGTTTCAGCGGTTTCTTCCAGACCGATCTGGACCTGGTGCTGCGGGAGCTGGGGGTCAAGACGGTGGTGGTGACCGGGGTGGTCACCAACATCTGCGTGCGCTCCACCTGCCACGACGCCTTCTTCCTGGGCTACAACGTAGTGGTACCCACCGACTGCGTCCGGGCCACCGGCCCCCGGGAGCAGGAGTCCACCCTCTGGGACCTGGAGACCCAGTACGGCTCCGTCACCACCAGCGACAAGGTCATCCAAAAGTTCTAAGTCCACGCCCTTCCAGGGGGAGGGCAGCAGCAGCAGTCGGGGAGGGGAAAAGCCCCCGCTTCGCGGGGAGACGGAAAAGGAGGATTTTTTATGGGTAAGGGCAAGTACACCGTACGCAGCATAGTGGTCCGGTGCATCGTCATCCTGGTAGGGGTGATCATCACCGCCTACGGCGCGGAGGCGTTCGTCCTGGCCACCCTGGGCAGTGACCCGGTCACCGCCTTCGTGCAGGGCCTGGGCAACGTCCTGAACGTCCAATTCGGGACCGCCATGAACTACTTCAACATCCTGTTTTTCGTGGTGATCCTCATTGTCTACCGGAAAGGCATCCACATCGGCACCGTCTTGTACACCTTCACGCTGGGCACCTTCTGCACCATCCTGGATCCCTGGATCGTAGCGGTCATTGGGCCGGAGCCCACGCTGGTCACCCGGATCATCCTGGTGGTCACCGGCACCCTCGCCCTGGGCGTTGGCCTGGGCTTCTACCAGTCCGCGGAATTTGGCTGCGGGCCTTCCGACGCCTTCAACCAGTTCATGGCCAAGACCCTGAAGATGCAGCTTCGCTGGTGGCGGATGATCTTCGACGCCATCATGGTAGTGGGCGCCCTGATCATGGGCGGCGTAGTCCATGTGGGCACCCTGGTGGGCATGTTCCTGGTGGGGCCGGTGCTGGGGCCGGTGCTGAACAAAATGGCGCCTATCGTCAACAAGTGGTCCGGCAACGAGGATATCGTATACGAGGCAAAATGACCGCCCGCCGCCTGGCAGGCGGCGCGGTCTGACTATTTACAGAAAGGTGGTTACTGGTTATGGCAGGAAAAATGATGGGTGTCGTTTACCACGGTAAAGGAGACCTGCGCTTTGAGGAGAGAGACATCCCCACCATTCTGGATCCCCGGGATGCCATTGTAAAAGTCGGCATGTCCAGCATCTGCACCAGCGATTTCCACATCCGCAACGGGGCGGTGCCCATTGCCAAGGAGAACACCATCCTGGGCCACGAGTTTGCCGGGGAGGTAGTCGCCGTGGGCAGCGCCGTCAAAAAGATCAAGCCCGGCGACCGGGTGGTGGCCAACGTAGAGACCTTCTGCGGGGAGTACTTCTTCTGCAAACGGGGCTTTGTCAACAACTGCGTGGAGGGCGGCTGGTACCTGGGCTGCCGGATCGACGGCTGCCAGACGGAGTACGTCCGGGTACCCATCGCCGATAACGGGCTGGTGAAGATCCCCGATTCCCTGGAGTACGAGGACGTACTTATGGTCAGCTGCATTCTCCCCAGCGGCTATTTCGGCGCGGAGCTGGCGGAGATCAAGCCCGGCGACACTGTGGTGGTCCTGGGCTGCGGCCCCTGCGGCTACACGGCCATGATGTGCGCCCGCCTGTTCGGCCCGGCCCATATTGTGGCGGTGGACCGGCACGACGAGCGGGGCAAGGTGGCCCTGGACAACGGTTGGGCGGACGTGTTTGTCAACACCAAAAAGGACGACGTATACCAAGTGGTCAAGAGCCTCACCAACGGCCGGGGCGCCGACTCCGTCATCGAGATGGCCGGCAAGGACGGCACCTTTGAGATGGCCTGGCGCCTGGCCCGGCCCAACGGCGTGGTCTCCCTGATCGCCATGTACGAGGAGGACCAGATCCTCCCCCTGCCCAGCATGTACGGCAAGAACCTGATCTTCAAGACCGGCGGTGTGGACGCCTCCAAGGACGAGATGCTGGTGGACCTCATTGCCGGCGGCAAGATCAACACCCGGCCCCTGGTCACCCACAAAATGCCCCTGAACGACATCATGCACGGCTATGAGATCTTTGAAAAGCACCTGGACGGCTGCATTAAAGTGGCCATCACCCCCTACGAGAGGTAAAAACCAACCTGTCCTCCGCGCCCGGGCCGGCTTGCGCCGGCCCGGGCGTCTGCCGCGGAAAGGAGGCGGTTGCAGCGACTACCATCAAACAGGCCGCCGCCATTACCGGCCTTACGGTCAAGGCCATCCGGCACTATGAAAAGCTGGGCCTGTGCCGGCCCAGCCTGCGCACGGAATCCGGCTACCGCTTGTACTCCAGCGGGGACCTGTCCCGGCTGCGGGACATCCGCTATTTCCGGGATCTGAAGTTTTCTCTCCGGGAGATCAGCCGGCTGCTGGACGCCCCGCCAGAGCGGGTTGCGGCCGCCATGGAACAGCAGTTCCACGTGGTGGAGCAGGCACTAAAGGAGTATCGCCGGGCTTATGCGGCGCTGGACTCCATTTTGGGGGCCGGAGGGGTCCAGTCCCGGGCCGCCGGGCACCTGGCCGTCATTGGCATAGACCTGCAAAACGATATCCTGCAGGGCGGCGCCCTGCCCTGCCGCCGGATCGAGGGGCTGATCCCCGTTCTTTCGGAGCTGTACCAGGACGCCCGCCGGCGGAACATCCCCATCATCTACGTCTGCGACTGTCACAAACAGGGCGATCCGGAGCTGGAGCTGTGGAACGACCATATGATGGAAGGAACCTGGGGTGCCCAGATCATCCAGGAGCTGGCCCCCCAGCCAGGGGATTTCATCGTAAACAAAAACCTCTTCAACGGTTTTGTCAACACCTGCCTGCAAACGGTCCTGGACGGGCTGGGGGCGCGCACCCTCCTGTTCACCGGCTGGCGGACCGACGTATGTGTGGCCCAGACGGCCATTGAGGCCTTTTACCGGGGGTTTCGGGTGGCCATTGCGGAAGACGGGGTCAACTCCACCACGGAAAGCGAACACCGGCAGGGCCTGGCCCAGATGCAGATCAACTACAACTTCCAGATGCTTCCCTGCGCCGCAGCCCTGGACCGGCTGATGGAATACACGGACGAGCTGTAAAAAGCACAGGCAGGCCCCCATAATGGGGGCCTGCCTGTGTGCCTGTGAAAACCCGCGGCGCCAAGAAAACGAGATCCCGGCCCGCAGACGGGCCCCGGCTCCCGGGTCGCCGGTCCGGAGCGCCGCCGGTTCCCTTAGCACCGGCCTCTATTTCCCGGTATTTCCCGCTAAAGATAAAATTTTATCTCCCGGCGCCCGGCGCATTTCTGCACCAGGGCCGCCGCTACTGCCGCACGCACCGGCAGCGGGACCGAGCGCGCCCCCGCCGGGCAGACGCGTATGCAGCGCATACAGGAGATGCACCGGCTCTTATCCACTTCCCGGGGCCGGTCCGGCGGAATGGCCCCGGCGGGGCAGGCGGCCGCGCACCGGCCGCAGCCGGTACAGCCCCTCCCGCCCGTAGGCTTCAGCGGCGTGCCCCCAAAATCCTGGTAGGGCATGTTGCCCGGCACCTCCACCTCCTCCGGCTCCCCGCCGGCCAGCTTCCTCTCCACTCCGGCGGCAAAGGCGGCTATCGCCTCCCGGTCCTTCCCGTCCGGCCGGCCTTCTCCGATTTTGGTGTTCAGGGAGTGGGGCGCCACGATCTCCGCCGCCGCCACCGTCCGAAACCCCCGGGCGGACAGGGCGTTCTTCATCTCCAGAAGGGCATCGTCCACCGCCCGGTTGCCGTATACCGCCGCCAGCAGCGCCGGGGTGCCCGTCCCCCGCAGGGTCTCCAGCCGGGCCAGGCAGGGTCCCGGCACCCGCCCCCCGTACACCGGGAAGAAAAATGCCGCCAGCTCGTCCCCGCCCAGCTCCGCGCACACCCCCGGCAGGGTGATATCCTCCAGGCTGGGCGTCCGGGCCGCAAACGCCTGGGAAAGGGCCTCCGCCGCCCCCTTGACGCCTCCCGTGGGGCTGAAATAAAACATGCGAAACCGCCGGATCTCCATGGCCGTCCTCCTTCCGGTCGTCCATACAGCGCATCCCTCCGCCGGGCGGCGGAGGGATGCGTATCGTTATTTCTTACCGAAAAACTCCTCAAAGTAATCCCGGAACTCCTCCTCATCCTCCTGAGGCAGGGGGTTCTGGCGGGTCAGGGGCGGCTCCACCCGGGTGGGCTCATCGTCCACCGGCGGGACCTCCTTCCGGGCGGCCGCAGGCCGGGCCGGTTTCCCGTTCCGGGCAGCCCGGCGCACCGGAGCCGGCGGTTCCTCGTCCTCCTCATCCTCTTCCGGCACCTCCAGCGGCTCGGCCGGGCCGTGGACAGCGTAGGCGCGGCGGGCGGGCGGGCGGGTTTCCTCCCGGCGGGCCGGAGTCCGGGCGTTGCGCTCGTACCGTTCCTCGTCCTCGTCCAGGTCCTCCAGATCCAGCCGGATCCGCCGGGCATTTTCCAGCCGCTTCTGATACGCCCGGCGCCGGGCCCGGTAACGCACCACCAGAGCGATGTACAGCCCAAACAGCAGCACCAGCGCCCAGAACGTCAGGATGACGGCGGGCTTAGACAAGGTCTCCCGCAGCTGGGTCTTCATGTACTGCACCCGGGACAGCTCCACCGCGGAGCTGGCCACCAGGGTGGAAGTCCCCAGAGTTACCCCGTCCCGGCTCACCGAGATCTCGCCCAGGGGCTGGCCCGCGCTTACCGGCGCTTCCAGGGGCTCTCCGCCGGCCTGCTGGCTGTATATGGTAATGGTCCGCACAAACGTGCTCAGGTCTACGTCGTTAGGCAGCAGGGCCGTGATGGACGTGCTGGGCCGGGCCGCCACCGTGTCCGTGTCCGCGCCCATGGATACCGGCACGTCCGCCACGATCTCTGTGGATTTGACCACTTCCTGGTAACTAAAGTTATCGAACGCCCAGTCAAACAGGGTGATGGTGTCGGCAAAATGGCCGTAGTACCAGCTTGTATCGTCGATCTGGTAGGCCTGGGCGTTCATCACCACCGACAGCAGGCGCACATCGTCCTTCCGGGCGGTGGACACCAGGCAGTACCCGGCATCGTTGGTGTGGCCGGTTTTGACGCCTTCGGCGTATTCGTACAGGTAATTGCCCGGGTAGATGGGGTTATTGCCGTTGATGAGGGAGTTGGAGTTGGACAGGGTGCGCTCCCCGGACACGTTGGTGGCCGGCACCACATAGTCCACCGTATTGCTCACCTGCATAAACAGGTCGTGGGACACCGCCTCCCGGGAGATCAGGGCAAAATCCCAGGCTGTGGTATAGTGGTTGCTGTCCGGCAGGCCGTGGGTGTTGGCAAAGTGGGTGTTGACGCACCCCAGCTCCGCCGCCCTCTGGTTCATCATGGCCACGAAGTTCTCCACCGATCCGCCTATGTACTGGGCGATCACGTTGCAGGCGTCGTTGGCGGAGGCCACCATGGCGCAGTAAAGCAGGTCCTCCAAGGTCATGATCTCTCCCAGGGCCAGGTTGGCCGACGAGCCGTCGGCGATCATGTCAAAGTCAAATCCCAGCTGGGCGGTCACCGGGTCGGACAGCCCCACGGTGCCCGCCTCCACCGCCTCCACCGCCAGAAGGACCGTCATGATCTTGGTCAGGCTGGCGGGATAGACCAGATCCTGGGCATTTTTGGAATATAACACGGTCTCCGCGTCGTCGTCGATGGCCATGAGCACACAGGCGTAGCTGTCCACTACCGGGTCGTCCAGCGCCTGAACGGACGGTGCGCACAGCCCCGCAACGAAAATCACAAGCCATATTCCGACGATTCTTCTGATTTTTTTCATTGTGTATCTCCACCGGGAATGATAAAATAGGGGAAACAAGCACTGTTATTATAATTGTTCGCAGCCGGAAAAGCAACACCAAATAAAGGACGGAGATTTCCGTGACAAAGACAGAACGCCTACTCCTAGCGGCCACCGTTCTGTTTCTGGCGGCGCTTTTTCTGTTTCCCTGGAAGCCGGGGCTGCGGGCCCGGGCGGCTCAGGACGCGTACCAAGCGCCGGAACCGCCAGCCGGTCCCGACGGGGAGGACGGGGCGGTATGGATCATCCTGCAGACGGCGGTGGATCTGAACACCGCCACGGAGGAGGAACTGATGCTCCTTCCGGGGATCGGGGAGACTCTGGCCGGGCGGATCGTGGAATACCGCCAGGAACACGGCCCCTTTTCCTCCGTGGACGATCTGCTGGCCATACCCGGCATAGGGGAGGGCGTGGTGGACCGCATATTGGCCGCCTCGGTGCCGCCGGAGGAATCCTAAGGAAAACTAACTTTCTACGGAGGTTTAACAGGGACTATGGAACACATCGGAAAGATCCAGGCGGCCTTGGCCGGGAAGGGGCTGGAGGCCCTGCTGCTGACAGACCCCATAAGCTGCCGGTACGCCACCGGCTTCTACTTCACAGATGGGGCTGTGGCGGTGACCCGGGACCGGGCGTGGCTTCTCACCGACTCCCGGTACACGGAGGCGGCACAGGGGCAGGTAAAGACGGCGGAGGTGATCCAGTTTGACGTGACCCGGAAGCTATCGGACTGGGTCAAAGAGGTTCTGGGGGCGGTCCCGGGGCCGGTGGGGGCGGAAGAGGACCGTCTCTCCCACAGCGGCTGGACGGGCTGGGAAGAGACGCTGGGCCGGTCCCTCACGCCGGCAGCGGAGATTCTCCATACGCTCCGGGCGGCCAAGGACCAGGACGAGAAGGAGAGCCTGATCCAGGCACAGCGCATCGCCGAGCGGGCGCTGGAGGACGTGCTTGGCTGGCTGCGCCCGGGGCTCACGGAGCGGGAGGTGGCCGCGGAACTGACCTACCGGATGATGAGATACGGCGGCGAGGGCAACTCCTTTGACCCCATCGTGGTCACCGGCCCCAAGACCAGCATGCCCCACGGGGTGCCCGGGGATCTGGTGATCCAGGCGGGAGACTTTGTCACCATGGACTTCGGCACATTGAAGAACGGGTACTGCTCCGACATGACCCGCACGGTGGTGGTGGGAAAGGCCACGGAGGAGATGAAGCGGGTCTATGCCGTCGTGCTGGAGGCCCAGCTGGCGGGCATCGCCGCCGCCCGGGCGGGAGTCCCCGGCCGGGCCGTGGACGAGGCGGCCCGGAAGGTCATCCGGGACGCCGGTTACGGCTCCTTCTTCGGCCATGGGTTCGGCCACAGCCTGGGCCTGGAGATCCACGAGGCCCCCAACGCTTCCCCCACCTGCGGCACCCCGCTGCCTGCCGGCGCCGTCATCTCCGCCGAGCCGGGCATCTACCTGCCGGGCCGGTTCGGCGTGCGCATCGAGGACGTGCTGTTTTTAGACCATGCCGGTGCGGAGAATATTACCCGTGCGCCTAAGCAGCTGCTGGAGCTGTAAGAAAGGCCTTGCATTATACCGGTATTTAGTATAAAATATTTTAGCCCGATTTATATTATGCGAGAAACATTTCCACATACAGGGAGGTAACATCATGATTTCCGCAGGGGAATTTCGCAACGGTGTAACGTTTGAGCTGGATGGGCAGGTAATGCAGGTCGTCGAGTTCCAGCATGTTAAGCCTGGCAAAGGCGCCGCTTTTGTGCGCACCAAAATGAAAAACGTCATCACCGGGGCCGTCATTGAAAACAGCTTCAACCCCACCGCCAAGTTTGAGAACGCCTATGTGGACCGCCGCAGCATGGAGTACAGCTACAACGACGGCAACCTCTATTACTTTATGGATCCGGAGACCTACGAGCTGGAGCCCATCGACGAGAGCATGCTCTCGGACAACTTCCGCTTCGTCAAGGAGAACATGGTCTGCACCGTCAGCTCCTACAAGGGCAAGGTCTTTGCGGTGGAGCCGCCCACGTTTGTGGAGCTGGAGGTAACGGAAACCGACCCGGGCTTTGCGGGCAACACCGCCACCAACGTGACCAAGCCCGCCACTCTGGAGACGGGCGCGGAGATCAAGGTCCCCCTGTTCATCGATCCCGGCGACCGGATCAAGATCGACACCCGCACCGGCGAGTACCTGGAGCGCGCCAAGGGCTGAGCCCCTGTCCATATATCCAACCACCCAATATCTTTCACAGGAGGGCTGAACATGACTACATCCGAGAAAGTGGCGTATCTGAAGGGTCTGGCCGAGGGGCTGGGCGTGGACGAACGTTCCAACGAGGGGAAGCTCTTCAAGGTCATTATCGACATCCTGGAAGATCTTGCCCTGGACCTGGCGGACACCCGGGATTCTCTGGTAGACCTCACCGACAGCGTGGATGCCATCAGTGAAGAACTGGAAGAGCTGGAAGATGAGTTTTACGACAGCCCCTGCAGCAGCTGCGGCGGGCACGACGAGGATGACGAGGACGACGACGGGGACGACGAGGACGACACCGTGTTCTACTCGGTGGAATGCCCTGGCTGTGGATTCAAGCTCACGGTGGACGAGGACATTCTGGACCGGGGGTCCTTTGAGTGTCCGGAGTGCGGCGAAGTGATTGATTTCAAAGATGCCTCTGTGGAGGAAGTGCTGTTTGAGGAAGACGGCAAGGACGAGGAGGACTGATCCTCCCAAGCCGAAGAAAAGAGACGCGCTGCGGCGCGTCTCTTTTTCGTCCCGGGCTCCCCATCCGCGGGCGCCGGGCTATCCCCGGGCCAGGAGCCAGAAGCCCAGGAGGATCTGGGCCAGCAGAATCGCCGGCACCCCCAGGGCGAACTTCCCGTGTTTGGTTTTGTGCCGGAAACTGACCATTCCCGCCAGGACGCCCGCAGCGCCTCCCAAAACCGACAGCAGCAGGAACACCCTCTCCGGGACCCGCTGGGCCCGCAGGATGGCCCGGCGCTTATCCGAGCCCATCAGCAGAAACCCCGCCGCGTTCACCGCCAAAAGCCACAGGCCTATCCATTGCCTCATAGCCGTTTCCTCCCCTGGTTTTTCCCCTCCGGCCGCACCAGGCACCCCGGCCCGAAACCGATCAGGTCCTCCCGGCCGCACAGCCGGAGCGCCTGGCGTACCAGCCGGGCGTTTTCCGGCCGGCCGTACTGCAAAAGGGCCCGCTGCATGGCCTTCTCCCGGGCCTCCCGGGGGACGTAAACCGGTTTCATCGTCCGGGGATCCAGCCCCGTGTGGTACATGCAGGTACTCACGGTACCGGGCGTGGGATAGAAGTCCTGCACCTGCTCCGGCCGCAGCCCATGGTTTTTCAGGTACAGGGCCAGCTCCACCGCGTCCTCCAGCCGGCACCCGGGGTGGGAGGACATGAGATAGGGCACCACAAACTGCTCCTTGCCGTAGCGCCGGTTCAGAGCCCGGTACTTCTCCATAAACCGCTGGTACACCGCCGCGGGGGGCTTGCCCATATACGCCAGCACCCGGTCCACGCAGTGCTCCGGGGCCACCTTCAGCTGGCCGGAGACGTGGTATCGGACCAGCTCCGACAGGAACGTATCGTCCTTATCCTGGAGCACATAGTCGAAGCGCACTCCCGACCGGACGAACACCTTTTTCACCCCGGGGATCCGCCGCAGCCGGCGCAGGAGGGCCAGGTAATCGGCATGGCTGGCCTCCAGCTCCCGGCAGGGCTCCGGGGCCAGGCACTGCTTCAGGGGGCACATCCCCTCCCGGAGCTGGCGCCGGCAGGAGGGCCCGCGGAAATTGGCGGTGGGGCCGCCCACATCCGACACGTAACCCTTCCACTGGGGGTCCCGGGTCATGGCCTCCACCTCGGCGGCCACGGAGTCATGGCTTCGGCTGGTGACCATCCGTCCCTGGTGGAAGGCCAGGGAGCAAAAATTGCACCCGCCGAAACAGCCCCGGTTGTGGATCACGGAGAACCGCACCTCTTCCAGGGCGGGCACGCCCCCCTGGGCGTCGTACATGGGGTGGGCCCGCCTGGTGTACGGCAGGGCGGCCACCCGGTCCAGTTCTTCCGTAGCCAGGGGCATGGCGGGAGGATAGGCCACCAGCATCCGGTTGGCGTGGGGCTGGGCCAGCACCCGGCCCCGGATGGGGTCGTGCTGGGCCCACTCGGTCCGGACGGCCAGGGCGTACTGCCTGGGCTGGGCGGCCGTCTCCTCATAGGACGGCAGAAGGATCGCCCCCTCCGGCGCCTCCGGCGCCAGCACACAGGTGCCGGGTATCCCCTCCAGCGGCCGCCCGTCCCGGAGCCGCCGGGCCGCCTCCGCCGTGGCCGTCTCCCCCATGCCGTACACCAGCAGATCCGCCCGGGCGTCCACCAGCACGCTCCGGCGCACCCGGTCCTGCCAGTAATCGTAGTGGGCAAACCGGCGCAGAGACGCCTCCAGGCCGCCCAAGACCACCGGCGTGCCCGGAAATGCCTCCCTGGCACGGTTGGCGTATACGATAACAGCCCGGTCCGGCCGCAGCCCTGTTTTCCGGCCGGGGGAGTAGAAATCCTCCCTCCGGCGTTTTTTGGCGGCGGTGTAGTGGGCCACCATGCTGTCCAGGTTTCCCGCGCCGATAAAGACCCCCAGCTCCGGCCGCCCCATGGCGGCAAATGCCGCCGGGCTGTGCCAGTCCGGCTGGGCCAGTACCGCCACCCGGAACCCCTCCGCCTCCAGCACCCGGCCGATCACCGCGCTGCCGAAAGAGGGGTGGTCTACATAGGCGTCCCCGGTCACCAGCAGGATATCATACCAATCCCACCCCCGGCGGGCCATATCCTGCCGTGACACCGGCAAAAATTCCGTGTACATCCGTCTCCCCCGTCTCCGCCGGCGAGGCTCACTCCGGCCCCGCCCCTACATCCCGTCCTGTCCCCCCCGCCGGGGCGGCCTCCCGGGTTCCGGCCGGGGGGCTCGGTTCCGGCCCGGCCTCCGCCCGGACCCGCTCCAGGGCCTCGGTCACATCGCCGCCCCGGCCGGCTTCCGCCAGGAACCGTCCGCTGGGCCGCAGAAAGTCCCCGGGCCCGCTCAGGCCCCGGCCCAGAGGTTCCCCTCCGTCCGCCAGGGGCAGGTAGAAATAGCGCAGCACCGGCTGGTGGGAATAGTGCAGCGCCCGCAGGTTCTCGTAGATATACCGCATCCGGCCCCCGTCGTCCCCGGGCTTTCCCTCGTCCAGGACGTACAGGGGCGCGCCGGCGGCCCGGGCCGCCATCATGCAGTACAGGGCCAGGGCCCGGCCGCCCGCCGCCTCCGGCGCCCAGCCCAGCCCCGCAAAGTCGCACCATTTCCCCGGCCGCACCCGGAGCACGTTGCGCAGGGGCGGGGCAAATTCGCCTCGGGCCATAGCCCGCAGAGGCAGGCTCCGGTGCAGGGCCTCCGGAGAGAACACCCGGCTGATAACCCCCTTCTCCCGGGGCAGGGGATACATGCCCAGGCTGAACCCCACCGCCGTGTCCCGCCAGCCCCGGCGCTCCCGGAAATCGTGGATCAGCCGGTAGGCCCGCACATGGGTGCAGGCGATGTGGGAGAGCATCAGCGTCCGGCGCAGGAACCCCCGCCGGCCCTCCCCGGCCTCCTCCTGCCAGACCGCCACATTGGGGTTGCAGAAGGTGATATACTCCTCCGCCAGGTGTCCCAGGCTCCGGAGGATCTTGCCCACGTAGCGCAGGTAGCAGCGCAGGTTGTCCTCCCGTTCCCAGCCGCCCCGCTGGAGGAACCAGGCCGGTTCCCCGTCCCGGTGCAGGCTGAGGACCGGCCGGATCTCCTGGCTCCGGAGACGGAGGAGCCTCTCCCGCAGGGCCTCCAGGACCTCCTCGTCGTACCGGCCGCACTCCGGCTCCACCAGGTCCCAGCGGACCTGCACCAGGCAGGCCCCCGCCCCCAGGGCCCGCAGCCGTGCCGTCTCCAGACACAGAGCCGCCCCCTCCGTTCCAGGGGCGGCCTCCGTGCCCAGAAGCATATTCCCATGCAGCCGGAATGTGTCCATTGCCTACCTCGCAGCTTTTTTTCGTCGCCCTTCAATGTACCACGTTCACCGGATTTCCGTCAAGAAAAGCCCTCAGGTTTCCGGCGCAGGCGGCCAGAAGCCGTTCCCGGGCCTCCCGGGTGGCCCAGCCGATATGAGGCGTTAGAATACAGTTGGGGGCCTTCAGCAGCGGGTCCGCCGGGGAGATGGGCTCCACGGCGGCCACGTCGGCGCAGTAGAGCGCCAGCTGGCCGTCCTCCAGCGCCGCCGCCACATCCTCCGGTACCGCCAGGCCGCCCCGGGCGGTATTGATCACCACCGCTCCCCGGGGCAGGCGGTAGATCGTCTCCCGGCAGAGAAATCCGGCGCTGTCCCGGTTCAGCGGGCAGTGCAGGCTCAGAAACCGGCTGCGTTCCAGCAGCTCCTCCCGCCCCACGATGGTTATGTTCCCCTCCCGGGTCCCCGGCGCGGCCCGGCGGCTGTACCCCAGCACCTCCATGCCCAGGGCCCCGGCAATCTCCCCCAGGCGCCGGCCAATGGCCCCGCAGCCGAGGATCCCCAGGGTCTTTCCTTCCAGCTCCAGCAGCGGCGTTTTCCGCAGGCAGAAATCCGGCCCGGCAGACCATTCCCCCGCATGCACCGCCCGGTTGTGCTCCCCCAGCCGGAAGCTGGCCTCCAGCAAAAACGCCGCCGCCAGCTGGGCCACCGATCCGGTGGAATACCCCGGTACGTTGCACACCGTGACGCCCCGGTCCCGGGCTGCCTCCAGATCCACCACATCATAGCCCGTGGCCATGATCCCCACAAACCGCAGCCGGGGCAGCTGGGCCAGCACAGCCCGCGTCAGGGGCGCCTTGTTGAGGAACACCGCCTCCGCCTCTCCTGCCCGGGCCACCACCTCTTCCGGCGCCGTCCGGGGATATACCGTCAGCTCCCCCAGGGCCTCCAGCGCCGCCCAGGAAATATCCCCGGGATTGGTGGAGTATCCGTCCAGTACTACTATTTTCATAGTCATCCCTCCCGTCTCTCTCAGCATAAGCCCAAACCGCCCGCTCTGTCAATTTCCTTGCATTCCCCCGCCGGTGGTGTATAATTGGTAAAGCATCACCACAGGGGGTATACCGCCATGAATGTGCGCAACAGCCAGAATTTGTCCATGCTCTGCGATTTCTATGAGCTGACTATGGGCAACGGCTTTTTCCGCCAGGGATACCGGGACCGGATCGCCTACTTTGACCTTTTTTTCCGTCAGGTGCCGGACGGGGGCGGGTTTGCCATCGCCGCCGGGCTGGAACAGGTGGTGGAGTATATCCGCAACCTGCGGTTTGAGCCGGAGGACATCGCCTATCTTCGGGGCCGGGGCCTGTTTGACGAGGGGTTTTTGGAGTATCTTCGGCATTTCCGCTTCAGCGGGGACATCTGGGCGGTGCCGGAAGGCACGCCGGTCTTCCCCCGGGAGCCGCTGATCACCGTGCGCGCCCCGGCCATCCAGGCCCAGCTGATAGAGACCTACCTGCTTTTGGCGGTGAACCATCAGTCCCTCATCGCCACCAAGGCCAGCCGGATCGTCCGGGCGGCCCGTGGCCGGCCGGTAATGGAGTTCGGCTCCCGCCGGGCCCAGGGCCCGGACGGGGCTATCCTGGGCGCCCGGGCCGCCTACATCGGCGGCTGCTCCGGCACGGCCTGCACCCTTTCCGACCAGTGCTACGGGGTGAAGGCCCTGGGCACCATGGCCCATTCCTGGGTGCAGATGTTCGACTCCGAGTACGAGGCCTTTCTGGCCTACTGCCGGATGTACCCGGACAACGCGGTGCTGCTGGTGGACACCTACAACACCCTTCAATCCGGTATCCCCAACGCCATCCGCGCCTTTAACCAGGTGCTCCGGCCCCTGGGCATCCGCCGCTGCGGCATCCGGCTGGACTCCGGGGACATGGCCTATCTCACCTGCAAAGCCCGGGAGATGCTGGACGCCGCCGGGTGGACGGAGTGTACCATCACCTGCTCCAATTCCCTGGACGAGTACATCATCCAGGACCTGCTGCTCCAAGGCGCGCGGATCGACGCCTTCGGCGTGGGCGAGCGGCTGATCACCGCCCGGAGCGAACCGGTTTTCGGCGGGGTGTACAAGCTGGTGGGGGTGGAGCGGCCGGACGGGTCGGTCGCCCCTAAGATCAAGATCAGCGAGAACGTCTCCAAGATCACCATTCCTCATTTTAAAAAGCTCTACCGGTTCTACCGCCGGGAGACGGGCAAGGCCCTGGCGGATTACCTGTGCCTTCGGGATGAGGCCGTGGACGACACCCAGCCCCTGGAGATCTTCGACCCGGAGGCCACCTGGAAGCGCAAGACCCTCACCGGCTACGCCGCCCGGGAGCTGTTGGTGCCGGTGTTCCAGGGCGGGGAGCTGGTATACAGCCTGCCCTCCCTGGAGGAGATCCGAGCCTACTGCGCCCGGGAGCTGGACACGCTCTGGGAGGAGGTCCGGCGTTTCGACAACCCCCACACGTACTACGTGGACCTGTCCCAGAAGCTGTGGGACATCCGGTACGACCTGCTGAAAAACGGCGGCCGGGACTGAAGCCCGCTGTACCCCGGCGGGAGGAAAAGATGAGCCTGGAAGGCCCCATAGGCCTTCCAGGCTCGTTTTCATACGTTTTCGCGGCTCTCCCGCCGCCGCGGGGCCGGGGAGGGCCTCCGCCGCCCGGCGGGGGCTCCCGCGTCACTCCACCGGTCCGCCCAGCCAGCGGACCTGTCCCCGCTGGGCCTGGTTCCTCAGGATATTGTGCACCGTGGGGACCATCCCCAGCAGGACGAACAGGTACAAGATGCCCAGGTTTCCCAAATAGTTCGACATAGGGATGATCTCCTCCTGGAGGAGTCCGGGCATAGCCCGAAACGCGATAGCCAAACGGACCTCCAGCTCCTGAGCCAGGAGCACGGCCCAATCCAGCCAGTCTCCCACAAAGGTCATCACCAGCATCACCAGCACGCACAGAACCACGCCCTTTTTGCTGATTCTGCGGCCCATCCACTCGTACCCTTTCAGGGTACACACGGCCATCAGCACGCCGGACAGGGCGGACACATACCCCAGCTGGCTCAAAAGCAGGATGCTGGCGACGCCCACCAGGCTGCCCAGCAGCGCCCCCACCAGGCCCGTCAGGACGGATTCCGTCTGCAGCTTGGAGCCTTTTACGGCCGCCTCCCGCTGCATCGCCCCATAGCAGGACGAGCACAGGAGCATGGGGGCGCCGGAAGCGATGCACTCGCCGGTCGCCCCGGTCTGGCCGCAGGTCTGGCAGCAGTTCTGGAACCCCGCCTGCCGGAGAAACTCCGCCAGGAAGTCCATGGAAGACCGGATGGCCTCCCGCAGACGGTCCTGGTTGTTTATCTTCCGGAACCGGAGGGTGATCCGGTTGCCCTTCTGCTCCACCTTCGTCACAAACTTATTCTCCTTCTGGAGCTGCCGCTGTTCCTCCCGGGTCAGAGGGCCGTCCCCGCGCCGGACCGAGGCCGTCAGGCAAAAGACATACGGGGCAGATCCCCCCTGGGGCGCATAGAGGAGCATGGAATATGTGCCTTTCGTCCCATACATTACGCCGCTCTCTTTGTCCAGCCGGAACCCCAGGCTTTGGGCAATCGCTTCATAATTTTCCACAACACGCCGGTTCATGGTCTTTCCTCCCTCTCCGCCTGAAATCAGGCTTTCTCTTTTTGATTATACCACACTATGGTATCTTTTTCCACAGCAATTCCAAAAAATCCGGGCGCCGCGGAAGGCTCTTTCTACGCTCCGGCTGCCGTTTTGGGCGCTCCCGGCGCGGCCGGCGGCCTTTCTCTCGCAGCAAACGGGACGGCCCCTCTGGAGCCGTCCCGTCCCTCTCGGTCTCTTTACTTTTCCCGGGCAAACCCGGCGGCCTCCTGAAGCCAGCCGGTGAGTTCCCCGTCGATCTGCCCGGTCTTCCCCAGGAGCACATGGTGGGTCCAGCGCCCGGGGTAGGGCTCCACCGCCCCGTGGATCCGGGGGGAGTCCAGCCGGCGGCCCAGCCCGAAGGTCACCGTGATATACGGGTCTGGCCGGGCCCCGGCCCGGCGCACCGGCAGGAAAGACGCCGCGGCGAACAGCCGGCGGCTGACAAAGGAAATCTGGGTCTTTTTTACCTGGATCTCCACGGGACCGCAGGCCCACAGGATCCGCCGCCGCAGGGCGGCGTACAGGGGCAGCGCCCCCTCCCGCCCGTTAAAAAACAGCAGCTCGTCCCCGGTAAGCTCTTCCATAGTTCCGTCCCCCGTCACAGGTACCGGTCCAGCCGGTCCCGGACCCGTTCCAGCTCCCGGCGGAGCTGGGCCAGGGTCTCCTGCCGCTGGGCCCGGGCCGTCTCCAGGGCCTCCGCCACCTCGCCGGACACGTCGTACAGCCCGTCCAGGGGCACCTTCCGCCGGTGCAGCTCTCCCCGGTCCCACCGGTCCCGGACCTGCCGGTACCGGCGGCAGGCCGCCGCCACGCTGTCGTCCCAGGACAGGTAGATCCGGTCCATGGCGTTCTCCCCCAGCTGCCGGAGCCGGTCCCGGCCGGCCTCCGGCCCCATCAGCGCCCCCGCCAGGCTCTCCGCCGTCTCCTCCACCAGAATCCCCGTCTCTCCATCCTGGATCCCCTCCGCGGCACAGCTGCCCCGGATCAGGAGGCTCCCTAAACCACAGGCTGCCGCCTCCCGGACCACCAGCCCGTTGGTGTCAAAGGTGGAGGGGAACAGCAGCAGGTCCCCTCGGGTGTACCAGGCACGGATGGCCTCCCGATCCCGCAGGGCCCCTACGAAAACGCACTCGTTCTCCAACCCCAGTTCCCGGGCGTAGTCCTCCGCCGCCTCCCGATCCTGGCCGTCCCCTACAAACACCATACGGAAGTCCCGGCCCGCGCCTTTCAGCCGCGCCAGAGCGTCCAGGATCAGCCGCAGCCCTTTATACCACATGATCCGCCCCACAAACAGGTATACCGGCACATCCCGTGGCAGGTCCAGAGTCCGATCCAGCCCTCTGGCGGCCTCCTCCGCCCGCCCCTTGGGCAGGTCTACCCCGTTGGGCATGACGATGTACTCCCCGTCGAAGCCCAGGGACCGCAGGTTTTCCCCCGCCCCCCGGCTCACGACCCACACCTCGTCGCAGGCCGTTATGTTGTTTACCAGTAGTTTCACCGCCGCGCTCTGGAGGGCCCGGCCCTTTATCGCCCGGGCGATGTCTATATCGAATTTGGTGTGATAGGTGAACACCACCGGCGCGTTGACCACGTCCCGCAGGGACCGGGCCAGCATGGCCGAGGTCACCGGGCAGTGGCAGTGGAGTATATCAAACCCCATCCCTCCCAGCCGGGCCACCGTGGCCGGGTCAAAGGGATTGCCCGTGCGATATCCCGCCAGCCGGGTGGTGTCGATGCTGGGATAGCGTACCACCGGAAACGGATACTCGTCCTTTACCCCCGGATACTCCGGCGTGACCACCGTGCACCGGCCGTACCGGCCCCAGATCACCCGGGCATAGTTTACCACGGCGTTGGCCACGCCGTCGATCACCGGCGGGAAGGAGTCGTTCAGAAGGCACACGTTCAGCCCCTTCTCCCCGCCCTCCAGCGCCGGGGCCCCTCCAGCCTGCTTTGTCTGATCCAATTCGTACCGCCTTTCCCTGAAACGCCGCCGGACGCCGCCTCCCCAGAGGCGGCGTCCGGTATTTTCCTCAGCAGAACCGGGCTCCCGCCGGAATGCCGTCGTCCAGCAGGATCAGGCGGAGCTTCTCCTGTCCGCCCTCCCGGTATTCCGCCGACAGGAGCATCCCGTTGGATTCCTGCCCCATCATCTTCCGGGGCGGCAGATTCAAAATGGCCGCCACGGTCTTGCCCACCAGCTCCTCCGGCTTATACCATTTGGCAATGCCCGAGAGGATCTGCCGGGGCGTGCCGGTACCGTCGTCCAGCCGGAAGCGCAAAAGCTTCTCCGATTTTTTCACATTCTCGCACTCCAGGACCTTGCAGGCCCGGATGTCGCAGCGGCAGAAATCGTCAAACGGCACCTCCGGCAGCACCGGGTCCACCGGGTCCTTTTGGGGGGCGTGGAGCTTTGCCAGCGCCTCTAGCTCCTTCTGCACGTCGATGCGGGGGAAGAGGTTCTCCCCCTTCTCCACCCGGACCTGGGCCGGCAGGACAAACCAGCGCCCCGCGGCATCCCAGCCGGTCTCCTCCGGCCCGGCGCCGATCTGGGCAAAGAGCCGGTCCATGCTCTCCGGCATGAACGGCCGCAGGAGCGTGCCGCACAGCCGCAGGCTCTCCAGAAGGTTATACAGCACCCGGGCCAGGCGGGGCCGCTGCGCCTCCGTCTTGGCCAGGATCCACGGCATGGTCTCGTCGATGTATTTGTTGGCCCGGGACACCACCCGGAACACCTCCGCCAGCCCGTTCTGGAGCTGGAACCGGTCCATCTGCTCCTGATACCGGTCACGGAGCCCGGCCGCCAGGGCCAGCAGCTCTCCGTCCTCCGGCCCCTCCGCCTGCTCCGCCGGCAGCGTGCCGCCGAAGTATTTCTGTACCATGGCCGTGGTCCGGGACAGCAGGTTGCCCAGATCGTTGGCCAGGTCCGTGTTGATGCAGGAGATCAAAAGCTCGTTGGAGAAGTTCCCGTCCGCCCCGAAGGGGAAGGTCCGCAGCAGGAAAAACCGCAGGGCGTCCACCCCGTACCGCTCCGCCAGCATGTACGGGTCCACCACGTTCCCCTTGGATTTGGACATCTTGCCCCCGTCCATCACCAGCCAGCCGTGGCCGTACACCTTTTTGGGCAGCGGTTCCCCCAAGCTCATGAGCATGGCCGGCCAGATAATGGAGTGGAAGCGCACGATCTCCTTGCCCACGATGTGCACATCCGCCGGCCAGTACCGCTGGTAATCCTGGTACCGGTCGTTTTCGTACCCCAGGGCGGTGATGTAGTTGGACAGGGCGTCCACCCACACGTATACCACATGGCCCGGGTCAAAGTCCACCGGCACCCCCCACTGGAACGTGGTCCGGCTCACGCACAGATCCTGCAGGCCGCCCTCGCAGTCCAGGAAGTTGCGTACCATCTCGTTGACCCGGCTGGCGGGCTCCAGGAACGTCCCCGACAGAAGCAGCTCCCGCACCCGGTCCGCGTAGCGGGACAGGCGGAAGAAATACGCCTCCTCCTCCGCGTACTTCACCTCGCCCCCGCAGTCCGGGCACCGGCCGTCCACCAGCTGGCTCTCCGTCCAGAAGCTCTCGCAGGGGGTGCAGTACATGCCGCTGTATTTGCCCTTGTATATATCCCCTTTATCGTACATCTTCCGGAAGATCCGCTGGATGCTCTTGACGTGGTAGTCGTCGGTGGTGCGGATGAACCGGTCGTTGGAGATGTTCATGAGCTTCCACAGGTCCCGGATGCCCCCGGGCCCCTCCACGATCTCGTCCACAAACTGCTGGGGCGTTTTCCCCGCCGCCGCGGCTTTGGTCTCGATCTTCTGGCCGTGTTCGTCCGTACCGGTGAGGAACATCACGTCGTACCCGCACAGCCGTTTGTACCGGGCGATGGCGTCCGTGGCCACCGTGCTGTACGCGTGGCCGATGTGCAGCTTATCCGAGGGATAGTAAATGGGCGTGGTGATATAAAACGTGGGTTTTTCCATAGCGGCCTTCTCCTTCTCGTATTCCGGCGTCCGCCGGGGTTAAGTCGCCGGGGTATCCGGCACCGGGGTATCCGGTACCGGGGTATCCGGTACCGGAGTGCTGGGCACCGGAGTGCTGGGCACCGGAGTGCTGGGCACCGGGGTACTGGGCACCGGCGTCTCCGGCACCGGCGTCTCCGGAGCCGGGGTGGGTACGTTCCGGGCTTCAATATCCTCCTGGTGGTAGTTGTAGGTGCTGTACACCTCCACCTCGCTGCTCAGGGGCTGGACGCTGCTGTCCATAAAATCGTCCCCCTCGTTGTAGATATACCGCCAGGTCACCGCCTTCATGCCAATGGACAGGGGGTTGCCGGAGGCGTCAAAGTACAGCCCCTCCTCGTCAAAGTACTCCCAGTTGGCAAAATGCATCACCACAAAGGTGTGGTCCGTGTTGGTCCCCAGGATCTGGACGACGCACTCGTTGGTCTCCTTATCCACCCAGGCCACGATTTTGATGGGATACTCCTTATCGTTTTTAAACTTGAAATCCGGCCAGCCCCAGCTCACCGTGGCGTCCAGGCCCCAGGGGAGGTACCCCACCTGGAACTGATGGCACTCCCGCTGGGTGATCTCCAGGTTGGCATACAGAGCCGCGTTGTACAGGGTGGAGGACACCTGGCAGATGCCCCCGCCGTACTCCTGGCGCACCTCCCCGTTGGCGTAGGCCGTGGCGGGCAGATACCCGTTCTCCGCCGTGCGCTCGCCCAGGGCGTCGTTGAAGGAGAACTCGTCCCCCGGCTGCAGGATAATGCCGTTGATGGAGGCACAGGCCAGCTCCACGTTGGAGATCCGGTTGGCGGTGCTCCCTGCCAGCGAGGTGCGTACCTCGTCCTTGACCTCCTCGCCCTTCAGGTACGCCATGGTGTAGTCCATGCTCAGCACGTCCCGGAACAGCAGCCCGCTCAGATCCTCCGTGGAGACCTCCGGCTCGTCTAGGATCAGGGGGATGATCACTTCCTCCCCGTACTCCGCCTCCGCCCACTTCTTCTCCGCGGCGGCGATGTCGAAGGTCACCCCCGTCACCGAGGGGATCACCTCTCCCGTCTCCTCGTCCAGCTCCGCGTCCTTGACCTCCGCGTACACCTGGTCGTACAGCGCCTGGAAGTCGAAGCTCTCGTCCACCTCCACCGGCGCCTCGTAGATCTGGGCCGCCGCGTCCCCCGCCAGGAACGCCTGGCGGATCAGCTGGAATACCTCTTCCTCGTCGATGGGCAGGGCCTTGGCGCCCTTGACCACCCGGATCTCCTCTTCCCGGATGTCCGTGCCGCTGGTGAGCAGGGCCTCGTCGATGGCCTTGGATTTCTCCGCCACCAGCGCCCGGATCGCCGCCTCGTCCATGGTAACGTCCAGCCATGGCTCGTAGGCAAACGTATTGTTATCCAAAAACCGGCAGCCGATGTACCGGAACAGGTTCTTCAAAAGCCCCCCGTCCCGGCCGTAGTTCCAGGCCGCCTGGGCCGCCTGGGCCGCAGAGATCTGTACCCCCGCCTCCTGGGCGGTAATGGTCATCAGGTTGTTCAGGGGCAGGCTTACGGTCACCACCAGGTTGTCGTACACCTGATGCCCCTCTTCCAGCAGCGCCTGGTTGGCCTCCTCCTGGGTCATGCCGCCCAGCTCCACCCCGTTGACGGCAATGCCGTTGTAAATGGTGTCCACGCCCCGCACCGCCAGGGACAGCGCCAGCAGCCCCACCACCAGCACCGCCGCCACGCTCAGTCCGGCAATCAGGGCCACCCGCAGCCGGGCCTTCCGCCCGCTTTTTCCGGTCCCCTCCTCGTCCGGGGCCGCCGGCCGGCGTTTCCCCCCGCCCGGGGCCTTCCGGCTGCGCCGGGGCGTCTCCTCCTCCGGCTCCGGCCGGGCCTTCCGGCTGCGCCGGGGCGCTTCCTCCTCCGGCTCCGGCCGGGCCTTCCGGCCCCGCCGGGGCTCCTCCTCCGGCTCCGGCCGGGCTTTCCGTACCCTCTCCCCCGGATCGGCCGGAGGCTCTTCCAGAACCGGTTCCGGCGGGAACCCCTCCGACAGCTCGTACAGATCCTCCATCAGGATATCGTTCAGGTCAAAGGACAGTTCTTCCTCCAGCGGGTTCTCCCGGACCGGCTCGGGAATGTCCCGGGACCGGCCGGAGGGCATCCCAGGCCGGTTTTTCCGTCTTTCGTTGTTGTTATCGCTTTTGATGGCCAGTACCGCCTTTCTCTTTGTATCAGTTCATGTATGGCTCGGAGGCGGTGGGCAGAGGGATCTTTTCCCCCTGCGACTCAAAGGCCTCCCGTATCCAGGGGTTGGCGCTGAATTTCTCCTTTGTCTGGGCCTCCAGCAGCACGCCGATGAGCACGTTGGATACCAGGAACCCCCCGGCGGTGAAGTGCCACCGGTCCCCCTCCCGCACGGCCCAGCCGTTGGTTACGAAGGCGTCCAGCACCTCCTCCAGGGCGTCGAAGCTGCTGCGGTAGAGCCGGGTATATTCCTCCCGGCTGATGCCCCGGGCGGTGCGCATCCCCAGCATCAGGTATTCCGCCGCCCGGTTGAAATCGGTGAGCTCCTCTTCCTCGTCGATGATGTTCTCCTCCCCCAGCACACCGGAGATGTACTCCCGTACGTTCCGGGTGTAGGAGTAGCGCAGGTTCCCCAGGTTGGAGTGGGCCGCCGCGCCGAACCCGATATAGTCCCCCAGGCGCCAGTACTTCAGGTTGTGCCGGCTCTCGAACCCGGGCCGGGCAAAATTGGATATCTCGTACTGCCGGTACCCGTGGCGTTCCAGCAGGTCCACCGCATACAGGTACATATCCGCCTGATCGTCCTCGGAGGGGATCAGGGGGGAGTTCAGGTACTCCTGGTACAGGGGCGTGCCCTCCTCCAGGCGCAGGCCATAGCAGGACAGATGGGCCGGTTTCAGGGCGATGGCCTTGGCCAAGGTCTCCGCCCAGTCCTCCCGGGACTGGCTGGGCAGGCCATAGATCAGATCCAGGCTGATGTTCCGGAACCCCGCCTTCCGCGCCCGCCGGACGGCCAACTCCACCTGCCGCCAGGTGTGCCGGCGGCCGATAAGCCGCAGGATCTCGTCGTTGGCGCACTGGGCGCCCAGGGAGATCCGGTTGACCCCCTCCCGCCGCAGGGCCCGCAGGTCTTTCCGCCGCACACTGTCGGGGTTGGCCTCCATGGTGATCTCGCTGCTGCGCAGGAGCAGGTTGGAATACTTCAGTTCCCGGAGTATCTCCAGGATCCGTTTGGCCCCGTAATAGCTGGGCGTGCCGCCGCCGAAGTAGACCGTGTCGATAAGATACCCCTTCAGCCGGGGCATGGTCTCCTGCAGCTGGATGAGCACCGCGTCCTGGTAGTGGGGCATGAGCTTTTCCCGGCCCGCCAGGCTGCAAAAATCACAGTACCCGCACTTGGAGGCGCAAAACGGTATGTGGATGTATACGCCAAGGCGTTTTTCTTGTTGATCCATCGGGTGTCCCCCAAATCATACTTCCGGGACCGGCCCGGCGCGGCCCGCTCCGGGCCCCGGCTCAGAACAGGGTGCAGACCAGCTCGGAGTAGGCCGACGGGTCTTCCGGCGGGAACCCCGCCATAAGCTCCGCCTGGGCCAGGAGCACCCGGGCCATGGCCTCGGCCCGCTGGGGATCGGTATTCCGGGCCTGGTCCATGGCCCGTACCGCCGGGTGCTCCAGGTTCAGCTCCAGCACCCGGCGGGCCCGCATGGCTTTGGGATCCACTCCCGGCATCCCGTGGAAATACCGCTCCATCTCCAGGGTGATCTCCCCCTCCGACGACAGGCATACCGCGTGGCTTTTCAGCTTCCGGGTGGCCTTCACCGCCTCCACGCGGCCATCCACCGCCTTTTGGACGAATTCCAGCAGCTCCCGGTTCTCTTCCTGTGCTTTTTCCGCCTGGGCCTTCTCCTCGTCGGTCTCCAGCCCCAGGTCCTGGGACGCTACGTTGCAGAACCGCTTGCCCTGGTACTCTCCCAGGATCTCCGCCACAAACTCATCTGCGTCCTGGATGAAGCAGAGGATGTCGTAGCCATGGGCCCGCACCTGCTCCGTCTGGGGCAGCCGGGCGGCTTTTTCCGCCGTCTCGGCGCTGGCAAAATATATATACTTCTGCTCCGGCCCCATGGCGGCCACGTATTCCTTCAGGGACACCAGTTTCTTCTCCCGGGCGGAATCGTACAGCAGCAGATCCGTCAGCAGGTCCTTCTTCATCCCGTAGTCGCCTACCACGCCGTATTTCAGCTGGGCGCCGAAAACCCGGAAGAACTTCTCGTATTTCTCCCGGTCGCACTCCATGAGCCGCTGGAGCTCCGCCTTGATCTTCTTTTCCAGGTTGGCGGCGATCAGCTTCAGCTGCCGGTCGTGCTGCAGCAGCTCCCGGGATATGTTCAGGGACAGGTCGGGGGAGTCCACCACCCCCCGGACAAAGCGGAAACATTCCGGCAGAAGGTCGGCGCACTTTTCCATGATCATCACGCCGTTGGAGTACAGGCGCAGGCCCGGGACGTAGTCCCGGGTATAGTAGTCATAGGGCGCCCGGGCCGGGACGAACAGCAGGCAGCGGTAGGATACCATGCCTTCCGCATTCACCCGGATCACCGCCACCGGATCCTCCGTGTCCCGGAACTTCTCTTTGTAAAAGGCGATGCAGTCGGCGTCGCTGGCCTCCTTCTTGCTCCGCTGCCAGATGGGGACCATGGAGTTTACGGTCTGCTCCTCCACCACGGTCTTCCAGTCCATCCGGGGCACGCCGTTTTCGTCCTTCTCCCCCGTGTCCACCTTCTCGGTGCGCTCCACGTCCATGCGGATGGGCCAGCGGACGTAGTCGGAGTATTTCTTCACCAGTTCCTGGAGCTTCCAGGGCTGGGCATAGACGCTGAAGCAGTCCTCCTCCGTATCGGGCTTGAGTTTCAGGATCACGTCGGTGCCCACCTCCGGCCGGTCGAACTCGGCGATGGTGTACCCGTCCGCCCCGTCGCTCTCCCACTTGGACCCGGTCTCCGCCCCGTAGGCCCGGGACACCACGGTGACGGTGGACGCCACCATAAACGCCGAATAGAACCCCACGCCGAACTGGCCGATCATGTCGATGCCGGCCTTCTCCGCCTGGGCGGGATCCAGCCCGTCCCGGAACGCCAGGGTCCCCGAGCGGGCGATCACTCCCAGGTTGCTCTCCATCTCCTCCCGGGTCATGCCGATGCCGTTGTCCGAGACCATCAGCACGCCCCGTTCCTTATCTGCCGTGATCCGGATGCGGAAATCCGACCGGTCCAGCCCCACCTTCTCGTCCGTCAGAGAAAGGAAGCACAGCTTGTCGATGGCGTCGGACGCGTTGGAGATCAGCTCCCGGAGAAAAATATCCCGGTTGGTATAAATGGAATGGATCATCAGGTCCAAAAGCCGTTTGGACTCCGCCTTAAACTGCTTTTTCGCCATAGGAAAAACGCCTCCGTTAGTATGGTATACAACCATATATTATATATCCTTATTATGTAAATTTCAACAGCTTTCTAACCACCCCGGCCGGGCGGGAGCAATAACAAAACCGTGAAGAATTGTCACAAATTCTACAATTTGCCCGTTTCCCTTGCGGGAGAGTTTGTCGTTGTGATACTCTTTCTCTTGCTATGAGAAGGATTATCGCCTGGATTTTTATAGGGCTTCTGGTGCTGGGCCTGAGCGGCTGCGGCGCGGCGACCGCCGGGCCGGAGGCCTCGTCCGCCCCGCTGCCGGGGGTAGCCGGGCCCCTGCCGGAGGCGGACCCGGGCTGGGCCGAGGAGTACGCGGCCTTTGTGGAGAAAAACTACGCCGCCCTGAGCGAGAGCTGCTACGGCGCCGTGGCCGGGGTGGGGTTCCTGGACCTGGACCTGGACGGGACGCCGGAGCTGGTGCTGTTCGACTCCGGGGCCTCCGCGTCCATGGGGGTGCAGCTGTTCGACATTGTGGACGGGGCGGTCACGTGCGTATCCGCCAGCTCTGTGGCCGTGGGGCAGCTCTTCGGCGGGGAGCACCTGTCCCCCCTGTACGTAGATACGGTATACTTTGAGGATTTTCGCCTCCTGCAGGCGGAGGACGGCCGCCGCTGGTTCCAGGTCCTCTCCCGCAACGGAGCGGAAAACTTCTACTACAACGAGCTTATCCGTTTCTCCTCCCAGGACGGGGTGCTGACCCTGGAAAGCGTGTACTACAAGAGGGTGGTCACCGACCCGGTCGCGGGAGAGGAGGTGTCCGCCACCTACACGGTGGGGGGCGCAAGCGCGGATGAAGCCGCGTTCGCCCAGGCGGAAAAGGCGGCCCTGGCGGCGGGGGAGGACAGCGGATACGAGGCCGTGGGGGCCTTCCTCTGGTCGGACAAAACCTTTGGGGACGGGTACAACGGCCTCATGCGCATGATCCAAGCCGCGGTGGCCGGCTATGCCCCCATTGAATAAGACCCGGGCCCCGGAGAAAACTTTCTCCGGGGCCCGGTTTTCTTCGGGGCCGCCTCCCGGCCTCCCCGCCGCCGGGAGGGCCGTTTGCCCACCCTCTCCCGTTCCGGGCTCCCGCCGTCTGGCCGGTGCCCCGGTTTTTTTATCCCGCCCCCGGCGGGGCCGGGCCACGGAAATACCACACCCGCAGCACCTTCCGTCCCGCCTCCTGCTCCACCGCCAGCCCGGCCTCCCCGCCGCCGGGAAGCTCCCAGCGATATTCCCCCGCCCCTCCCTCCGGCGGCCCGTACCGCCAGAAATAATACCGTGTGATCTGCCGGGCCCGGCGGTACACCGCCCGGGCCCCGTCCTCTGCCTGCCCGGGCCAGCACAGCAGCTGGGCGGATATCAGCTCTCCCCTGCCGTCCCGCTCCCCCTCCAGCCACCCCTCCAGGCCGGGCCCCCGGTACGCCAGATATACCCGGCCTGCCCCCGGCCCCTCCAGCGCCAGAAACGGATCGCCGCGCTCCAGCGCCAGCACCGCCGCCCCCAGCAGCGCCGCCGCCAAAAGCCATGCCGCCGTCCCCGCACCGCACCGCCTCCCGCTCCTCGTCCTCGCCGCCCTTTGTCCCATGCCGTTCCTCTCTTGGGAATAAATTTATTGCATTTATATATTATAAAAGCAATGCATTGTGTTTGTCAACGCCGCTTTTACTTAAACTAAAAGCAGAGGTGGTGGCAGCATGCGGGAGAAAAAAGAGGTAAACATTCTGCTGGGGGAGCAGGTCCGTCTGGCCCGGGAGGGCGCGGGGCTGACCCAGGAGGCGCTGGCGGAACGGGTAGACGTCTCCGCCCAATACGTCTCCGACTTGGAGCGGGGGGTTGTGGGGGTCTCCATTCCCACGTTGAAGCGGCTGAGCGTGGTTCTGGGCGTATCCTGCGACCGGCTTCTGTTCGGCGGCGGCGGGGAAAACGACGTAACCCAGCTGGCCCGGCGGCTGCAGCGCTTGCCGGCCCGGCAGTTTCAGCTTCTGCGGCGTATGATCGACCTGTTTTTGGAGGCGGCCGAGCCATAGGCCCGCCTCAAAGACGCCGCCGGCGCCCCAAAAAGGGGCGCCGGCGCATTTTTGGCCTGGGGCCGGCGGCGGTCCGCCGGAGGGTCATCGGATCCGTATGGAAATCGGCTCCTCCGCCGTCCACCGCTGGGTATAGGCCGGCTGGAGCCACACCCGGCTGCCGGGGCAGTCCGCCAGCAGGACGGTCTCATAGAAATACTCCCCGTCTTCGTCAAAGCGCACGCTGCTGGACCAAATACCCCGCTCCACGCCCTCCTCGTCCCGGAAGCTGGACAAAAAGACGCTGTGGGCGGTATTTTCCTCCCGCTGCCGGACCCGGACGGTGACCAGCCAGCCCTGGTCCAGCTGCCGGGCCTGCCACAGCTGGGCGTCCTGGGGCATCCGCTCCGCCTCCAGGGTCTTCAGGTCTACCTCCACCCACTCCATGTCCTTATCCAGCCACTCCGCCCCGGTGACCACCACCGTCAGGCTCCGGGCGTCGCAGAAATAGAAGCTGTCCGCCCGGTAGGAGGTTATGCCGGGGTGGTCCTGGCTCCTGTTGGACAGGACGCCGTTGGTCACCGGGAGAAACGTCTCCCCGGAATCCAGCTGGACGTAGAATTGCAGCCCCCGCAGCCAGGCGCTGTTCCCCTCGTCCTCGGCCACGTCCAGCCGCAGATGGGTAGGGTAGATCTCCAGCTCCGTCAGGGTGATTTTCTGGCCGTCCAGCTCCAGGGTCCGGTCTAAGGCCACCCGCTTCACCGCCTGGGCGGCCTGGGGGTCTACGGTCAGGTCGAATTCCAGCACCGCCACCACCGTCTCCCTGGCCACCGGCGATTCCTCCCAGATATGGGCGTCGGGGGCCTGGCCGTCCCGGGCCTCCCGGGCCGTCACCTCCAGGGTCAGCCGGAAGGACTCCGGCGCCGGGTCGCCAAAGAAGTTGATCACCAGCCACCTCAGCGTCCCGTCTCCCTCCACCGGCCGGGAAGACAGGCTGTAACTTTCCAGTTCCGTCCCATCCAGGGCCTGGATACGGGGGGTGGCGTCCAGGTCGGCGTACAGGGAGGACTCCAGGGTATAGAACACATTCACCTGCCCCGGATCGGCAATCATGTATTCCACCGTCCCGGTTACGTCCCCGTCCGTATCGGCCTGCTCCACCCACTGCACGTACTGGTTCTCCACCGCCCGGGTCAGGGAGGGGGAGACCGTCACCGCCGCGGCCAGCTCCCGCAGCCCCGGCACCTGGGACACCGCCCTGGCAATGGGGGCGCTCACGTTTACCAGCACCACAAACGCGCCCAGGACGCCCGCCAGGGCTCCTAAGGGCCGCAGCAGCCGGTTCCGCCGCCGCCGGGCCCGATCCCGAGCCAAAGCACGCGTCAGAGTGTATTCCAGCGCCGGAGGCGGCGTCTCCAGTTCCCGGGCCAGGGCCCGGTATTCCTCCATGCGGTTCATAACCCATCCTCCTCTTCCAGATCCAGCCGAAGCAGCGCCAGCGCCCGGCGCTGGCGGGTGGCCGCGGTGCCCGGGGGGATGCCCAGGGCCTCTGCCGTCTCCCCCAGGGTATAGCCTGCGAAGTACCGCAGGACCACCACCTCCCGCAGCGGCGGGGGGAGCCGGTCCAGGGCGTCCCGGAGGGGAAGCCCGTCATAGGCCTCGGCCCCGGCTTCTTCCGTCTCCTCCTGCGGCTGCAGCCGCCGCTGGCGCCGCAGCTCATCCCGGCACAGGTTCAGCAGGATCCGGGTAATCCACGGGCGGAACGAT
>CALWYY010000014.1 GCA_944385885.1 uncultured Oscillospiraceae bacterium | reverse complement strand
GTTCATGGGGTCCCGTTCCGGCCCCCACTCGTTGGGGCTGGTCTCGGCCCCGTAGGCGGCGGCGAAATCGAAATGCCGCCGGTCCCCGTCCCACCAGCCCTGTTCTCTGGCAAACTCCTCCAGGCCGGGGGCGTACATCACGTTCTCTCCATCGGTCAGGTCGGCGTCATGGGTCCCGAAGGCGTTAACCCGGACCGACACCTGGTCATCCGGCACCCGCACGGCCAGCCACCGGCGGCCGGCAGACATCTCCAGCCACCAGCCCTCCTGGGAATCGGCCACGGCAAAGCACGCAGCGCTCCGGCATCCGTCCAGGGTAGAGGGACTGAAATCGTACCGTTCCACCAGGTCCCCGATCATACGGATACCCTCCCGGGCCGACCCGGCCCGTTCCAGGATCAGCAGCAGCACGTCGTCCGGCTCCAGCCAGGCGTCCCCATAGGGCACAGGCTTGAAGGCGCTCACCCCCGTACCGGCGATGGCCACGTTCCGGTCGTTCACCCCGCCGGCCCAGGCCCGGTCCCGGTTGCCGATGGCATACCGGCAGGCCGTGTAGCTGTACCCGGCGGTCTCGGGGCATTGGGGGATCTCCCGCCCGCCCACCAGCCGGTAGGTTTCCCCAGGGGCATGCCTCCGGCGGGGCACGTGGGTTAGGGTCCCGGCCACGCCGTCCCAGTCGTCGTTGGCCGCCAAAAGTACGGTCCCGTATGCCGTGGCCTTCCGACCGGCAAGGATGCAGGTACACATAGCTGCTTTCGCCTCGTTTCCCCGCCGCTCCGGCGGTATTTGGTTTTTATTATAGCCGGTTTCCCCCGCCAGTTCAAGAGCCCGCCCTTCCGATCCTTATAGACGGCAAATCCACCGGCGGTGGAATTAATAAAAAAAATATGTGCTATCGGCGCTGAGCTATGGTATAATGCAGATTAAGCATATAAATAGCGGATTGTGGCAATTCCAACAGGCGGCGAGACCTTCCCAGAACTATCGAAAGAAAGGAAAATCAGCCTATGTTTCCGATTGTAAGCAAGCGGCCACTCAACGAAGCCGGGACCGTACTGGAGTACGTGATCCAGGCTCCGCTGGTAGCCAAGAAGTGCCTTCCGGGCCAGTTCATCGTTCTGCGCCTGGATGAGCACGGCGAGCGCGTTCCTCTGACCATTGCGGACTACGACCGGCAGGCGGGGACAGTGACCATCATGGTACAGCCGGTAGGCCAGACCACCCGGATGCTGGAGCTGATGGAGCCCGGCGACGCTCTGGCGGACTTTGTGGGCCCCATGGGCAAACCCACGGAGATGGAAGGGCTCAAGCGGGTATGCGTTGTAGGCGGCGGCGTGGGCTGCGCCATCGGCTACCCGGTAGCCAAAGGCATGTGGGAGCACGGCATTGAAGTGGACATGGTAGCCGGGTTCCGCAGCAAGGACATTGTGATCCTGGAAAAGGAGATGCGGGAGCACACCACCAACCTGTACATCTGCACGGATGACGGCAGCTACGGGGAGAAGTGCTTCGGCAACGCCAAGCTGGAGCAGCTGATCAAGGAGGGCCGGCAGTACGACGAGGTATTTATCATCGGGCCGCTGAAGATGATGAAGTTCACCAGCCTGACCACCAAGCCCTACGGCATCAAGACCATTGCCTCTCTCTGTCCGATCATGATCGACGCCTCCGGCATGTGCGGCGGGTGCCGTCTGACGGTGGATGGGGAGACCAAATTCGCCTGCGTAGACGGCCCGGAATTCGACGCCCACAAGGTGGACTGGGACGAGATCATCGCCCGCAACGCGTTCTACGCCGGGGAGGAAGAGGAAGGCAAGAAGCACATCTGCCGCATTACAGGAGGTGTCCGCAATGGCTAACATGAGCATGACGAAAAACCCCATGCCGGAGCAGGAGCCTCTGGTACGCAACAAGAATTTCGACGAGGTAGCTCTGGGGTACACGGCGGAGACCGCCATAGACGAGGCCAAGCGCTGCCTGAACTGCAAGCAGCACCCCTGCGTATCGGGCTGCCCGGTAAACGTGCGCATCCCGGAGTTTCTGGCCAAGGTAGCCCAGGGCGAATTTGAGGAGGCGTACCAGATTGTCACCTCCACCAACAGCCTGCCGGCGGTATGCGGGCGCGTCTGCCCCCAGGAGAACCAGTGCGAGGGCAAGTGCGTCCGGGGCATCAAAGGCGAACCGGTGGGCGTGGGCCGGCTGGAGCGCTTTGTGGCCGACTGGCACGCCGAACACGCCGACCCCAACGCTGCGGTGGAGAAGCCCGTCTCCAACGGCCACCGGATCGCGGTGGTGGGTTCCGGCCCGGCCGGCCTCACCTGCGCCGGGGACCTGGCCCGGATGGGCTACGACGTGACGGTATACGAGCTGTTCCACAAGGCCGGCGGCGTGCTGGTATACGGCATCCCCGAATTCCGTCTGCCCAAGGATATTGTGGCCCGGGAGGTAGCTTCTCTGGAGAAGATGGGCGTGAAGGTGGTCACGGACGCGGTTATCGGCCGGGCCATCTCCATCGACGACCTGTTTGCCGAGGGGTTTGAGGCGGTGTTCATCGGTTCCGGCGCGGGCCTGCCCCAGTTTTTGGGCATCCCGGGGGAGAACCTGCTGGGCGTATACTCCGCCAACGAGTTCCTCACCCGCATCAACCTGATGAAGGCCTACCGGGACGATTACGATACCCCCATCAAGCATCACAAGCGCGTAGCGGTGGTGGGCGGCGGCAACGTGGCTATGGACGCGGCCCGCTGCGCCAAGCGCCTGGGGGCCGACGAGGTATACATTGTCTACCGCCGTTCCATGGACGAGCTGCCTGCCCGTAGGGAAGAGGTGCACCACGCCATGGAGGAGGAGGTGCAGTTCCAGCTGCTCACCAACCCCGTGCGGGTAGTAGGCGACGAAAACGGCTATGTCACGGGCATTGAATGCATCCGCATGGAGCTGGGCGAACCCGACGAGAAGGGCCGCCGGCGGCCGGTACCGGTGGAGGGGTCCAACTTCGTGCTGGAGGTGGACGCCATGATCGACGCCATCGGCACCACGCCCAACCCTCTGCTGCGCATGACCACCCAGGGACTGGAGGCCAACCGGAAGGGCTGCCTCATTGCCGACGAGAACGGCAAGACCACCCGGGAGGGCGTATACGCCGGCGGCGACGCCGTTACCGGCGCGGCCACGGTCATCCTGGCCATGGGAGCCGGCAAGACCGCCGCGGCGGCCATTGACGATTACATCCGCAGCAAGTAACGTACATACTGCCCCAGAGGGAAACGCAGGAGGGACGCGCCGCGTCCCTCCTGTTTTTTATCCGCCCCGTGGGGGAAAAAGCGGCGCCCCTGGGGGCGCCGCTTTCGTATCCTATTCCGTCTCCCAGGCCCGGCGGAAAGCCGCCAGGACGGTTTCCTTGTCCTTTGCCCCCTCGCAGAGCTTCTCATCCCCCAGAAAATAGGCCGGCACGTACCAATAATCGTAGCGATCGGCCTCCTCCCGCCAGCGGTTCTCATCCACCATGCGCAGGGGGATCTGCCGGTACTCCGGGTGCTCCCGGAAAATTTCCTCTTGGTACTTCATGGCCCTCTGGCAGTAGGGGCACTCGGGAAAATAAAACAGGGTCAGTTCCCTCATGGCCGCGCCTCTTCCGACTCGGGCTCTCTCTTCTCCAGAGCCTCCCCGGCATCGGAGGACGGGCTGATTTCGATCACCGGCTCCACGGACATAAGCTCAAACCGGCGGGCGGCGCTGGCCGCCGTCACCACCGTGAAGATATCCGACAGCCCGTCGAAAATAAACCCGGCGCCGGTAATGATCAGCAGGACCTGGGCCGTGGCGAAGGGGTTTACCAACACCAGGACCCCGACCCCGCAGGTGACCAGGCCGAAGATCACCGCCAGGCCCCAGTTCCGTCCCTGGCACCGGCGGATATCAAAGCCGTATTTAATG
>CALWYY010000013.1 GCA_944385885.1 uncultured Oscillospiraceae bacterium | reverse complement strand
GCGCCCCCGACCTGTCGCTCTTGCTGTCCTGGGAGAGGGCGGGGTGCCTGGCGCTGCTGGGCGTGGTGGGCAGCGGCCTGAGCTATTCCACCTGGGCCTGGTCTATGGCGCGGCTGGGTGTCATCCGTGCCAATTCCTACATCTTTGCCATACCGTTTATCACCATGGCCCTGTCCTTCCTGCTGCTGGGAGAACCTGTTACCGCCATGGGAGCGGTTGGGGCGGTGCTGATTGTGGGCGGCGTGGCTCTGTCCCAGCGCTGAGCGGGAGAGGAGCCGGGGACAATTGAAAATCGGCTGCCCCGGCCATGCCGCGCCGGGGCGGCGGTTTCCGGGCGGGGGCCGAGCTCCCGCCCACGCATTATCTTTTGGGGACGGAAGAGAGAACGTATGAAAAAGCTGATCGGGAACAAGACCTTCTACAAGACGGTGGCGGTGCTGGCCCTGCCCCTGCTGCTGCAGAACACCATTTCCACCTTTGTAAACCTGCTGGACAACCTGATGGTGGGGCAGGTCGGCACGGAGCAAATGTCCGGCGTCTCCATTGTAAACCAGGTGCTGTTTGTAGTGAACCTGTGCGTTTTCGGGGCCGTGGGAGGCGCGGGGATTTTCGGGGCGCAGTTTCACGGCCGGGGGGATACGGAAGGCGTCAAGCATACCCTGCGCTTTAACCTGATCCTCTGTGCACTGATTTCCGCGGGGGCCTGGGTGCTGCTGGTAGGGATACAGGATCCCCTGATCCGCGCGTTTCTCCACGATTCCGATTCCACCGGAGATTTGGCGGCCACACTGGAATACGGCAAGCAATACCTGCATGTGATGTTCTGGACGCTTCCCCCGTTTGCGGTTACCAATGCCTATGCGGGCGTGCTGCGGGTCACGGGGGATACCAAGCTGCCCATGGTAGCCGGCGTGCTGGCGGTACTGGTAAACCTGAGTTTAAACTGGGTGCTGATTTTCGGCAATCTTGGTTTTCCAGCGCTGGGTGTCCGGGGCGCTGCCATTGCTACGGCTATCTCCCGGTACGTGGAGATGAGCTTCATCCTCCTGTTCGTACACCGGCGGGCGGAGCGCTATCCCTTTGTCCGGGGGCTGTACCGCACCCTGCGCCTGCCCTGGACGCTGGTGCGCAAGATCCTGATGCAGGGGCTCCCCCTGATGTTCAACGAGCTGTTCTGGGCCTTAGGGCAGACCATGCTCCTGCAGTGCTACTCCGTCCGGGGACTGGATGCGGTAGCGGCCATGAATATTGCAAACGTGGTTTCCAACCTGTTTTTCATCATGCTGCACACCATGGGCAACGCCGTGGGCATCATCCTGGGGAACCTTTTGGGTGCGGGGGAATTCGACCGGGCCAGAGACTACTGCCCCAAGCTTATGGCTCTTAGCTGTGCCCTGTGCACCATTATGGGAAGCCTCCTGTTTGCCACGGCTCCCTGGATCCCTCTGCTGTACAACACTAGTACGGCGGTTATGGGCCTGGCCACAGGGGTTTTGCGGGTCAACGCCTGCGCCATGCCTATGTTCGCCCTAACCAATACGTCCTACTTCACCATCCGTTCCGGCGGACGGACGATGATGACGATCCTGTTTGACAGCGTGTACAGCTGGGTGGTGTTTGTGCCGGCCGCCTGGCTGCTGGCCCATATGACTACCCTGGGGTTGGTGACTATGTTTGCCCTGGTTCAGGCTTTGGAGAGCGTCAAAGTGGTCATTGGCCTGACGCTGGTGAAAAAAGGCGTGTGGGTGCGCAACATCGTCCTGGCGGAAAAGACCTAAACTATGCGGCGCCCCGGAGGTCTCCGGGGCGCCGCGCGGCAGATGGCCTGCCGTGAGTTTCCCTTGCCAACGGCGGGCGGGTATAGTAAAATAAAACGCAGTCTGCGAGGTGAGAACATGCTGCAGCGCATCGGCGTCTTTGACAGCGGCATCGGAGGGCTGACCGTCCTGCGGGAGCTGCGCCGGGTGTTTCCGGCGCTGGATATGGTCTACCTGGGCGACCTGGCCAGGGTGCCTTACGGGGGGCGGTCCGTAGAGACCATTACCCGCTATGCCCGGGACGATATGCGTTTTCTGCTTCGGTTCGGCCTGGACGCCGTGGTGGTGGCCTGCGGGACCGTGAGTTCCAACTCCCTGGAACCGCTGCGAAAAGAGTTTCCCGTGCCGGTTTACGGGGTGATCGACAGCGCGGCCCGCCTGGCCGAGGCGTCGGCGGATGCCGGCGCGGTGGGGGTCATCGGCACCCGGGCTACGGTGGCCAGCGGGGCTTACGAGCGGGCGCTGCACGCCCTGAATCCCCGGCTGAGGGTCATATCCCAAGCGTGCCCCCTGATCGTGCCCCTGGTGGAAAACGGCGTGGCTCCGGACGACCCGGTGGCAGAGCTGGTGTGCGCCCGGTATATGGAGCCATTCCGGCGGGAGAGAACGGACGCGCTGATTCTGGGCTGCACCCATTACCCCGTGTACCGCAGCGCCTTCCAGCGCCTGCTCCCCCAGACCCGGATGATCCATGTGGGAGAGGCCCTGGCAGAGTTTCTCCGGGAGGAATTCGGGGGGTGCACCGGCGGCGAGGGGCGCACCGAGTACTATGTAACCGAGCGCAGCGCCGCATTTGACGAGACCGTCCGGATTATGGACCAGACGGTGGATCCCTCCTCCATCCGCGTGGAGACGGATTTTCTGGGCTGAACCCAAAGCATCCAGCGAAGAAAGGACCTGACCGTAGTGATTCGCATCCGAAAACCCCGAAGCGCTATGTTTTTAACCTATCTGACCCGGCTGATTCTGCGGGGCCTGCTGTTTTTGGGTGCGGCGTATCTGTATTTTTTCCAGAGGGCAGTATTGGAATCGTTCACAGCTCCGGGCTTTTTCCAAAGCTTCGGTCTGCGGCAGGCCGTGTGGCTGCTCCTGATGGGAGGGATGCTCCTTCATCTGTTGCCCCGGGTACACATCACCATGAGCGGGCTCAAAAGCCGGCCCTATACCTACCGGGAGCCGGAGGAGGGGTACCGGCGGGGGGATCTGTACGAATATGTGCAGACCATGAACCTGAAGGCCTGGATGGTGCTTCTTCTCTGGCTGTGCTTTAACGCCATTTTTGCCCTTTTGTACTTGCTGAATGTCATCGGCGAGGCGGAAATGCTGCTACTGACGTTTTTCTATTTTCTGTCGGATTTGATCTGCATGCTGGTATTCTGCCCCTTCCAGACATTTATTATGAAAAATCGCTGCTGCGTCAACTGCCGGATTTTCGACTGGGGCCATCTTATGATGTATACGCCCATGCTTTTTATCAAAAGCTTTTTCAGCTGGAGCCTGTTTTTTACCGCATGCATCGTGGCGCTTCGGTGGGAGTACGTCTACGCCAGCCATCCGGAGCGGTTCTGGAACGGCTCCAACGCGGCGATCCGGTGCGAAAACTGCACCGATAAAATATGCCATATCAAACACCCGCTCCGGGACCTATACCGAAATATCCGCCTGCGCATCCGGTAGGCGGCAAAATGATTAGGAGGAAGATAATACTATGAAGAAGAGACGAATTTGGATCCTGCTGCTTTGCCTGGGGCTTCTTCTGACCCTGGCTGCCTGTGGTGAGGAATCTCCCAGCGCGGTGACCCCAGAGACAGAACCCGTGGAAGCGACCCCGGAGACAGAACCGGAGGAAGAGGCTCCGGAGGCAGATCCGGAGGAAGAGGCTCCGGAGACGGCCGAGCCGGAAGCAGAGTCCGATGGGGAGACAGACCACGCCGGGGAATACCTGACCTTTTCCACGGTAGACCTGGAGGGGAACCCGTGGACGGAGGCGGAACTGGCCGGGCAGGAACTCGTGATGATCAATTTCTGGGAATACTGGTGCGGGCCCTGCGTGAAGGAGATGCCGGATCTGGAGGAGCTGTACCAGAACTACAAGGACCAGGGCTTCCTGATCCTGGGCGTCTATTCCGACGACAGCGACATGGAGGCGGTGGAATCCACCTTGGAAACGGCGGGGACCACGTACCCCATCCTGGCGTACTGCGCCGACTTTGACCCGTATCAGACGGGGTATGTTCCCACCACCATTTTCCTGGACAGCCAGGGCCAGCTGGTGGGGGAAACCGTGGTGGGCTCCAAGAGCTATGAAGAATGGGCGGCCATAGTGGAGGGCCTGCTGTGAAAGGAAGGCGGCTGGCGACCATAGGGGCCCTGACGGCAGGGCTGGTCCTGACGGCGGCGGGGGTGCTTATGGGAGAACCGGCGCGGGTAATGGCTAAGGCGATCCGGGTGTGTCTGGAGTGTGTGGGCATTGGGTAAGAGACGGCACGGGATACAGTTGGCGGCGGCGCTGCTGCAAAACGCCAATTTCAAAGGATTTTTTACCGGGCGCATCTATCAGGGAAACGTAAAAAACGTGTGCGTGCCGGGGCTTAACTGCTACTCCTGCCCCGGGGCGGTGGGGGCCTGCCCTTTGGGGTCCCTGCAGGTGAGCCTGGGGAACAAACCCTTCCGTTTTCCTTATTATGTGGTGGGCCTGCTGGTGTTTTTCGGGGCGCTTTTGGGGCGCAGCATCTGCGGCTTTTTGTGCCCGGTGGGTTTTTTGCAGGAACTGCTGCATAAGATACCCTTTTTCCGCAAGATCCGCACCTGGAAAGGCGACCGGGCGCTGCGGTATCTGAAATATGGGGTGCTGGCGGTGTTTGTCCTGGCCCTGCCCCTGGCCCTGGCCCAGATGCCCGGGTTTTGCAAGTATATCTGCCCGGGGGGCACGATAGCGGGGATCTTTCTGGCAGCGGCGGATGAGAGTATCCCGCCGCTGCTGGGCGGCCTGTTTACCTGGAAGGCTGTGGTGCTGGCGGCGGTGGTGATCGTGAGCCTGGTGATCTGGCGGCCGTTCTGTAAGTATCTGTGCCCGCTGGGAGCCCTGTATGGCTTTTTCAACCGTATTTCCCTGCACCGGCTGCGGCTGCGGCCGGAGTTGTGCGTGGGCTGTGCCCGCTGCGCCCGGGCGTGCCGCATGTGTGTGGACCCGGTTAAAAACCTGAACTCGGCGGAATGTATCCGCTGTGGGGACTGTGCGGCCGCCTGCCCCACCGGCGCCCTGGACCTGGGCTGGGGGGAAGCGAAGGGAAGAGGGCGGACCCAGGCCCCGGATGCCGGAGAGGGGGCGAATGTATGAAAACGCCCAACGACTTTCCCCGGCTGCGCCTGGCTATCCTGCCCACGCCGGTGTACCGGCTGGAGAACCTGAGCGCCCGGCTGGGCAGGAACATCTACATCAAACGGGACGACCTTACCGGCGTGGCCCTGGGGGGGAATAAGGTGCGCAAGCTGGAGTTCCTCCTGGCGGATGCCCGGCGTCAGGGAGCCCGTGTGGTGCTGACCACCGGCGGAGCCCAGTCCAATCACGCCATGCTCACCGCCGCCTGCGCCCTGCGGCTGGGGATGGAACCTATCCTGGTATTGAAAGCCCGGGGCGAAACCCGCTGCCGGGGGAACCTGCTGCTCAACCGGCTTATGGGGGTGCAGGTGCGATTCCTGGATACGGATTCCTACCAGGATGTGTACCGCGAGATGGACCGTATTGCCCGGCAGCGGGAGGCGCAGGGGGACAAATGCTACCAGATCCCCGTGGGCGGATCCGTCCCCCTGGGCTGCCTGGGGTATGTGGACTGCATCCGGGAACTGGCGGAACAGACCAGGGCCATGGGGGTCAGCATCCACCGGATCGTATGCGCCACCGGCTCGGGAGGCACCCACGCAGGGGTGGCCCTGGGCACCATGCTGTATATGCCGGAGACCCGGGTAACGGGCATGGCGGTGGATACGGATCCCTTTGAGAAGATTGTACCGGCCCTGATGCGGCAGACGGCGGAGCTGCTGGAATGGGACCGGCCCATCCGGGATGAAGATGTGCAGCTGCGGGCTATGTACGGAGCAGGCTATGCCATCCCCTCTCCCCAGGGGGAGCGGGCCATAAAACGGCTGGCCCGGACGGAGGGATTGTTCTTGGACCCGGTTTACACCGGGAAGGCCTTTGCAGGGCTGCTGGAGATGGCGGAGGAAGGGTTCCCTCCGGGGGAGGAGAATATCCTTTTCCTGCACACCGGGGGCGCGGGAGGCCTGTTTGCCGCCGGGGAGCCGGCCTGAGGCCCCGACGCCGGTGGGAATAAGAGCCGCCCGGGCGGTCTGGAAAGCGCCAGACCGCCCGGGCGGCTCTCCGTCTTTCGCTGGAGGAGCGGTTGCCAGACCGGGGAGTGGATGGTATACTAAGCCGGAAGAGGAGCGAAAGGCTCTGCGCGAGAAAGGAGGCCCCTTATGAGCGGACCCATGAAAAACATCCCAAAGTCGGAGGTGCTGGCTCTGAAGGAACAGGTCGCCTACCAGCCGGGGCAGGTGGTCAGCAAGACCCTGGCCCAGAACCCGGCGGTGAGCGTTACCCTGTTCTCCTTCGACAAGGGAGAGGAGATCAGCACCCATGCCTCCGGCGGGGACGCCTTCGTCACCTGCCTGGACGGGGTGGGGCAGATCACCATCGACGGGCAGGAGCACCTGCTGCGGGAGGGGGAGGCCATTGTTATGCCGGCCGGACACCCCCACGCCGTCCTGGGCCGGGAGCGGTTCAAGATGCTGCTGGTGGTGGTGTTTTAGAGACCGGCGGCGGGTTCTTGCCGGCCGCTTTTCCCGGCGGCGTCAAGCCCCGGCGAACCCCGCCGGGAGGAACCAAACATGGGGGAGAGGAGAGGTGGGTATGGATAGAGCAGACAAACCCCAGGCCGGGGCGGCTGCCGCGCAGGAAGAGAAAAAACCGGTGAGCAGCCGGGGAGGACCGCCCTGGATCGGCTGCCACATCTCATCCTCCGGAGGGTATATGGCTATGGGCCGCCGGGCTGCAGCCCTGGGGGCGGATACGTTTGCCTTTTTTACCCGGAACCCCCGAGGCGGCGCCGCGGCGTCCGCCGATCCGGCGGACGCCGCGGCCTTCCGGGCGTTTGCACAGGAACAGGGATTTGGCCCGGTGGTGGCCCATGCTCCCTATACCCTCAACCCGTGCAGCGACAAGGAATCCGTCCGCGCCTTTGCCTACCGGGTTTTTACGGAGGATCTGGCGCGAATGGAGCTGACGCCCGGCTGCTTTTACAACTTCCATCCCGGCAGCCATGTGGGACAAGGGGCGCCGGCGGGCATCCGGGCTATCGCGGATCTGCTCAACCGGGTGCTGTATCCCGGAATGGCCACCACCGTGCTGTTGGAGACCATGGCGGGCAAGGGCAGCGAGGTGGGAGGCCGGTTTGAGGAGCTGCGGGCAATCCTGGACCAGGTGGAGCTGGCCGGGAACGTAGGCGTGTGCCTGGATACCTGCCACGTCTGGGACGCCGGTTACGACATCGCCGGGGACCTGGATGGGGTGTTGGCGGAATTTGACCGGACGGTGGGGTTGGAGCGGCTGAAAGCGGTGCATTTGAACAACAGCCGGAATCCCAGAGGGTCGAGAAAAGACCGCCATGCCCGGCTGGAGGAGGGACAGATCCCGCCGGAGGCGTTGGCGGGACTGCTTCGCCACCCGGCTTTAGCGGGGCTGCCCTTTGTGCTGGAGACTCCCTGCGATGCGGCGGGGTATGCAGGGGAGATTGCCTGGCTCCGGCGGCGGCTGGAGGACAGGCCGGCCGCCGGGCAGAGGCCCGGCGGGGCGCTTTGCGGCTCCTGCACCGGATAGCCTTGCCGTGGCAAACCGTTCTGCCGGGGAGGCCTACCGCCCGGGCCGGAGGGGCGGCCCGTCAGCGAGAAAAAGCCCCCGGCAAAAGCCGAGGGGCGGGAAGAGGGCGGGATCCAACCGTCAGGAGAAGGCCAGGTTGCCCAGGAGCCCGTCCACTGTCAGGGCGAAAAACTCCCGCATGGCGTAGTGGACAAAGCCGAAAGCGGAGCTGGGCACGGGGACGCCGGAAAGGGAAAAGTCCCCCAGTTTCCGGCCGATGCACATGGCGCGGAAGATATGGAAATCGTTGGTGACGATCCCCACGGAGGCGTCTGCCTCCGGGATCTGTGCAAAGCTCCCCCGGAGGTTTTCCACCGTGTCGGTGGATTTTTCCTCCATCAGGATCCGTGCCGGGTCGATGCCCAGGGCCACCAGGTTCTCCTGGATGCACTGAGCCTCCGACATGGGCTCGTCGCTGCCCTGGCCGCCGGAGGCGATGGCGATGGTCTCCGGGTTATCCTGGAGGTACTGGGCGGCGGTCTGGATCCGGTTGCGCAGGGCGCCGCTGGGGCCGTCCGAATCCACCCGGGCGCCCAGGATTACGATGTAATCCAGCCCGGCCGGGGGCTGCTGGAAGGCGCCGGAGACGACAAATCCCTCCACCGTCAGGAACACCGCCAGTATCAGGCACACGGCCCAGCGCCACAGGCGCAGGAGCCGCCGGGAGACCGGCAGCGGCCGGCCCAGACGCCAGGCCCGGCGCCATATGGCGTACCGGAGCAGGCAAAGCGCTCCTGCCAGAAGCCACAAAAACAGCAGGGACTGGCCGAAACGGACGGTGATTCCCATACCCAGGTAGTACAGGATGCATAAGATGCCCAACGCCAAAAACAGGCGGTTGCACAGCTGGGAGCGCCGGCTCATAATATTATCACCTCCGGAGAAGACGGAATGCCGAAAACAGGCGTGGAATGTTGCAACAGTATAGCATATCCTCCCGCAGCCTTCAAGTAAGGGCGAAAGCGGGGGAGGGAGGAAGGGAAATGGGGAAATTTGACGGCCTGGTGCTGGTGGCGGACTTTGACGGTACCTTCCGGCCCTATGGAATGGATTGTGTGCCGGAGGAGAATCTCCGGGCGGTGGAGGGGTTTATGACCCGAGGCGGGCGGTTTACCGTGGCCACCGGGCGGGATCCCCGGTCCTTCCGGGGGATACGGGGGCAGTTTGCCGTCAACGCCCCGGCGATTCTCAGCAACGGCGCCGTCCTCCAGGATGCGGGGACAGGGGAGTCCCTGTACGAGAGCTTCCTGCCGTTTTCCTGCCGGGAGGATTTCCGCCGTCTCCTGGCGGCGTTCCCGGAGGTGGGTATGGAGGTGCACCGTGGGGAGGATGTGCGGGTGTGCCGCCTGACCCCGGGGGTGGAGGAGCATCTGCGGAATATGGGCGCTCCGGTATCCGTGGTACCGCCGGAGAAGATCCTGTTTCCATGGACCAAGGCGGCGTTCATTGTACCGGGGCCCCTGGCGGAGGAGAACCCTCAATGCGGGGATATCCTGGCCTGGCTGGAGGAAAACTGCCCTGGCCGGTACGACGCAGCGCCCTCCGGGGCCATTGTGGACGTGGCCTGTGCCGGGAGCACTAAGGGCACGGGGGTCCTGCGGCTGCTGGAATATTTGGGGGCGGGGCGGGAAGGACTCTTCTGCGCCGGGGACGGATGGAACGACCTGCCCATGCTCCGGCTGGCCCACCGGGCGTTTGCGCCGGAGACGGCTTTGGCGGCGGTGCGGCAGGAGCCGGGGATTACCGTTACCGGTCCCGCCGGGCGCTGCCTGCGGGATATTGTGGAGCTTCTGGAGGAGCTGTACTGAAAAGCGCAAACAAGGCCGCCCGGACGAAAGCATCGTCCGGGCGGCCTTGCTTTTGGAGCGGGGATTTTCAGACGCTGTTACCGCCGCCTCCGGTATCCGCCGCCCCGGGAGGCATTCTGCCGGCGCCAGCAGGCGGCGCACAGCCGGCCTGCCTGGTGCAGGGGGAGGGCCGCGCCGCAGCGGGCGCAAAAGCGGATGTTGTTTTTCAGGTTGTGCAGGAGGATCTGATTGATGCTCTCCGCCGTCTGTTCCCGCTCCGTGTATAGAGCGTCCCGATCCACCGGGCAGCCGAAGGCCTTGGCGGTGGAGAAGTACAGGTCCAGTTTCCGGCAGTGCTGTTCCAGCTCCGGCAGGGTGTACTGGGTGGAACGTTTCTCCGGCAGGGCGGGCCGCTCCAGCCCTTGGCCCTGCCCAATGCGCCGGAGGAATTGGCAGAACAGCTGCCAGAGCTCCTCGTCCGTCTCATCAAAGGGGATGTTGGCGCAGCGCAGTTCCTGTTCCTTGTCCAGGCGGAACCCCGCCTCCCGGAGGCGGGTGATGACAGAGATATACCGGGTCACATCCAGCTTGACGTACGGGGCGGGGGAAGGCATCTGGCTCCACTGGGTGAGGACCTCCAGGAGGTCAAAATCCACGTTGAGGACCAGCGGGGGAAACCCGGCCACCGCGGTTTGCAGCGGCGGCACCACCGCCTCCAGCCCGGCGGCGATGGCCGCCAGGTTCTCCGTAGCGCCCACGTATCCCCGGTCATACATGCCGTAGCGCCCGGCCCGGCCGGCAATCTGCTGGATCTCCTCCGGGCGCAGGTCCCGGCGCTCCACCCCGTCAAATTTCTGGGTGTCCATAAACAGAATGCGCCGGATGGGTAGGTTCAGCCCCATGCCGATGGCGTCGGTGGATACCACATACTGCATATCCCCCCGCAGAAACCCCTCCATCTGTTTGCGCCGGGTGGAGTAGGGAAGCGCGCCGTAGATGATGGCCGGTTCCTTCCCCCTCTGGCGAAGGTCCTCTGCCACCGACAGCACCCCCACCTTAGAAAACGTGATCAGGGCATCCCCGGGCTGCACGTCGGTGTAATCCACCGTCCGGGTCATACACACCAGGGGCGTTTTCCGGAAATGGTTGACCAGCTCCCAGCTGTCCCCGCAGCTCTCGATCAGGCGGATGAGCAGGCCCTTGGCCTCCGGCGCGGCGCACAGGTGAATCTCCGGAGCCAGTACTCCCAAAATGGCCCGGGTCCAGGCAAAGCCTCGTTCCCGGTCGGCAATCATCTGGCACTCGTCCACCACCGCCACATCGTACCGCCGTTCCAGATCCAGCTTCTCCGCCGTGGCCGCCACATGGGTGTCCTCCGGCCGGCAGTCCTCCTCCTCGCCGGTGGTAAGGGAGCAGGCCACCCCTTGGTCCAGAAGGAGCTCCTGGGCCTCCAGCGCCAGAAGCCGCAGCGGCGCCAGGTACACCCCCGTCCGGGCCGCCTTCAGCCGCTGGAACCCGGCGTAGGTTTTCCCGGTGTTGGTACCGCCAATGTGCAGCACGAAGTGCCGGGCCATGGCCCGGGCCTGGGGGTATTCGTCCCGGGGGTTCAAGGCCACCAGCAGCTTCAGGCTGGAACGGATGGCTCGGGGGATATAAAATACGGAATAGAGATACCCCAGCGGATGGCCCAAAAGCTCCGGCAGGGGAAAGGCCCCCGGCGCCAAAAGCCCGTCCAGGTCCGCGTCGGGCTGTTCCCGGATAAAGGCCTCCACGTCCCGGCCGGCCACCGCCAGCAAGACGGCCGGGTACCGTTCCTCCAGCGCCCGTACGCGGGGCGCGGCGGGGTTTCGCCCGATCCAGACGGCGGCCGTTATGAACCGGCGCAGAATCCCCGACAGAGGTTCCCTGCCGGGTTTTTCCTCCAGCTGCAGGAACCGGTCCAGGTAGCTGGCGCACTGGCCGGACCGGAGCCGGCCGGCCCAGGCGGATCCGGGGAGCTGGTGGAGAATGGCCTGGTGGTACCGCTCCGCCAGAAGGCCCGCCCGGCCCTCCGGCAGCGCCGCCGCATTCCAGGCCCGGGTAAGAAGCAGAGACGTCTGTTCCAAAGCAGCCTCGCCAGAGAGGACATCCTCCCGGCAGGCCTCTTCCCCACCAGACTCCCGGGCCTGGCGGAACGCCAGGGTCGCCTCCGCCCGGCGCACGTCCTCCGACCGCCAGCAGCGGACCCGCCGCCCGTTGTAGTGCCGGTACTGAGGCGCGGGCAGAAGCTGGGATAGAAGCGCCTCCGTCCAGCCGCGGCTTTTGAGAGTCCCCGCCGACCACCGTTTTTCTTTTTTGTCTGCGGACATGCCCGTCCCTCCCTTTTCATGCCGGGATAGTGTATCACAAAGCGGGCCGGTCTATCAACCGCCTCTCCGCCTGGTTTTTTTACCGGAACCCGCTTTTCCTGTTGCATATCCCGGCGGATGCATCTATAATGCCTACGGATATGATGCCGGAGGGAAAGGGGGTGAGTCGCATGGTTCGGTATATCTGCGATTACTGCAGCTATATTTATGACCCCCAGGCCGGGGATCCGGACAATATCATCCCGCCGGGCACGCCCTTTGAGATGCTGCCGGAGGACTGGGAGTGCCCGGTCTGCGGCGCGACCCGGGACAGCTTCAGCCCGGAAGACGGGTTCAGCACCCTGTGAGGAAAGCGGCGCGCTGCGCCGCTTTTTCCGTCCCGGACGGTTGCCGAAAGGCGCCGGATGGTGTATCATGGCGGTGCGGCGGGAGGAAATGCCCCCGGAGACCGAAGGGGAGGGATCGGCGTGGACCGGAAAAAGCTGCTTCTGATTGCCACCGGAGGCACCATTGCCTCCCGGGAAACGGAGGAGGGGCTCTCGCCCCAGCTGGGGTCGGAGGAGCTGCTCCAATGCATCCCGGAGGTGCGGGCGGTGTGCCGCGTGGACACGGTCCAGCCGTTCAATCTGGACAGCACCAATATGCGCCCGGAGCACTGGCTGGTCCTGGCGGAAATGATCCGGGAGCAGTACGACGGCTACGACGGGTTCGTGATCACCCACGGGACGGACACCATGGCCTACGCGGCCGCCGTGCTGTACTACCTTATCCAGAACAGCCCCAAACCCGTGGTGCTCACCGGGTCCCAGGTGTCCATTTTCGCCCGGGACACGGACGCCCGGGAGAACCTGCGGGGCGCCATCCAGTACGCCGCGGACGACGGGGCCTGCGGGGTGCACCTGGTGTTTGACAACAAGGTCATCTGCGCTAACCGGGCCAGAAAGACCCGGACCCGGAGCTTCAACGCCTTCTCCAGCGTGGATTACCCCGAGGTGGCCTACCTCCGGGGCGGGAAGGTGCGCTATTACATCCGGGAGAGCTGCCCGGGCCCGGTGCGGTTTTACCGCCGGCTGGATTCCCGGGTCCTGGTGATCAAGCTCATCCCGGGCATGGACCCCGGGATCTTCGACTACGCCGCCGGTCACGCCAGCGCGGTGATCATCGAGAGCTTCGGCGTGGGCGGCGTCCCGTACTACGACAACGACGAGTTTTCCGACAAGATCGGGCGGCTGCTGGAAAAGCACGTGAAGGTGATCGTGACCACCCAGGTGCCCCATGAGGGCAGCGACATGGAGCTGTATCAGGTGGGGCTGCGCATCAAGCGCCGCTATGAGCTGCTGGAGGCCTACACCATGACCACGGAGGCTGTGATCGCCAAGGTGGAGTGGGCTCTGGGCTGCGCGGAAACGGACGAGGAATTCCGCCGGCTGTTCCTCACCCCCGTGGGGAACGACCGGCTGTAAAAAAACACACACCGAGAGGAGACAATGCCAATGCGCTATCAGATTGCGGGAGAGCCCCTGCCGGTAGTGATCTGTGACCTGATGCCGGGAGAGACCATGGTGACGGAACGGGGTTCCATGAGCTGGATGACCCCCAACATGAAGATGAGCACCACCACGGGCGGAGGGCTGGGAAAGGCCATCGGCCGCCTGTTTGCCGGGGAGGCCATGTTCCAGAACCGGTATACCGCCCAGGACGGGCCCGGCCAGATCGCCTTTGCCTCCAGCTTCCCCGGTTCCATCCGGGCGCTGCAGATCACGCCCCAGCGGCCCGTGGTGGTGCAGAAGGGCGGCTTCCTGGCGGCGGAGGAGGGCGTGGAGCTGTCGGTTTTCTTCCAGAAACGCCTGGGGAGCGGGTTTTTCGGCGGGGAGGGCTTTATCATGCAGCGCCTGTCCGGCAGCGGCACCGCCTTTTTGGAGATCGACGGATACGCCTGCGAGTACGACCTGGCCCCCGGCCAGAGCATGGTGGTGGATACGGGATATCTGGCGGCCATGGACGACACGTGCAGCATGGAGATCGTCACCGTCCCCGGGGTGAAGAACATGCTCTTCGGAGGAGAGGGCGTGTTCAATACCCTGGTGCGGGGGCCGGGGCGGATCATCCTGCAGACCATGCCCGTATCGGCGGTGGCCATGAGCATCCTGCCTTTTTTGCCGAAGAAGGAGTGAGGAGCCGGCCTTAAAAAGACCCGGCAGAGCGGTTTCCGCTCTGCCGGGTCTTTTGCCGCCTCTTCTGTTATTCGCTTCCGGGATTGCGTCCGCGGCCGCCGCGGCATAGATTGACGCGGCTGAAAGCAGACGGTCCCCGCCTTCTCCCGCCCGCTGGGGGAAAAAGGCGGAAACAGGGCCTGCGCCTCCGGGAAAAACCGGGCGCCGTTGGAAGAACGGCGCCCGGCGGCTGCGCATGGAGCGGCAGATTACAGGGTATCCTGTTTGTAGTGGACGTGGAGCAGCTCGTGCTCCCGGCCGGCCAGGGTGCCCCGGAGCGCCTCGGTGATGGCCGGGTTCTGCTCGCTGCGCTTGATGAGGGCGGCCCGGTCGGCGTTGTACAGGCCGGCGGCCCGCTGGACCTTGTCCTCCGGCAGGCAGTGGGGCTGGCC
>CALWYY010000012.1 GCA_944385885.1 uncultured Oscillospiraceae bacterium | reverse complement strand
ACCGCCCCCAGCAGCGTGATGGTGGACTTTGCGGAGCTGCTGGTGGATACGGTGGCCTCCGCCGACTGGGCCTTCTTGGCCAAAAACGGCAACTATGTGACCAGCCTGAGCGTCATGGCCGCCCGGGCGTACACCCGCCGGAAGAAGATCGTGTTCTTCCGGGGCTACTACCACGGAGTGTCCCCCTGGACGCAGAAGCTGGATTACCCCGGCATCATTGAGGAGGACGTGGTCAACAACCTCTACGTGGAGTGGAACAACTTCGACCAGCTGGCCCAGGTGTTTGAGGAAAACCGGGATCAGATCGCCGCGGTCATCAGCCAGCCGTATATGCACGGCAACTTCATGGACAACCAGTTCCCCGCCCCCGGCTTCTGGCAGAAGGTGCGCAAGCTCTGCGACGACACAGGCACCCTTCTCATCGTAGACGACGTGCGGGCCGGTTTCCGGATGGATCTGGCGGGCAGCGACCACTATTACGGATTTGCCGCGGACATGATCTGCTTCTGCAAGGCCCTGGCCAACGGCTACAACGTCTCCGCCCTGTGCGGACGGGAATTTTTGCGCAACACCCTGGCGGGGCTGACCTATACCGGCTCCTACTGGATGAGCGCGGTGCCCTTTGCCGCGGGCATTGCCTGCATCCAGAAGATGAAGCGCCTGGACATCCCCCGGCTCCTGGACGAAAAGGGGCAGAAGCTGCGGGACGGCCTGGTGGGGGAGGCCCGGAAGCGGGGGCTGAACCTGGCGGTAACGGGTATGCCCAGCCTGTTTTATCTGCGTCTGACAGACGACCCCTCCCTGATGCTCCATCAGCGCTGGGTTGCCCAGTGCCAGAAGCGGGGCGTGTATTTCACCAGCCACCACAACCATTTCATCAACGCGGCCCTGTCCGATGAAGACATCGCCGAGACGGTGGCCATCGCGGGGGAGGCGTTTGACGCCCTGTGACATCATCCCCAGAATAGAAAAGCGTCCCGGGCCGGGCCGGCCCGGGACGCTTTTATCCTATCCGGGCGGCACGCCGGTGGCGGCCCGGCGTGTCCCGCGCCCGAACGGCCGGAAAACATCCGTTTTTTGCTGATATGATCAGTGATATATCAACAATAAAAATGAAACACCCCTTTCCTCGCTTCCGGAGACGCAAAGGAACATTTTCGGAAAAATCAAAGGATATATGGCAAATACACCAAAAAAATTGCAAAATTCTGCACATAAAAGAGAAACGACGCTGGGGCATTGACACGGGCTGTCATTAATGATATTTTGCTGATATGATCAGTGGGGGTGAAAGAATGGAGGACGAACGGTATTTGGCCTACCGGGCGATACTAAGGCGGGAGCTGGTCCCGGCCCAGGGCTGCACGGAGCCGGCGGCGGTGGCCTATGCGGCAGCCCGGGCGCGTCAGCTCCTGGGTGCCGAGCCGGAGGAGATCCGCGTGGTGTGCAGCGGCAACGTGATCAAGAACGTGATGGGCGTGGTCATCCCTCATTCCGGGTCCCGGCGCGGCGTGGAGGTGGCGGCGATCCTTGGGGCCCTGGGCGGCGACCCGGAACGAGGGCTGGAAGTGCTGGAGAGCGTGACGGAAGAGCACGCAGCCCGGGTGGACGGGCTGTTGGGCAGAGAGTACTGCCGGTGCTCCGTATTCCAGGGGAAGGAGAAGCTCTTTGTATCGGTCACAGCCATCGCCGGCGGGCACCGGGCCAGGGTGGATATTGAATCCTCCCACCGGAACATCACCCGGCTTCAGCGGGACGATACTATCCTTTTGGACGGCCCGCCAGCCGGGGAGGACGGGGGACCGGATAAGGCCTGCCTGAATCTGAGGGATATCTTTACCTACGCGCAGACGGAGGAGTACCAGGAGCTCCGGGAGCTGCTGGAGGCACAGGCAAGCCTCAACGCCGCCCTGGCGGAGGAGGGGCTGCGCCGGCCCTACGGGGCCCGGGTGGGCCAGACCCTGCTGGAGAGCGGCCGGACGGACCCGGCGGCCCTGGCCTGCGCCTGGGCGGCGGCCGCGGCGGATGCCCGGATGGGGGGCTGCCCTCTGCCGGTGGTTATCAATTCCGGCAGCGGCAACCAGGGCATCGCCGCCAGCGTCCCAGTGGTGGAATACGCCCGCTGCCTGGGCGCGGAGGAAGAACGGATGTACCGGGCCCTGGCGCTGAGCAACCTGACAGTCATGCTTCAGAAGCGGGATATAGGGAACCTGTCGGCCTACTGCGGGGCGGTATGCGCCGCCTGCGGCGCCGGGGCAGGGATTGCCTATCTGCGGGGCGGCGGCCTGGCGGAGGTGGAGCGCACAGTGGTCAACACCCTGGGGACCATCGGAGGCATGGTCTGTGATGGGGCGAAGGCGTCCTGCGCGGCCAAGGTGGCCGCGGCGGTGCAGACCGCCCTGCTGGCCGGGGACATGGCCCTAAAAGGGCGGACGTTCCAGCCGGGAGAGGGGATCGTGGGCGCCGGGGCGGAGGACACCGTGCGCAATATGGGCACCGTGGCCCGGGAGGGGATGCTGGAAACAGACCGGGTGATCCTCCGGCTGATGCTGGAGCAGGGCGGGGAAAAGAAAAACAGCGGAGCCCCCGCTCCGCTGTAAGGCGCGTATTATCCCGCCGCGCTCAGGAGAAGGCGGCAAAGTCCTGCAGGTCCTTTTCCAGAAAAGCGGCCGCCCCGGCACAGTCCCCCCGCTCCAAGGCGTCCAGGATACGGGTGTGGTACCGCATGTCCCCCGGGCAGACATGCTCCCACTTGTCCCAGTAGTGCTGGCCGTAGGCGCATTTGAGGATGGACATGGTCCGGCGGAGCATTGCCGCGGCGTATTCGTTCCGGGACAGGGAGAGAAGCTGCAGGTGGAACTGGGCGTTGTACTCCCAGTGGTCCCACATGCTGTCGGTGGTGCGTTCGCATTTGCCCGCCAGCTCCCGGAGGGATTCCAGGTTCTGAGCGTCCAGGTTCCGGCATACCTCCGGGAGCAGTCCCCCCTCCAGCAGGAGCCGGAACTGGAGCATCTGGGCGATTTCCTCCAGGGTGATGGATACCACCTGGTATCCGCAGCGGGGCAGGTTCCGCAGAAGCCCGCTGCCGCACAGGGCCGCCAGAGCCTCCCGCACCGGAGCGCGGCTGCAGCCGTATTTTTCCACCAGCCGCCCCTCCGTGAGGATCTCTCCCGGTTTGTATTCCCCCCGGACAATGCCGGTCATGATGCGGTCGAGTACCACGGATTTCAAACTGCCTGCTTTTTCCATACCAGCCTCCGATTCGGGTGTTTGTTGGTAACGCTATTTAATATATATGATTCGGGCCTGGTTGTAAAGGGAAACCGGCCGCGCCCGGAGCGGGACGGGCCGGGCAGAGGAAAGGAGGCGTGAAAACATCCCGGCGGCGCGGCGATTTGTTTTGCGGATGAGAAGCTTGGACGAGATGATGTTGTAAAGAAGGGAGAAAAAGAAATGTTGGGAACCATCGGTATTTTTCTCGGATTCGCGGTACTCCTGGTGGCCGTATGGCGCAAGTACAACCTGATCCTGGCGGCCCTGGTTTCCGGAGCCGTCATCGGCCTGACCAACGGATTTACCCTGGCGGAGACCTGGAACACGTATCTGGTACAGGGCATTGCCTCCTTCGGGGCGCCGTACTTCTGGATGCTGGTGATCGGAGCCCTGTTTGCCAAACTCATGGAGGACAGCAACGCCACCAAGAGCCTGGGCCTGTGGATCGCCGACCGCTGCGGCGAGAAGTACAGCCTGCTGGGCTACATGGTGGTCACGGGCCTGCTGACCCTGGGGGGCGTGAACGGGTTTGTGATTATCTTTGTGCTCCTGCCCCTGGCCAAGGTGCTGTTCCGGAAGGGGAACGTGCCCTGGTACATTTTCCCGGCGGTCACCTATGCGGCCATGGTGCCGGGCTGTGCCTTCTTCCCCGGCGGCATCCAGACCAATAATATGGCCCCTACCAATTATCTGGGGACCACCCTGACGGCGGCGCCCTGGATCGGCGTGATCGGGACGGTGCTGTACCTGGCTATGGTGGGAGTGTATGTCTACTTCGCCGTGCGCAAGGGCCGCAAGAACCCCGACGCTCCGGAGTACTACGCCCTGGACGCCGACACGGTGGATCTGCGGGAGGGACGCATTCCCTCGGCCCTGCTGTCCATCATCCCTCTGGCGGTGGCGCTGGTATGCATCAACCTGCTGAAGCTGGATATCGTCTACGGGCTGCTGCTGGCCTGCCTGAGCTGCCTGGTGCTGTTCTGGAAGTACTACGACAACCTGAAAAAGACCCTCAATGACGGTGTATTCAGCGGTGTGAGCCCGGTGATCATGGTGTGCATGGTGGTGGGCATTGCTCGGGTAGTAGCGGCCACCCCCGCTTTCGCGTCATTCCAGGAATGGCTTTTGAACCTGCCGTTTAGCGGGCTGTTCAAAGTGTTTGCCGTGACCAACGCGGTGGCTTTCATGACCGGCTCCGGCACGGCGGCCATTTCCACCACTCTGGAGTTGTTCGGCCAGGACTTCCTTGCCATGGGCTTCTCCCCGGAGGTGATCCACCGGGTGGTGGCCATGTCCTCCGAGGGCTTTGACTCCATGCCGTGGAACAACTTCATCGTGCTGGTGCTGACCATGGCAGGGCTGTCCTATTCCAGAAGCTACAAGCACGTGTTTGTCTGCTCCGTGCTGCTGACCATCCTGGCCACGCTGCTTGTGATTGCAGGCATCGGGATTTTTGCGTGAGGTGCCCATGAAAAAGGAAAACGGGCCGGTCCCCGCCGGCCGGAAGATATACGGGACCCTGGGGAAGGTGGGGGTGGCCATGCCCGCGGGCGGCTACATCGCGGTGACCGACTTCCACCGGTGGCTGTGTCCGGACATCGCCATATCCGACTGTCCCGTCCCCTTGGAGTCCGTCAGCCCGGAAGGGCTGAAGACCTTCAGCGAGAAGGTAACGGAGACCATGCATCTGTACCGGGACTACGACCCGGTGGACCTGGCCTTTCTCTCCTGCACGGCCGGCAGCCAGGCCGGTGGGCCGGGGTACGACGCCTATCTGTGCCGGGTGATCCGGGAGGCGGCCGGGGCCCGGGAGGGGTACACCACCACCACGGCGGTGCTGAAGGCCCTGGAAGCCCTGGGAGTGAGGAAGCTGTCCATCTGCACCCCATACCCCGGGGACGTGAACCGGATGGAAAAGGAGTATTTCGAGAACGAAGGATTTACCGTAGCCGGCATCCACGGCATGGAAACGGAAAACCCCCGGGATCCGAAGCTCATCGGCCGGATCCCGCCGGATGCGGTGTTCCGCTTTGCCCGGGATCACATGGACCCGGGGGCGGAGGTAATGTTTCTCAGCTGCACGGGGCTGACGGTGATGGAGATCATCGACGATCTGGAGAAGGAGCTGGGGGTGCCGGTGATTACCAGCAATTCCTGTGCGACTTGGATCATGGGGCGGTTTTTTGGCCGTCACGGGGACAGGGCGGAGAAGCTGGGAGAGCTGTTCCGGCACTGAGGACCCGGGCCGGGCGGGGGAGCGCCGCCCGGCCTGGGGACCCCGGCGGCGCCGGGGACGGATAAGGAGGATATGCATGAACCGGGAACAAATGGCAGAGAGATTTTATATTGACGACCACGCCCTGGTATACGGGCTTCTGGGCAAGCACGCCGAGGAGGCGTGCGGCCAGGAGGGCATGAAAGCCCTGGAAAAAGGGACGATCCTCTATGCCCGTGAACGGGGGATCCGTATGGCCAAGCGCTGCCTGGCGGACGGACGGGAGCTGAACATGCAGACGTACCTGCTCTATGCCGAATGGGCGGACCCCAAGGGCTGGATGAACATCGAGGTATCGGGCATTGTGCCGCGGTTTCTCAACCACGTGGAGAAGTGCGGCTGGAACGTTTCCTGGCGGAAATACGGGCTGCTGCGCTACGGGGCGGTATACTGCACCTACGCGGACAAAAATCTGGTACGGGGATTTAGCCCCCGGGAGGAAGTGGTGATCGACACACTGCTGACCCACGGGGACCCGTCCTGCGAGTTTGACTGGCTGCGGGCGGGATTCCAGACGGAGGAGGAGTTTTTTGCCCTGATGCGGGAAAAACAGGCCATTGCCCACTACACCATGAAGGACTTCCTGTACCACACGGCCCACGTGCTCTCGGCGCTGCGCCGGGTGTACTACTGGGAGCTGGGGGTGCCGGCGGCGGAGCGCATTTGCGCCGGGGCTCTGGAGGAATACCAGGCGATCATGGGCGAGGACAAGCGGGAGGCGCTGCTGGAAGAGGCAAAGCAGGACTTTCTGGAAGTGTAACGGCGGGGAGGCGGAAAGATGGACCAAGTGGAACGGCTGCTTGCCGGCATCCAGGCCCACAGCAAGGAGTACATCGCCATCAGCGACGGCATATGGGACCGGCCGGAGGTGGCGTTCTGCGAAAAATACGCCTCGGAGACCCTGGCTCTGTACCTTCGGGGCCAGGGATTCCGGATCCGAGAGGGCGCGGGGGGGCTGGCCACGGCGTTTACCGCCACCTACGGCGCCGGCGGACCGGTGATCGGCATTCTGGGGGAGTATGACGCCCTGCCGGGCCTGAGCCAGGCGGCGGGACTGTCCTACCGCCGGGAGGCGGAGCCCGGCGGGCCGGGGCACGGCTGCGGCCACAATCTGCTGGGGACGGGGGCGGCGGCAGCGGCGGTGGCGCTCAAGGAATATTTGGAGCAGGCCGGCGTCTCCGGGACGGTGCGGTTTTACGGCTGCCCGGCGGAGGAGTCGGGCTGCGGGAAGGAACGGCTGGCCCAGGCGGGGGAATTCGATGGCCTGGACGTTTGCCTGACCTGGCATCCCGGGGACGAGAACCATGTGGTCTGCCGCCCATACCTGGCCAACGTCATCCTCACCGCCCGGTTTCGGGGAAGGGCATCCCATGCGGCGGCGGCCCCGGAGCTGGGCCGGAGCGCCCTGGACGCCTGCGAGCTGATGAATGTGGGGGCCAACTATCTGCGGGAGCACGTGCCGCCGGAGGTGAAGCTCCATTATGCCTACACCGACTGCGGAGGGTACTCTCCCAACACGGTACCGGAGACGTCGGGGCTGCTGTACTATGTCCGGTCCCAGCGGGTGGCGGAGGCCGCGGCCATTGCCGAGAGGCTCCGGAAGGTGGCCCGGGGCGCCGCCCTTATGACAGAAACCCGGCTTTCCTTCCGGATCGAGCACCGGATGTACGACTATATCCCCAACCACACCCTGGGCCAGATTATGGACCAGGCGTACCGGCAAGTAGGGGCGCCCCGGTTCACACCGTCGGATCAGGAATCGGCGGCGGTGTTCCGGCAGGCGGGAGGGGAGGGGTTGGCCCTGTCGGAGAGGATCCTGCCGTACCAGCCGTCACGGGAGTGCGCCATGGTGTCCTCGGACGTGGGGAACGTGTCCTATCTTGTGCCGACGGCGCAGCTATACACCTGCTGCTATGCCCGGGGGACGCCGTACCATTCCTGGCAGTTGGTGGCCCAGGCCAAGGGGCCGGCGGCTCATAAGGGCATGCTCACCGCGGCGCAGGTGCTGGCCCTGACAGGGCTGCGCCTTCTGGAAGAGCCCCAGCGGATATCCGAGGCGAAACAGGAACTGGCGGCGGCGCTGGAGGCCCGGCCCATGCCGGCCGGGACGCAGGACCCGGGGAATTGACTTCCGCTTTCTGTCCGGTATAATGGCAGTAGAAGCACCGGAGGACAGGAGGCTTGAAAATGGAGGAGATCCGGCAGAGGGAATTTACCCGCCCGTCCCTGAACGGGGAGGGGGAACTGTTTTCCCGGGCGTGGATTCCGGAGCGCCCCCGGGCGGTGGTGCAGATCGCCCACGGCATGTGCGAGCATTCGGGCCGGTACCAGCGGGTGGGGACGATGCTGGCCGGGGCGGGGTACGCGGTGTACATGAACGACCACTGCGGTCACGGGCGCAGCGCCATGGGCCACCCGGGGACCTTCAGCCTCCAGGGGCACGGCTTTGATTTTATTCTGGGGGACATGAAGACCCTCTTTGACCTGGCCCGGGAGGAACATCCCGGGCTGCCCAAGATCCTCATAGGCCACAGCATGGGGAGCATCCTGGCGGGAATCTATGCCGACCGGTGGGGCCGGGACCTGCGGGGCCTGGCGCTGCTGGGCACGCCGTCCCCCAGCCGTGCGGCGGCGTCCGGCGCCCGGCTGGCCGGGGCCATCTCCCGACGAAAAGGGCAAACCTATGTATCTCCGTTTTTGCAGCGCATCGCCGGGGGCGCCACCAACGGCTGCCCCGGCGCCCCGGCCATGGAGCGAAAGCAATGGCTCACCCACGACCAGGAGGTGATCCGGGCCTATGTGGAGGACCCCCTGTGCGGGTTTGAGTTTTCCGCCTCGGCTATGGCGGAGCTGGTGGCGGGGCTGGCGGAGTTTGGCTCAGAAAACTGGGGGGCGGGAGTGCCCAAGGGACTTCCGGTGCTGATCATGGCCGGACAGGAGGACCGGGGCGGCGGGTTTGGAAAGGCGCCCCGGTATTACGCCCGGCAGCTGCGGGCCCACGGGGTGCGGAACGTCACCATGAAGATCCTTCCCCACGCCCGCCATGAGGTGCTCAACGAGACCAATCACGTCCCGGCCGACCGGGCGCTTCTGGAGTGGCTGGAGACCTGCCTGTGACCGGGAAGGGCCGGGGGAAAAGACCCGTTGACTTTTCCGGCGTTTTCCGGTAAGATAGGCAACCATGAGCGAAGCGATAAGGAAAAACCGAATGGACCTGCCAGGCCATCTGGCGGCGTTTTTCAGCGTGTTCGTATGGGGCGGCACCTTTGCCGCCAGCAAGCAGCTGCTGGCGGTGTACTCCCCGGGACAGCTTCTGGTGCTGCGCTTTGCCCTGGGCTATGCCACCCTGTGGGGCATGTACCCCCGCTGGGAAAAGCCGGACTGGCGGGAGGAGGGGCGGTTTTTTCTGCTGGGGCTGGTAAATACCCTGTATTTTCTGGCGGAAAACACCGCGCTGATGCATACATATTCCGCCAACGTGAGCATCCTGGTGGCCACGGCCCC
>CALWYY010000011.1 GCA_944385885.1 uncultured Oscillospiraceae bacterium | reverse complement strand
GGGCGAGACCTATCCCACCTATTCTCCCATTAACCAAGAGGTGCTGGACGGCCTGACTACCGAGCAGAAGGTCCTGCTGAGCCTGGATCCTATGCCTACCAAGATCTGCATGCTCAACTACCTGACCCCCGAACAGAAGGACGCCTGGATGGATGTCTGGGAGAACTTTAAGGCCACGGTGGGCTGACCTTCGGCCGGCGGGCAAAATCTAGATAATCGTAAAATGGGGATGCCGCCGGGATAAAGCTTCGACGGCATCCCGCCCTATTAAAAAGCAAAAATGCGCTGGAAACGGAGGGGATCCTGTGCAAAAGAACAAGCGAAAAAGAACCATCCATCCTGCCAGCTTGTGGACGCTGCCCAGCGCCGGGCTGCTCCTGAGTTTGACCATCGCCCCGCTGGTTATGCTGCTGCTCTTCAGCTTCATGAACCGGAATCTTTTTGCCGGCCAGCCCTGGCCCGGGTGGACTTTGGGGAATTTTACCCGGATGTTTCAGGCAGAGGCGTTTTGGAGCCTTTTGTGGAAATCCCTGGGAATTGGCCTTTTGGTAACCGCAATTTGTATCGTGGCAGCATATCCAGCAGCTTGGGCGATTGCTAAGGTGGTACGCCCTCGGTTCCGGGGTACTCTGATGATGGTGGTTATTCTGCCGTTTTTTACTTCCCAATTGCTGCTGATCTACGCCATGATGAACCTGATCCAGACCGGCGGGATCGTCATGACCGCTTTGGAATCCTTAGGTATCCACGGAAATTCCATCTTGTACACTAATACAGCAACTGTCCTTGTGCTGGTATACGAGTATGTGCCGTATATGATCCTGTGCCTGTACTCGTCTATGGAGGGGATCGGCGATAACCTGGTCCACGCCTCCCATATCTTGGGAGCTAACCGGGCAAAAACATTTATCAACGTGGTTTTCCCCATGAGCGTGCCGGGCCTGCTGTCCGGGATCCTGCTGGTATTCGTCCCGGTGGTAGGAACTTTCGTGGAACCAAACCTGGTGGGCGGTTCCAACGGAATGATGGTGGGCTCTATGATCAATACCCAATATAAAGATAACCTAAATATGGGCTACGGAGCGGTCTTGTCTTGCACGCTGCTGATCGTCTTGTGTGTGATTATGGCCATCATCAGCTACGGCGCCCGGCGCGCCCAGCGGAAGATTGGAGGCGATGTGTAATGTCCAAAGGCTTTAACCGCTTTATTCTGGTCTGCCTGTGGATCGTGCTGGCGTTTATGTACATTCCCATCGTCGCCATCATCGGCATGTCCTTTAACGGCACGGCCTATGGTATGTTTCCCTATGTGTTCACCACCCGGTGGTACACCACGTTGTTTACTACCTCAAACCTTCCCGCCGCCTGCTGGCTGAGCTTGAAGTTTTCGTTCCTGGTGGCCTTGGCAGCCCTGGTCATCGGCACGCTGACTTCTTATGGCTTGCAGTATTATTCCCCGCGCCTGGCGAAAAAATTTAACTCCATAATGCAGCTTCCTATTATTATTCCTTGGCTGGTGACCAGCATTTCCATCCTGCTGCTGGCGACTTTCGTGGGGATGGGGCGGTCTTACCTTACCATGTTCCTGGGTAACCTGATTGTGGTTTTGCCCTATGTGGTGCTGCTGGTGAACGCCCGGTTTATGGAAATGGACCGTACCCCGGAGTCGGCGGCCCGCTTGCTGGGCGCTTCCCCTGCCAGAGTGTTCTGGGACGTGACTCTGCCGGGGATCCTTCCCGGTGTTATGGCCGGCGGCATTATGGCTCTGATCGTATGCTTTAACAACTTTGTCCTGCAATATTACCTGGCGCCGGTTGGCGTAAATACCCTGCCCATGACGGTCTTTACCCGTATCCGCAGCGGCTACCAGGCGGACCTGAACGCCCTGAGCGCAATTATCGTCCTTGTGGCTGTTGTGGTGGTTATCATCTTTTCGCGCCTGGGCTATTCCGCCGGAAGCCTTTTCGGCATGTCCTCCGGCAGCAAGCCGAAGAAAGGAGAATGAACCGTGTCCGGACTTACTGTTGAAAATCTGAGAAAGAGTTTTGGGGATCATGAGGTGCTCAAGGGAGTCAGCTTCCACGTGGAGAGCGGGAAATTCCTGTCTCTGCTGGGTCCCTCTGGCTGCGGCAAGACCACTATCCTGCGGATCATCTGCGGCCTGGAGACTGCGGACGAGGGAAGCGTGCTGGTGGACGGCGCCGATGTGACAAAGATTAAGCCTGAAAAACGGAATATCGGTTTGGTGTTTCAAAACTACGCCCTGTTTCCCTCTATGAATGTGGCGAAAAACGTGGGGTATGGGCTGAAAATGCAGAAAGTGCCGCCCGCGGAGATTGAAAAACGGGTCAGTGAAGCCCTGGAACTGGTGAAGCTGGGAGGATATGAGCCCCGCCGTGTGACCCAGCTGTCCGGCGGTGAGCAGCAGCGGGTGGCCCTGGCCCGGGCGTTGGTGACAAAGCCCAATATCCTGCTGCTGGACGAGCCACTGTCCGCGCTGGACCGGAAGATCCGGGCGGAGATGCAGTACGAGATCCGCAACATCCAGCGGCAGGTGGGCATCACCACCGTGTTCGTCACCCATGACCAGGAGGAAGCCCTGACCATGTCCGACCAGATCATCCTGCTCCACGGCGGCCAGATCGAGCAGCAGGGCGATCCCTTCACCATCTACAGCCAGCCGGCGTCCGTTTTTGCCTCCGACTTCTTGGGGAAGGCCAATTTGATCAGCGGTACCCTGGCCCAGGAAGACGGGCAGTGGTTTATATCCGATCCCGCTTTCCGTATCCCCGTCAAGCACGTGGGCGGCAGGGAAGGGGACCGGGTGAAAGCAGCCGTCCGAGGGGAGTATTTCGAGTTCTGCGCCCAGGACGCGCCGGGAGCCAATCCATTCCGCCTGGAAAAGAAAATCTTTACCGGCTTGGCTTGGCGGCTCATCGGCCGCTTGGGGGATCAGGCGTTAGACATCTCCGCCCTGGGCAATAGCGCTGGAACCATGCGGGAAGAGGCTGACTATTTTGTGCGCATCCGCCCCGAAAACGTCGTCTATTACAACAACGATTGACCGCCGTTTGCAGAAGGAGATCTATGGGAAAACACTACGAGACTGCACGGGAAATTTATGGCCAGTGGGGCGTGGATACGGAAGAGGCCCTGCGCCAGATGGATACCATCCCCCTTTCCATTAACTGCTGGCAGTTGGACGACCTGACTGGATTTGAGGATTTTGACGCCCAGCTCACCGGCGGAATTGCCGCCACAGGCAACGCCCCCGGCAAGCCCCGGAGTATTGAGGAGTATTTCCGGGATCTGGACCGGATGCTGGCGCTGGTGCCCGGCGCAAAGCATCTGGCCCTGCACAGCGTCTATCCCCTCACCGGCGGCGTGAAGGTGCCCAGAAACCAGCTCCGGCCGGAACATTTTGCCCCCTGGGTGGATTACGCCCGGGAAAAGGGTATAGGGCTGGATTTTAACCCCACCTGTTTTTCCCACCCCATGCTCCGGGACGGCTGGACCCTGGCCAGCCCGGAACAGGAAGTGCGGGATTTCTGGGTGGAGCACGGCATCGCCTGCCGGAAAATTGGGGAGTCCTTCGGCCGGGCCCTGGGCGAGCCCTGCGTCACCAACCACTGGATCCCCGACGGGTCCAAGGACACCCGGGTGGATACCCTGGGGCCCCGGGAGAGGCTGATCGAGTCTCTGAACCGGATCTTTGCCCAGCCTATCGACCGGCGGTACAACATCGATTCCGTGGAGGGCAAGGTCTTCGGCCTGGGAGTGGAGAGCTATACGGCCGGGTCCCATGAGTTTTACACCAACTACGCCCTGACCACCGGCAAGGCCATTGTGTGCATGGACACCGGCCATTACCACCCCACGGAGAGCGTGGCGGCGAAGCTGTCGTCTTACTTCGCCTTTGGGCAGGAGATCATGATGCACCTGTCCCGGGCGGTGCGCTGGGACAGCGACCATGTGGCCATCGCCAACGAGGATACCGTGGCCATTATGCAGGAGATCCGCCGCTGCAAGGCGTTCCACCTGGTGCACCTGGGCCTGGACTTTTTTGACGCCAGCATCCACCGGGTCTCCGCCTCCGTCATCGGCGCCCGGAGCGTGAAGAAGGCGCTGCTCACGGCCCTGCTGGAGCCCACAGAGGTTTTGATGAAAGCCGAAGCGGCGGGGGATTTGACACGGCGCCTGGCACTGTTGGAGGAGTTCCGTATGCTCCCGGCCGGGATTGTCTTTGACGAGTACTGCCAGCGGCACGGCGTGCCCGGCTCCCGGTGGATGGAGGAGCGGGCGTGAAAGAGCTGCGCCGGTTTATCGTGGATACGGATACCGGTTCCGATGACGTGTGGGCTATTATCGAGGCACTGCGGGCTACGGAAATGGTGCGGGTGGAGGCGGTGACCGTGGTATGCGGCAATCTGCCGCTGGAGCTATGCGTGAAAAACGCTAGGCTTGCGGTGGAGGCGGCCGGAACGTACCGCCCCCCCGTGTACCGGGGCATGGAACGGCCCCTCCTGCGCCGGCAGTCCTTCCGGGCGGAGAACGTCCACGGCCGGGACGGCCTGGGGGAGATGAACCTCCCAGACCCGCCCGGGGCGGCGGAGACCAAGCACGCGGTGGACGCCATCGTGGAGCTGGTCATGGCCAATCCGGGGGAACTGGAAATCGTCGCCTGCGGGCCCCTGACCAACCTGGCCATGGCCCTTTTGAAGGAACCCCGGCTGGCGGAAAACATCCGCCGCGCCTGGATTCTGGGAGGCGCGGCGGGGGCCAGCGGCAACATGACCCCGGCGGCGGAGTACAACGTGTACACTGACCCGGAAGCCGCCGCCATCGTTTTGGACTCCGGGCTGGATACCGTTTGGGTCACCTGGGACTGCGCCAGAGGGGATACGGAGATCACCCCGCCGGAAGTGGACCGGCTTCTGTCCTGCGGCAGCGGCCCGGCCCGGTTTTGCGCCCTGTGCACCCGCAGCCTGCGGAAGTATTACCGGGGCCTCTATGGGCGGGATTCCTACGGGGTGGTGGACAGCCTCCTGATGACCGTGGCCCTGTACCCGGAGATTATGGACGGCGCGTTCCGGGCCAACTGTGCTGTGGAGCTTCACGGAACCGAGACACGAGGATATTTCCGCATCGACCGGCATGGCCGGCTGGGGAGGGAGCCCAACGGTACCGTCTGCCCCGCCGTGGACGCCGCGCAATATAAACAGCACCTCTTCCGGCTCCTGGGAGCTGGGTAGGTTTGAAATGGGCCCGCGCCCGTCGGCGGGCAGACCCTTTGGGGACAGCGTCCCCCGTTCCGCCGGGATGGACTCCGGCTTGCAGAGCCGGAGTCCTCCCGTCTTATGGTCAAAGGAGAAGACAATGAACGATTTTATGTATTATAACCCGGTACGGGTGCACTTTGGGAAAGAGGCCATGGGCCGGCTGGAGGAGGAACTGGCCGCCCTGGGCACAAAAGTCCTGCTGGTTTACGGGGGCGGGAGCATCCGGCGCACGGGCTTGTACGACCGGGTGCGCCGGGCTTTGGAGGACACGGGCAAGACCGTGTGGGAGCTCTCCGGCGCCATGCCCAACCCTCGTACCGAGAAGGTATACGAGGGGATCGATATTTGCCGGCGGCAGGGAGTGGACCTGATCCTGGCCGTTGGCGGCGGCAGCGTTATCGACTGTGCCAAGGCCATTGCCGTGGGCGCCCCCGCCCAGGGAGATTTTTGGGAGCGGTTCTTTAAAAACTGGGAGCCGGCCCAGGAGGGGATTCCCCTGGGCGTGGTGCTCACCATCCCCGCCACCGGCAGCGAGCTGGATCAGTCCGCCGTGATCACCAACTGGCAGACCGGGGAGAAGAACAGCTACGACAGCCCCTTCCAATTCCCCCGCTTTACCATCCTGGACCCCACCCTTACCTATACCCTGCCCAAAAACCAAATGGTCAACGGCATCGTAGACACCGTATCCCATATCCTGGAGCTGTACGTGTCCCCGCCGGACGGGGAGAACCTCACCGACGCCCTGGCGGAGGCGGCCCTGCGCACGGAGATCGGCGCGGCCCGGAAGGCCCTGGAGGATCCCCGGGATTACGAGGCCCGGGCCAACCTTATGTGGGTGAGCAGCTTTGCCCTGTGCGGCATGCTCAACAATGGGAAAAAGACCGACTGGGCCAGCCACTGCATCCAGCATCCCCTCTCCGCCCTGTACGACGTGGCTCACGGGGCGGGGCTGTCGGTGGTGCACCCGGCGTATCTGGAGTATATCTGCCCGCAGGCCGCGCCCCGGCTGGCCCGGCTTGCCTGCCGGGTGTGGGACGTGGACCCGTCGGGCCGGTCCCAGGAGGAGACGGCCCGGGAGGGGCTGCGGCGGCTCAAGGATTTCTTCTGGCGCGAGCTGGGGGCGCCGTCCACCCTGTCCCAGTTGGGCATCCCCGCTGAAAGCGTCCCCCGGCTGGCGGCCGGGGCGGATCTGAGCTGCTGGAGCTACCGTCCCCTGACCCGGGAGGACGTGGAGGCTATTTTGCGCTCTTGCGTGTAAAGGAGGATGGACATGGAGTGGATTTCCGTAACGGACCCCCGGTTCCGGCCCTATGGGCAGGTGCTGGGAGGGTATGATTTTACCGAGTTCCTCCAGTGCATGGGCCGGCGCACGCCTATGCCGGAGGATGGGACGGTGTACGTGCCGTCCCTGGCGGAGCTGGAGGCGCTGCCGGTGGCGGGTCAGCTCCGGGACCGGGGCTTCGGCGGGCTGGAGGTGCAGATCGGCTATTGCAACGGCACCAACTTCCGCCTGACCTGCCTGGAATACCACCGGACCAGTGAGATCGACATTGCCTGCGACGATATGGTCCTCCTGCTGGCCCGGCAACCGGAGCTGGAGGAGGATTTCACCCTGGACACGGGCCGGGTGCAGGCATTTTTTGTCCCGGCGGGCACGGCGGTGGAGCTGTTTGCCACCACTCTGCATTATGCCCCCTGCGGGACGCAGCCGGGCCGGGGGTTCCGGATGGGCTGCGTGCTCCCCCGGGGCACCAACCTGGACTCCCCGCTTCCTCCGGAGGCGGCGGGAGAAGGGCGGCTTCTGGCCGGACGAAACAAATGGGTCATTGCCGGCCCGGATACCCAGGAGGCGGCGCAAGGCTGCTTTGTGGGCCTGCGTGGCCCGGGGATCGATTTGCTGGCACCGGCGTGAGAGGAGCAGGCGCATATGAAACAAGAAACCATTGAGAAAATTTACGCCGGCCTTCTGGGCATGGACGCGGGCATGCGCCTGGGCGCCCCGGTGGAGAACCCCTACTGGACCTATGAGCGGCTCCGGGAGTACTACGGGGATATGCGGGGGTACCTGAGGGAATACAAAAACTACGCCGCCGACGACGATGTGAACGGGCCGGTGATCTTTGTGCGGGCCCTGGGAGACAACCCCGGAGCCGGAAAACTCACGCCGGAGATGGTGGGGGAAGCCTGGCTCAACTACACCCGCCGGGGCCGGGGGATGTTCTGGTGGGGCGGGGAGGATCTGTCCACGGAACACCGGGCGTATATGAACCTGAAACGGGGGACGCCTGCTCCCCGTTCCGGCAGCATCGCCCTCAACGGGCTGACAGCGGCCGAGCAAATCGGCGGGCAGATCTTTATCGATACCTGGGGCTTGATCTGCCCCGGCCGGCCGGCCCAGGCGGCGGAGCTGGCCCGGACGGCGGCCAGCGTGTCACACGACGGCAACGGCCTGCACGGAGCGGCGTTCATGGCCGCCTGCGTGGCGGCGGCCTTTGAGGCCGGCTCCCTGGAGGAGGTGCTGGAGGCCGGCCTGGAAGAGATCCCCGCCGACTGCGATTACCGGCGGGTGGTGGGTGCCGTCCGGGCATTCCACGCGCAGCAGCCGGAGGATTTCCGGGCTTGCCGAGATTATGTAAACCAAGAGTTCGGCCCTCACCGGTTCCCAGGCTACTGCCATATCATACCCAACGCCGGCATATGCATCCTGGCCATGCTTTACGCCGGGGGGGAGCTGGGCCGGGCCATTGAGATCTCGGTGATGTGCGGCTTTGACACCGATTGCAACGCCAGCAACATCGGCACCATCCTGGGGGTCCTCCACGGGATAGAGGGCGTGCCGGAGCGGTATCGGGCGCCCATCCGGGACAGCGCGGTGCTCTCCAGCGTGTCGGGGTACCTGAACATGCTGGATTTTCCCACCTTTGCCAAGGAGCTGGGGGAGACGGCCTGCCTGCTGCGGG
>CALWYY010000010.1 GCA_944385885.1 uncultured Oscillospiraceae bacterium | reverse complement strand
CCCCGCTCGCAGATGCGCCCGCCGTACATGACAATGATTTCATCGCACATCTCGGCGATCACGCCCAGGTCGTGGGTCACCATGATGATGGCCATGCCCAGTTTCTTCTGCAGGTCCTGCATCAATTCTAAGATCTGCGCCTGGATGGTCACGTCCAGAGCCGTGGTGGGCTCGTCGGCGATGAGGATATCCGGCTCGCAGGCCAGGGCCATGGCGATCATTACCCGCTGGCGCATACCGCCCGACAATTCGTAGGGGTACTGGCGCAGCCGCTTAGCCGGCTCGTTGATGCCCACCAGCTGCAGCATCTCCAGGGCCCGCGCCTGGGCTTCCTTCCCCCGCTTGTCCGTGTGCAGGCGGATGGCCTCCATCAGCTGGTTGCCCACGGTAAACACCGGGTTCAGGCTGGTCATGGGGTCCTGGAAGATGATGGAGACGCAGCGGCCACGGAACTGGTGCATCCTCTTTTCGCTCCAGTGGACCACGTCCTCCCCCTTGTACAAAACCGAGCCGGAGGTGATGCGCCCGTTGTCCGCCAGTATCTGCATAATGGAGTACGCCGTCACGCTCTTGCCCGAACCGGATTCCCCCACAATGCCCAGCACCTTGCCTTCATCCAGGTTGAAGTTCACCCCGTTGACGGCAAATACCTCTCCGTTCTCCGTCTGGAAGCAGGTGTGCAGGTCCCGTACGCTCAGAAGATGTTCATACCCTTTTTCTTCACTCATGGCGCTCACCTCTTCAGCTTGGGATCGAAAGCGTCCCGAAGACCGTCGCCCAGCAGGTTCAGAGACAGAACGATCAGACAGATGGTCAGCGCCGGGAACACCAGCTTATACGGATAGGACTCCAGGCCGCCCCGGGCCGCGTTGGCCAGGGACCCCAGAGAGGGCATGGGCGCCGCCACGCCCAGGCCGATGAAGGACAGATAACTCTCCGTGAAAATGGCGGAGGGGATCTGCAGCGCCGTGGAGATTATGATCACGGAAATGCAGTTGGGCAGGATATGCCGCCGGATAATCCGTCCGGAACGGGCGCCCACCGCCCGGGCCGCCAGGATGTAGTCATTCTCCCGGATGGAGAGAATCTGGCCCCGGATCAGCCGGGCCATGCTCACCCAATACAATAGCCCAAACACCACGAACATGGATACCATGTTCGTGCCCAGCTTGGCCAGCAGGGACCCGCTTTCAAACTTCAAAATCTCCCGCAGCACCACCGACAGCAGGATCACCATCAGCATGTCCGGCAGAGAGTAGATGATGTCCACAATCCGCATCATCACCAGGTCCACCTTGCCGCCCACGTACCCGGATATGCTGCCGTAGATCATGCCGATAATCAAAACAATAATGCTGGCAAACAGCCCCACCGCCAGGGATACCCGGGTACCGTAGACCACACGGATAAAATAGTCCCGGCACTGCTCGTCGGTACCGAATATGTGGGGGAACCGTTCCCCGCCGTTATCAATATACTCCTGCTCCATCTCACTGTACGTGAAGGGGGCCAGGTTCTTGGCGCCTTTGTCCCGCTTTCCGTTGACGGACATGATCTCTGAATAGCCATAGGGCACAATCATGGGGGCTACAATAATCACCACCACAATGGCCAGCAGTACGATCAGGCTGCCCACCGCCAGAGGGTTTTTCATCAGCCGGCGCAACCCGTCCCGGAAGAAGGTGGTGCTCTTGCTCATCACATCCTGCTGCCGCTTTTCCTCCTCGGTGGCCGGCTGGAACCGGGTCAGATCCACCTGGAGGCTGAGGGGCGCTTTCTTGGGGATGCCGTTTTCGTTATACCGTACCATACTCTTCTTCCCTTCCTCAGTCATACTGGATTCGCGGATCCACTATCTTGTATAGCAGGTCGCACACCAGCGTCGCAATTACCATCAGACTGGCAAGGAAAATCGTGGTAGCCATAATCAAGGTGTAGTCCCGGTTGTTAATGGCGCTGACAAACTGCCCGCCCAGGCCGCCTACGGTAAAGACTGTTTCCACCACCATGGACCCGGTGATGATGTAGGCAATCTGCGGCCCGGCGTAGGTGATCACCGGGATAAGGGAGTTGCGCAGGGCGTGCTTAAAGATGATCTTCCACCGGGCCACGCCCTTGGCCCGGGCCGTGCGGATGTAATCCTGCCCCAGCGCGTCCAGCATGCTGGTCTTGGAAAGCCGCGTTATGTAGGCCATTGGGTAAGCCGCCAGGGCAATTACCGGCAGAACAAAGTTATGCGTCGTGGCGTTCCACGCTGGCACCCAGTGCAGCTTGATACAGAAAATCAGCAGCAGCAGCGTGGCCAGCACAAAGCTTGGCACCGCCGTGAATAGGGTGGAAAAGAAAATGATGATCCGGTCCGGCAGCTTGTTGCGCATCAAGGCCGCCAGGCTCCCCAAAACCGTGCCGCAGATCAGGGCCACGGCCATGGCTTTGAGCCCCAGCTCCGCCGATACGGGGAAGGCCTCCCCAATGATCGCCTTGATCTCCCGCCCGTTTTTCAGCGAGACGCCCAGGTCGCCATGAAGCAGGTTTTTCATGTACAGGTAAAACTGCTCCAGCTTCGGCTTATCCAGGTTGTATCGCTCGTTCAGGGCTTGAATCGTTGCCTCGCTGAGGGCTTTCTCACGGTTAAACGGTCCGCCCGGCACCGCGTGCATTAGGAAAAATGTGATCGCACAGATAATAAAAACCGTCAATACGGCCAATAAGACACGCTTGATGATATATCTGGCCACATATCCCACTCCCTTTCTCCATTTTGGAATATGTCAGTTCTTGGGTTAAAACCTGCTCCCCTGTAAGCAGATATTTAATTGTACCCGATTTTTTACCGTCCGTCAATGCTGTTTTGCTCATTCTCCGTACAAAAAACCTTCTCCACCGCCGGCGCATCCCTTCTTTCTATACACATAGTAAAAGCATCCGTAGTTGGGAGGTATTTCTTTCGGTGTATTCGCTTACATAAGTTATGTTTCTTCAATGCTTTTCCTCGGCCGCCCCGTCAGGGCAATCAGCCGCTTATGCAGCGGCAGTACCGTCCGGTAATACCGGCTGAACACTTCCCGGTAGATCCGCTGGTAAAAAGCGGTGAGCTCCGGCCGGGGCTGGAAGGTATCCCGGATCCGCACCATGGAGCCGGCCGCCTGCTGATAGGAGGGAAATTCCCCCAGGGACACAAACGCGCACATGGCTGCACCCAGGGCGCTGGACTCGTTGGTCTGGATCCGGGACACCGGCAAGCCGAACATATCCGCCGTAATCTGGCAGATCTCATCGGAGCGGCTGCCGCCTCCCCCCAGGAACAGATGCCGGATCTTCTGGCCCGAGCGGCGCTGCATGGTATACAGCCCCTCCATCAGGCCATAGTTGAGCCCCTCGATAATGGCCCGGTAGATGTGGTATTTGGTGTGCCCGTCGGAAAACCCGATCATAGCGCCCCGGGCTCCAGGGGTGTACAGGCCCGGCGTCCAGTGGGGCAGAAGCAAAAGGCCGTCGCAGCCCGGCGGCACGCTGGCCAGATGCCGGTTCAGTATCTCCTCTGCACTGCAGCCCTGCCGGGCCGCCTCCCGTACCTCGTCCTGCGCAAAGTTCTGTTTAAACCAGGTTAGCATCCAATAACCCCGGAGAAGCTGGATCTCCCCGTTGTACAGGTCGTTGGGCACCGCCGGATAGGAGGGCATAAACGGGTGGGGTTCAAAGTAGCGGCGGGAGGTAAACTGCACCGTGCAGCTGGTCCCAAAGGACAAAGCGGCCTGGTCCTCCTCCAGCACAGACAGGCCGATGGTCTCGCAGCCCTTGTCGGAACCGGTGGCGATCAGCGGCAGCCCTTCCGGAATGCCGGAATCCGCCGCCGCCTGCGCCGTCACCCGGCCCAGCTCCGCCCCGGACGGCACCAGACGGCAGAGCTTGTCCGCCGGCACGTCGTACAGGCAGCGGGTAAGGCCGTTTTTGTCCCACCGGCGGTGCCGGTAATCAAAGGGGATCTTGGCGATCATGGAGGCCCAGCTATCCTGGATATTACCGGTAAACCGGAAATTCAAATACGTGGACAACAACACATACTGCCGCGTCTTAGCCCACAACTCCGGTTCGTTCTCGGCAATCCAATTGCACACGGAAGTGTGGTATAGCATATTCACCGTATCCGTCATCCCCACCAGGGCAAACATTATCCGCCGGAGCCAGGGGATAGGGCGCAGGTTCTCCGCCTGGCGCTGGTCCATCCAGAGGATGCAGTCCCGCAGGGGCATCCCATCCTCGTCCAGGCAGACCGTGCTGTCCCGGAACACCGTCATGACCATACAGACAGCCTGGGCAAAGAGCTCCGGCGCCTTTTCCCGGAGTTCCCGGGACACCAAGCACATCTCCTCATAATAGAAGTCCGGCCGCTGTTCTGCCCAGGTGGGGTGCAGGGAATAATACGGTCTGGCGTAGACGTGGCTTGTTCTCTCCCGAATACATCCAGTTTTATCGATAAGCATGGCCCTCACGCTCTGGGTACCCACGTCGAATGTCAGTATCAGCGGTTCGCTCATGCGCTCCTGCTCCCTTCCGCCGGCACAGGCTCCGCTTAGGAATGGCCGGTCACAGGCTGCGGCGGGGGACGAGGCGTTCCACGCCGCCGGCCTTATAGTATAAGCGGCATTATACTTCCTTTACCGGTATTTGTGAATAATAAATCACAAAAAAGAACAATTTCCCCAAAGTTTCCTCCCTTTTATACCCGCCGATTGAGACTACGCCGCGCCCGGCGGCCGGAATCTAAGGCCCGGCGGCCAGGATGGGCCGCGGAAAACCATAGGCAGGCAAACACAAAAAACGGCGGGGCTCCAGAGCCGCAAAGCCCTGAACCCCCGTCCGCGGACCGTGATATTAAATCCCACCGTTTGCGGCATCGGCCGCGGCGTTGGAACAACCGCCTTCCCCGTCGCCACACAGTTGGCTCTGGCGTCCGGGGTCGCCGCCCAGCGTCAGGCTCTGTGGAACA
>CALWYY010000009.1 GCA_944385885.1 uncultured Oscillospiraceae bacterium | reverse complement strand
CCAGTTCCCCCTTCCCAGGACGCCGGGAACGTTCATCCGGGTCGTACCGGGCAGCTCCAGCCAATCCTGCATCTGGGCCACAAACAGCTCCGCAACGGAGCTCATCCCTCCCCGGATCACGCCGGTGCACAGTCCCTCCTCCCCGTTTAGCCCCAGGTACTCCCGGGCGTACGCCACATCCTCCGGCCCGGCCTCCTCCAGCCACTGGCGGAGAGTGGCGTTGTCGTGGGTCCCGGTATAGCAGACGCAGCGGGCGGTGTAGCAGTGGGGCAGGTGGTTGCTGGGCTCCCGGGAGTCAAAGGCAAACTGAAGCACCTTCATCCCCGGATACCCGGAGAACTCCCGCAGGGCAATCACCTCCGGGGTCATATACCCCAGATCCTCTGCGATCACCGTCATATGGGGAAAGGCTCTCTTCACCGCTGTGATAAAATCCTCCCCCGGGCCCTTCCTCCACTGGCCGCCACGGGCGTTTTCGTCCCCGTAGGGAACAGCCCAGTAGCTCTCCAGGCCCCGGAAATGGTCGATGCGGACCACGTCGTACAGCCGGCCCGCGGCCCGCAGACGCTGGATCCACCAGTCGTAGCCGTCCTGCTTCATGACCTCCCAGTCGTAGAGGGGATTGCCCCAGAGCTGGCCGTCGGCGGTGAAATAGTCCGGCGGCACCCCCGCCACGGCGGTGGGGCGCCGGGCGCCGTCCAGCTGGAAGTACCGGCTCTGGGCCCATACATCCGCCGAATCCATGGGTACGTAAATGGGTACATCCCCGATTATGGAGATCCCCGCCTGCCGGGCGTGTTCCCGCAACGCGTCCCACTGGCGGAAAAACAGGTACTGCCGGTAAATGCAAAACTGCACCTCGTCCCGCAGCAGTTCCCCGTACCGGGCCAGGGTCTCCGCCGACCGGCGCAGGCGCACGTCCTCGTCCGGCCACTCCGTCCAGCTTCGCATCCCAAAATGCCTCTTCAGGGCGGTGAACAGGGCGTAGTCCGGCAGCCATCCGGCACAGCGGCTTCCAAAGGCCGTTACCGCCTCCCGGTCCCGTTCCCAGCCACGCTGGTATGCCCGATACAGCAGGTCCCGTCTGGCCGCGTAGATCGCCCCGAAATCCACCTGCTGGGGGTCGTCCCCCCAAAAGGGCGCGTCAATCTCCTCCCGGGTGAGCAGCCCGTCCTCCTCCAACAGGTCCAGGTCGATAAGGTAGGGGTTGCCCGCAAAGGCCGAGTCGGTCTGATATGGGGAGTCCCCAAACCCCGTTGGGCCCAGGGGAAGGATCTGCCAGTACTTCTGGCCGGCCCTTTGCAAGAAATCCACAAAGTCCCAGGCCTGCTTTCCCAGAGTGCCGATCCCATGGGGGGACGGCAGGGAGGTAATGTGCATCAGAATGCCGCTTGCTCTCATAATCTGTCCTCTTCGTTTTTCTTTCCCAGATCCAGCACGCTTCCATTGGGCGCCAATTCATAGGGGGCCAGCACATGCCGTGCTCCCGCTCCGCGGCGGATCATATCGTCCAGTAAGCGCAGCCTGGTTTCCGCCATAAAAGTCGTGCGCTGGATCACCGTAGCCAGACGGGGCTGGTAGTATCCACAGATGGGCAGCCCGTCAAACCCCACCAGGGAAATGTCCCCGGGGATGCTCCTGCCTGCGTCCCGGGCAGCCCGAGCCGCCCCGATGGCCATGGTGTCCGACATGGCAAAGACAGCGGTCAGCTCCCGCTCGCTTTCCAGCAACCGGGTCATGGCGGCATACCCTCCGGCGTAGGAATACCGGGCCACCTGATATCGCCGGGCAGGGTCAAAGGGGACGCCCGCCCGTTGGAATGCCTCCACACAGCCGGCATAGCGCAGGCTGCTGGTGTCGGAGTTTTCCAGGCTGCCGCCGATAACGCCGATCTGACGGTGGCCTTGGGCAATCAGGTATCCGATGGCGGCCGCCGCCGCTGCCCGGTCATCCGTGGTGACGCTGGACAGATTGGGAAATCCCAGTTCTCCCCCGTAGTTGGTCACCAGCACGCTGGGCAGAGCTACATCCCCGAAACAGTCCCGGAAGTTCTCGCTGCTGCCCCCCAGAAACAAAATCCCCTGGGGTTTCAGCTCCCGGGCCAGCTGCCGGGCCCGGCGAACCTCATTTTCCCCCTCGTCGATGTAGTCCACCACCAGCCGGTAGTCCCCCCCGGCGGTGAGGCTCTGCAGATGCTCCACCAGGTCGGCAAACAGTTGGTTGTATACCCCCCGCACCACGGCCAAAAGGCTGTTGCTGCGCTGCTGCTTCAGGTTCTTGGCGTTGGAGTTGAGCTCAAACCCCTCTGCCCGGGCAATGGCCAGAATGGTCCGCCTGGCCTTCTCGCTCACATTGGGCTGGTTGTTCAGCACCCGGGACACCGTCCCCACGGCATACCCCGACCGCGCCGCCAGATCCTTGATGGTCATGGCCCGTCAGCCTTTTACGGCGCCGGCCGCCACTCCCTTGATAATGTGCTTCTGGCACAGAAGGTAAAACACGATCACCGGCACGATGCACATGAGGATCATCGCCATGGTGGCCCCCAGGTCCACGTGGCCGTAGCTGCCCTTAAGGTACTGGATCAGGATGGGTACCGTCATGTACTTTGTCCGGTCCAGCACCAGGTACGGCAGCAGATAGTCGTTCCAGACCCACATGATCTCCAGCACGCCCACGGAGATCATGGTGGGCCGGAGCATGGGCAGGACCACGGAAAAGAACGTGCGCACCGGGCCGCACCCGTCGATGGCGGCCGCCTCCTCAATGGCCAGGGGCATGCTCTTGACAAACCCGGCAAACATAAATATGGCAAGGCCCGCCCCGAACCCCAGGTATACCACCGGAATGGTAAAGGGGGTGTTCAGCTTCAGCCGGTCTGCGGTGAAGGTCAGAGTGAACATGACCATCTGGAAGGGCACAATCATGGAAAACAGGCACAGGTAATAGAACAGCCTGGAAAACCGGCTGTTGACCCGGGCGATGTACCAGGCGCTCATGGATGTAAACAGCAGGATCAGGGCCACGGACACCAGGGTGATAAACAGGCTGTACCCCAGAGCCAGCAGGAAGGGGTAGTTGCCGAAGGTCATCCCCTTGACAAAGTTGGAAAAGCCCACAAAGGTCTCAGCGTTTGGCAGAGCAAAGGCCTGGGTGCTCACGGCGTTGTTGGATTTAAAGGCGTTGATCGCCACGGCCAGCACCGGCAGAAGCCACACCACGCTCAGCACCACGAAAAAGAGGCTGAGAACGCGGTTTCCCGTGGAATTGGCTTTTTTCATTACTGCTGCACCTCCTTTCTGCGGGTCACGGAGAGTTGGGCGATAGCCAGGACAGCCACCAGCAGGAAGAAGATCACGGCCTTGGCCTGCGCTGCCCCGTGCCAGTGCTTATTGATGTTGTAGGTGGAGTAGATGTTCAGCGCCAGCAGCTCCGTCATATTGACCTTCCCGCCGTTCATCATCACCGACGGGGCACCGCCGGTCAGGGCCAGGTTCTGGTCGAACATCTTGAAGGAGTTTGTCAAGGTCAGGAAGGTGCAGATGGTGATGGAGGGCAGCATGTTGGGAATGGTCACAAACCGCAGGGTCTGCCAGCCATTGGCTCCGTCAATGCAGGCCGCCTCGATCATATCGTCGGGGATGGCCTGCAGCCCCGCAATGTAGATAATCATCATGTAGCCGATCTGCTGCCAGGCCACCAGGATCACCAGGCCCCAGAATCCATAGGCCGCGTTGGCGGTCAGGTAGGTGCTGTAGTGGCGCAGGATACCGTCAAAAATCAGGCTCCATATGTATCCCAGCACAATGCCGCCGATGAGGTTCGGCATGAAAAATACCGTGCGGAACAGGTTTGTGCCCCGCATCTTCCGGGTCAGGGCGTAGGCGATGGCAAAGGCCAGCGCGTTGATGAGCACAATGGACACCACGGCAAAGGCCGCCGTATTCCAAAAGGCATGGGCAAATCCCG
>CALWYY010000008.1 GCA_944385885.1 uncultured Oscillospiraceae bacterium | reverse complement strand
AAGTCCACCCGGGCCACGTCGTCCTCGTCCCAGATCTCTCCCACCAGCTCTTCCAGGATGTCCTCCACCGTGATGATGCCCAGCGTCCCTCCGTAGCTGTCGGTGACCACCGCCAGGTTCACTTTCCGGCGGCTGAGCTCCGTCAGCAGGTCCCGGATGGGGGCGGAGCGGTGGACAAAGCACGGCTCGTCCAGCAATTCCCGCAGCTCGGGGTACCCCTTTTGGCGCAGATAGGCCCGGATGTACCGGCGGATCTGCAGGACCCCTACAATGTTGTCGATGGTGCCTTCGTACACCGGCAGGCGGCTGTGGTGCTGGGCCTTGATATACTCTAGCACCCGCTGGGGGTCCTCGTTGACGTTCAGCGCCTTCACGTCCACCCGGGGCGTGAACACGTGCTCGGCCGACACATCCGCAAACTCCAAGGCGGAATGGACCAGCTCCCCCCGCTCCTCGTCCAGGGCCCCGTTATCGGTCATGTCGTCGATGATATCGTAGAGCTCGTCCTCCGTGACCGTAACCTCCGGCTCCCCCCGGGACAGACGGGCCAGGAATTCCCCCACCCGGGTCAGCGCCGCCGCCAGCGGGGCAAAAATGCGCATAAAAAAGCACAGCGAAGAGGCGGTGGCCAGAGCGCACCGTTCGCTGTATTTCTTCCCTATGCTCTTGGGAAGCATCTCCCCGGCGAAAAAAATGGCCACGGTACACACAAGGGTCCCCACGGCCACCCAGGAGGCCCCCCAGGTCCGGGTCACCAGCACTGTCACCAGAGTGGCGGTGGTTATATGGACGATATTCGTCCCGATCAGTATGGCGGAGATTGCCTGGTCAAAGTGCTCCTGAACATACAGGGCCTTTTTCGCCCGTTGGTCGCCCCGGTCCAGCCGGGTTTTCAGCCGAATGCGGCTGACCGTGGTCATGGACACCTCCGCCAGGGCAAAATACGCCGCCATCAGCAAAAGCAGCGCAATACACAGCCATGACAGCCAACTGTCGCCGTCCATGGGGGAACATCAACTCCTGAAATCTGTACTTATAGACCCATAATATACCACAGCGGCTGGAGGGCGTCAAGAGGGCGGCCCGGGTGGGCCGCCCTCTTGACGCGCCAGCAGGAATCCCTGGCCCGCCGGCTCAATCCTGGTACGCCAGGCACCGGTCGAACAGCTCTTCCACATCCTCCCGGCTGCCCTGGATACGGGAGGCGAGCCAGGCCGCCGCCAGGCCGGCCGCAAACCCCGGAATGATCTCGTAGATCCCCGTGCCGCTCAGGAAGGCCAGCCACAGCCCATCCACCGCCGCGCCGGTGGCAATACCGGCCACCGCCCCGGCAAAGGTAAACTTCCGCCAGAACAGGCTCAGCATGATCACCGGCCCGAAGGCCGCGCCGAAAATGCCCCAGGCGTTCTCCACCAAGGTCATAATGGTGCCGCTGGAGGGGTTGGCGGCGATGAGCAGCGCCACCACCGCGATGGCCAGCACCACCAGCCGGCCCGCCCAGAGCATCTCCCGGTCGGAGCTTTTCCCCTTGCGGATCATGGGCTTATACACGTCGCTGGCAAAGGCAGCGGAGGCCGCCAGAAGCTGGGAGTCGGCGGTGCTCATGGCCGCGGCCAGGATGGCGCTCAGCAGCAGGCCGGAGAGGATGCTCAGCCAGGGGCCGGAGAAGATCGCCCGCACCATGGAGATGAAGACGGTGGAGCTCTCCTGATCCCCTCCCAGGAACATGTGCCCGATGCACCCGGCCGCCACGGAGAAGGTCAGGATCAGGAACGTCCAGCTAATGCCGATCCGGGCGGCCCGGCCCAGCTCCTTCTGGGACTTGATGGACATAAAGCGGATGATGATGTGGGGCATGCCGAAGTAGCCCAGGCCCCAGCCCAAGCCGGAGACCACGTCCTTCCAGCCGGTGAACAGCCGCCAGTATCCCTCCGGGAGCTCCGAGGCCGCCTGGGCAACGGCGCCGCCGCCGCTCAGCATGGCCAGCGCCACCAGGGGCGCTACCAGCAGGGAGCCCAGCATCAGCAGCCCCTGGAAAAAGTCCGTCCAGCACACCGCGTCAAACCCGCCCAGGAAGGTGTAGCCAATGATGCACAGCGCCGACAGGTACATGGCCGCCGCCGCGTCGATGCCCAGCACCGTGTTGAAGAGCGTGCCGCAGGCCTTGATGCTGGAGGCCGTGTACACCGTGTACGCCACCAGGAAAATCACCGCGCAGATCAGCTGCAGGGCGCGGCTCTTGGAAAAAAAGCGGTTGGTCAAATATTGAGGGATGGTGATGGAGTCGTTGCATACCACGGTGAAGGCCCGCAGCCGGGGCGCCTCTACCAGCCAGCTGAGGGTGTAGCCGATGAACAGCCCTATGGCGATCCACGTCTGCCCCATGCCGGATGCGTAAATGGACGCCGGCAGGCCCATGAGCACCCAGGCGCTCATATCCGAGGCCCCCGCCGATAGGGCCGATACCCAGGCCCCCATCTGACGGCCACCCAGGAAGTACTCCTTCTCCCCGCCGCCCCGGCTCCGCAGGAAAAACCACAGGCCGATGGCCAGCATGAAGACCAGGTACAGAATAAATACCAGCAACTCCGTCACATTCATGGGAAATCCTCCTTGACAAACGATGCATTACATTTTATAATGCTTAACATGAGCAAATAAAATGTTATGGCGGTATAATACAGCAGCTTACCCAAAACTGTCAAGAGGAAATTTACGATGGATACAAAAAAATATGAAGTATTTGTGAAGACAGCGGAGCTGGCCTCACTGACCCGGGCGGGGGCGGAGCTGGGGCTGACCCAATCGGGGGTGAGCCACGTTCTGGCGGGGCTGGAGGGGGAGCTGGGGTTCCCCCTGCTGACCCGGAGCCGGACGGGGGCCCGGCTGACCCCGGAGGGGGAGCGGGCATTGCCGCTGATCCGGGAGATCCTCCGGGGCCAGGCGGCGCTGGACGCCCTGGCGGCGGAGCTGCGCCAGGTGGCGGAGGGCACGGTGCGGGTGGGCACCTTCACCAGCGTGGCCGTCCACTGGCTGCCGGGGATGATGCAGGCCTTTCAGGAGAAGTATCCCCGGGTGGATTTCAAGCTCTTCAACGGGGACTACCACGATGTGGACCGCTGGCTGACGGACGGGAGCGTGGACCTGGCCTTCACGGCCCTGCCCCTGCGCCAGCGCTGCCCGGCCATCGCCCTGGCGGAGGACCGGCTGCTGGCCATCCTCCCTCCGGGCCACCCTCTGGCCTCCCGGCCGGTGTGCCCCACGGAGGAGCTGGTGCGCTGGCCGTTTATCACCCTGCTGGAATCCTCCGACCACGACTCCCGCCGGGCGCTGGAGAAGGCCGGGGTGCGCCCGGACGTGCGCTTCACCACCAAGGACGATTATGCCATTATCGCCATGGTCAGCCAGGGGATGGGGGTGAGCATCATGCCGGAGCTGCTGCTGGAGGGCCGCCGGGACGGCATTGAGGTCCGGCCCCTGGACCCCCCCACCAGCCGCACCATTGCCCTGGCCCTGCCCGCCGGGGACCGGACGGGTCCCGCGGCCCGGAAATTTGCCGATTTTGCCGTGGCTTGGGTTAAGGCCCGCCATGCCGCCGGCTGAGATCGGCGGAACCCGGCCGGGGGGCGGCCGTACGCCGTTTCCCGCCGCTGCCCCGTCCCTTTGAACAAAAAGGCCTCCCGCCCGGCGCGCCGGGCGGGAGGCCTGACCGTATATAGGCTTATTCCGCTTTGTAACGGCCCTTTCCGCTCCCCGGGGCGGAGAAACCGTCCCGGGTTCAATCCTCGTGCTGGTGTTTCTGGTGGAACAGGACCTGGATATCTCCGCCGCCGGTGACGATCTCCAGTTTCCGGTCCCCCAGGGCCAGGCTGCCGGGCAGGTTGCTCTCCCCAGACCCGGGATCCGTGGAAATGCTGTAATCCTCCATCGCCCCCTCCAGGCTGCCGGAGACGTCTCCGCCGGCGGTGTGCACAACCAGGCTCTCCCCGGCCCGCACCTCCTCTAGGTACACGGGCCCCTTGCCGGTGGACACCTGGATCCGTCCGGCCTCAAGCTCCATCAGGTCCACCGAGCTCTCTCCGCCCCGGACGGTCAGCTCCGTCAGATCCTCCAGCTCCCGAAGGTACACGCTTCCCCCCGTCTCTACCGTCAGGGTCCCTTCCAGGGACACGTCCCCCATGTATATCTCTCCGGTCCCGGCGGTCACCGTCATGTCCCCCCGGATCTCCGAGTCGTACACGCTTACCGTTCCGCTGCCGGCGGCGAGGGACAGGGTGCCGGTCATTTCCACGCCGTTGAGCCCCACGTCGCCGGACCCGCCCTCCACCGTCAGGCTGCCCTGGTACCCCTCCGGCAGGCGCAGCGTAAGCTCAAGCCCGTCCTCCTCCTTTGCCAGGCCCCAGCGGGCGGTTTCCTCCTCCTGATAATAGAGCACCAGCCTCTCTCCCTCCACCCGGCTGCGGAAACCGCCCCGGCCCTGGGCATACCAGTCGGCGGAGATGCCCTCGTCCCAGTCCCCGTCAAAGATCCATACGCCTCCCTCCGGGGCCTGCACCAGGATCTCCCGGATCTCCGAGGCCTGCCACTGGCCCAGTTCCTGGTATTCCCCCTGGTCCATCCCCCCGGCCAGGCCGGTGAGAATCCCGGCCCCCAGGCATAGGACCCCCAGGATCAGCGCGGTCTTTTCCCCTTTTTTCATCGTATCCTCCCTCCGCCGGCTACCGGCCCAGCAGGGCCAGAGCCAGCGCGTTGTTGACAATATGCATTCCCACACAGGCCCACACGGTACCGCTGCGCTCCATGCACCGGCACAGGGCCAGCCCGGCGGGCAGGTACGCCAGCGCCCACAGAAGCAGCGGCGCGCCGGCGGGGGTCGTCACCGCGTACTGCCACACGTGGTACACCCCAAACAGCAGAGCCGAAGCCCCGTAAGCCAGCCCCCGGCTCCGGGGACGGAGCGCCCCGAACAGGACGCCCCGGAACAGCACCTCCTCCACCACCGGCGCCCCTGCCAGGGCGAAAACCGCCGTCCAGCCCGGGGCCGCCGCCAGGAGGCGCTGAAGTTCCTGGTTGTTCGGGTTGTTCTCCGCCAGCGCCGCCCGCAGGGCGGAAGATCCCGCCTCGGGCAGCAGGGCCAGGATTATCCCCAGCAGCAGGGTCAGGCCCAGCCACAGAAGGAGCCCCAGCAGCACCGACAGCGCCGCCCGCCCCGGGGTCCGGGCCAGAACGCCCAGCTGCCGCCCCAGATAGCCGCCCATGGCCGTGGCCAGCACCGCCAGGCCCACCCCATAGTACACCGCTGTGGGCAGCCACCGACCCACGTCCGGAATCAGCGGGGACAGCAGCCCCAGCGCCAGAGGCAGCCCGAATACGTGTACCGGAAGGTATATCAGCCCGACTCTCTTCTCCCGCGTCTTTAGACCGGAATCGAAAGTCAAGGGTCGCCCGCCTCCCTCTTCAGCTCATACAGCAGCTTCAGCGCCTCCATGGGGGTCATGCTGTCCGGGTCCAGCCCCCGGATGCGCTGCAGCACCGCGTTCCCGTCCATCTCCGCCAGGCTCACCTGGTCGGCCGTGGCCGGCGGCGCCGGGTCCGGCGCCGGGGCCCGGTCCGTCCGCTCCAGGTCCCGAAGGTAGGACGCGGCCGCTCGGACCACCGCCTCCGGCACCCCCGCCAGTTTGGCCACCTCGATGCCATAGCTGTCGTCCGTGGCGCCGGGGAGGATCTTGCGCAGGAACAGCAGCCGCCCGTTCTGCCGTTTGGCGCTGATGTTGTAATTCTTTACCCCGGGGATGCTCCCCTCCAGGACCGACAGCTCGTGGTAATGGGTGGCGAACATGGTCTTGGCCCCCAGCCGGGCCGGGTCTGCGCAGTACTCTACCACCGCCCGAGCAATGGCCATCCCGTCGTAGGTGGAGGTGCCCCGGCCGATCTCGTCCAGGATCAGCAGGGAGCTGCGGGTGGCGTGCCGGAGGATGTTGGCCACCTCGCTCATCTCCACCATAAAGGTGGACTGCCCTCCCGCCAGGTCGTCCGAAGCCCCGATCCGGGTAAACACCCGGTCCACGATCCCCACGCAGGCGCTCCGGGCCGGCACGAAGGACCCCATCTGGGCCATGAGCACGATGATGGCCGTCTGGCGCATATAGGTGCTCTTGCCGGCCATGTTGGGCCCGGTAACAATGGCCACCCGGTTGGAGCTGTCGTTCAGGTATGTGTCGTTGGGCACGAACAGGCTGTCCTTCTGCATCTGCTCCACCACCGGATGCCGCCCTTCCCGGATGACCAGATCCCGGGACACGTCCACCTCCGGGCAGACGTAGCCGTTGCGCACCGCCGTCTCCGCCAGGGAGCACAGGCTGTCCAGCCGGGCCACCGCCCCCGCGGCGGCCTGTATCCCGTCCACCCGCCCCGCCACCTGCCGGAGCACCGCCAGGAACAGGTCGTATTCCAGCTGCTGGAGCTGGTCCCGGGCGGAGGCAATATCCTCTTCCAGCTTCTTCAGTTCCGGCGTGAAATACCGTTCAGCGTTGGTCAGGGTCTGTTTGCGGATGTACTCCGGCGGCAGCTCCGAGACCCCGGCGGAGTTGGGGATGTCGATGTAGTAGCCAAAGACCTTGTTATAGCCCACCTTCAGTTTCCGGATGCCGGTGCGCTCCCGCTCCCGGGCCTCCAGCTCCGCCACCATCCGGGCCCCGTTGTCCCGCAGGAGCCGCAGCCGGTCCACTTCCTCGGAATATCCCTCCCGGAGGATGCCCCCCTCCCGTACGGAGAAAGGCGGATCGTCGCACACCGCCCGGTGCAGCAGAAAGGACAGGTCCCGCAGCGGGTCCGTCTCCCGGATCCGGCAGAGCATGGCGCTGCGATACCCCTCCAGACGGCTGAACAGTTCCGGCAGCCGGGCCAGGTACCCGCCCAGGGCCAGCATATCCCGGCCGTTGGCCGTGCCGTACACCGCCCGGCTGGTCAGGCGCTGGATGTCCCCCACGTCCCGGAGGATCTGCATCAGCTCCCCCCGGCCCACGTTGTCCCGGTACAGCTCCTCCACCGCCGACAGCCGCCGGCGGATGGCCACCGGCGACAGCAGCGGCCGCTCCACCCAGCTGCGGAGCATCCGCCCGCCCATGGGAGTCTTGGTCTTGTCCAGCACCCACAGCAGAGACCCTCTCTTCTCCCCGGTGCGCAGGTTTTCCGTCAGCTCCAGGTTCCGCCGGGCGGCGGCATCCAGCTCCATGTACCGGCCCCGGGTGAAGATATCCGGCCGGCGGAGCTGGTGCATGTCCCCCCGCTGGGCGTCGGATAGGTACCCCAGCAGCGCCCCCAGCGCCCGTACCCCCGGGCCGTCCCCCTCCAGGCCCAGCTCCGAAAGGCCCGCGCCGTACTGGCCGCAGATCCGCCCGGCACATTCCTCCTCCCCAAACAGGGGCAGGCCGGTCTCCACCCGGCACCGCAGCCGCTTTTCCAGGGCCTCCCGCAGCTCTTTGTCCTCCTCCGCCCCGGCCGAGAGCACCGCCTCCCGGGGCCGGAACCGGGCCAGCTCGTTGAGCAGATGCCCCGGCGCGTCCGAGGGAAAGGACGCCACGCATACCTCCCCCGTGGACACGTCCCCGAAGGCGCACGCGCCGGCCGTCCCCTCCAGGAACACCGCTCCCAGATAATTGGACATCCCCTCCTGGAGCATGGAGCTCTCTATCACCGTGCCGGGTGTGATGATGCGGATCACGTCCCGCTGCACCAGCCCCTTGGCCAGCCGGGGATCCTCCATCTGCTCGCACACCGCCACCTTGTACCCCTTCTGGATCAGTCGGGATATGTACTGCTCCGCCGAGTGGTAGGGCACCCCGCACATGGGCGTCTGCTCCTCCTCCGGCCGGCCCCGGTCCCGGGTGGTGAGGGCCAGGTCCAGCTCCCGGGCGCCGATCTGGGCGTCGTCGTCGAACATCTCATAGAAATCCCCCAGCCGGAAAAACAGCAGGCAGTCCTGGTGCTGGGCTTTGATGGCGTTGTATTGGGCTTTCATGGGCGTGTTATCCGCCGGCATATGCTCTCACTCCTCCTGCCGCTCGCCGAAGAGGGCGAACGTATTGCTCCCGGTGATCCGGACCCTGGCCCAGGAGCCCACCAATTCCTCTCCGCCCCGGAGATGCACCAGCCTCCCGCCGTCCGTCCGGGAGGTAAGGGGGTATTCCCCCTCCGCCAGCCCGTCGATGAGCACCCGGAGGACCTTGCCCTCCTGGGCCCGGTGCAGCCGGGCGGAAATGGCGTTGGCCCGGTCCACCAGGCGCCGGAACCGGTCCTGAAGCTCCGGCCGGGAGGCGGTCTCCGGCAGAGCCGCCGCGGCGGTCCCGGGCCGGCGGGAGTACAGGAAGGTGAACATGGAGTCGTATTCCACCCGCTCCACCAGATCCAGGGTGGCCTGGAAATCCTCCTCCGTCTCCCCGGGGAACCCGACGATAATATCGGTGGTGAGCACCAGCCCGGGCACGCACCGCCGGGCGGCCTCCGCCCGGTCCAGGTACTGCCGGGCCGTATACCCCCGGTTCATGGCCCGGAGGATCCGGTCGCTGCCCGACTGCACCGGCAGGTGCAGGTGCCCGGCGCATTTTTCACAGGACCCCATAGTCTCGAAGAGCTTGTCCGTGGCATCCTTGGGATGGCTGGTCATAAACCGGATCCGGAAATCCCCGGGGATGCCGTTCATTGCCCGGAGCAGGTCGGCAAAATCCACCGTCTCCGGAAGCCCCCGGCCGTAAGAATTTACGTTCTGCCCCAGCAGGGTGATGTCCCGGCAGCCGCCCCGCACCAGCTCCTCCGCCTCCCGGAGGATCTCCTCCGGCCGCCGGGACCGTTCCCGGCCCCGGACGTAGGGTACGATGCAGTAGGAGCAGAAATTGTTGCAGCCGTTCATAATGGACAGCCACGCCTTTACCCCCCGGGTCCGCACCCGGGGCAGCCCCTCGGCCACCGCGTCCTCCACCGGCGGGTCCTCAAATACCCGCCCCCGGTCTCACGGCCTGCCGTGGACCGCCAGGGCTTTCTCCATCAGTTCCGGGAACCGCCACAAGTCGTGGGGCCCGAAGCATAGGTCCACCACCCGGAAGGATTCCTTGACCTGCCGGCGGATCTCCGGGCTCTGGGCCATGCAGCCGCACAGGACCACCATCCGCCGGGGATCCTGCCGTTTCCAGTGTACCAGGGCGCCCACGTTCCCGAACACCCGCATCTGGGCGTGCTCCCGCACGGCGCAGGTGTTCACCGCGATTACCTCCGCCTCCGCCTCCCGCTGGGTCAGCCCATAGCCCATGGCCTGCAGATACCCCCGGAGGACCTCGCTGTCCGACTCGTTCTGCTGGCAGCCGTAGGTGTCCACCAGCGCCAGCCGGGGCCGGTCTCCCAACCGGATCCGGATGCTTTCACAGATCTCCCTCTGCCGCCGGATCTCTTCTTGGGGGATCTCCCGCCTCGTATACGCCATATCCGCCGTTCCTTTCCCTTTTGCCGCCCCTGGGGCTGTTAATGTATTATCTTATCATTTTGGAGTGGAAACTTCAACGGGTTTGCCGTATAATCGGACTGTCCAGACCCGCCGGCCGGGGGCCGGCCCTGGTTTTTTTCACAGGGAGGTGCCTTATGGCTCAGATACAGATTCTCTCACCCCACACCGCCGATCTCATCGCCGCCGGGGAGGTGGTGGAGCGGCCGGCCTCTGCGGTCAAGGAGCTGCTGGAAAACGCGGTGGACGCGGGGGCGCGCACCATCGTGGCGGAGATCCGGGGCGGCGGCCGGGAGAGCATACGCATCACCGACGACGGGTCCGGCATGGCTCCGGAGGACGCGGGGGTCTGCTTTCTCCGCCACGCCACCAGCAAGCTCCGGGACGCCCGGGGGCTGGAGGCCATCGGCACCCTGGGGTTCCGGGGAGAGGCCCTGGCCGCCATCTCCAGCGTGTCCCGGATCACGCTCTCCACCCGTCTCCGGGGCGCCCAGTGGGGCGTACGGATGGAGGTCACCGCCGGGGAGATCGACACCATGGAGGAAACCGGCTGCCCGGAGGGCACCACCATCCTGGTGCGGGAGCTGTTTTACAACACCCCGGCCCGGCTGAAGTTCCTGGGCTCGGACCGGGCGGAGGGCGCCGCCTGCGTCCAGGCGGCCCTGCGCTGCGCCCTGGGCCGGCCGGACGTGTCCATCCGCTGTCTCCGGGACGGCCAGGAGGAGTTCTTCGCCCCCGGGGACGGCCGGGAGGACTCCTGCGTATACGCCCTGCTGGGCCGGGACTTTGCCGCCGGGCTGCTGCCTGTGGCCACGGAAAACGACGGGGTCTCCGTTACCGGCTTTGTCTCTGCCCCCGGCTTCTGCCGGGGGAACCGGAGCGCCCAGCACTTTTTCTGCAACGGCCGGCCCATCCGGTCCCGGACGCTCCAGGCCGCCCTGGAACAGGCGTACAAGAACACCGCCATGGTGGGGAAGTTCCCCGCCTGCGTGCTGTACATACGCCTCTCCCCCGGGCTGGTGGACGTGAACGTCCACCCCACCAAGGCGGAGGTGAAATTTGCCCGGGAGAAGGCGGTATTCGACGGGGTATATTATGGGGTCCTGGCCGCTCTGGGCCTGGGAACCGCCCCTGCCGGCGAGGGGGCGAACGTCCTTCCGGCCCAGGGCGCCGTTCCCGGGGCGCCCCTCCGGGGGCGGGCGGCGACCCGGCCGGATTTTTTCCGGCAGATGGACGAGGAGACGTTCCGGAAAGCCGCCGGGAAGTGGGAGACCGCCACGCTCCGGGACCGGACGGCGGAGGCGCGGCCCCGCCGCTCCGGCGCGGCTGCCCCAGAGCCGGGGCATAGGCGGGAGCCTCCCCTGCCCGGCTGGCGGGAACCCCGATCCCCCGGGCCGGGGAAGCGGGACGGGGATGCGCTCTCCGGCGCGGCAGACACGTTCCGGCCCCCTGTGCCGGAGGAGATCCCGGAACCGGCTCCCCTCCCGCCCCGCCCGGAGACGGACATCGCGCCGGAGACGGACGCCGTGCAGGAGGCCGGCCAGACCGTGCTGGACGAGAGCTTTCGGGAGGAGCCCCCCCGGCTGATCGGGGAGGCCCTGGGCGTCTACATCCTTTTGGAACAGGCGGGCCGGCTGCTGGTGATCGACAAGCACGCCGCCCACGAGCGCATCCTTTTTGACCGGATGCGCCTGAACGACCGGCCTGTGATGAGCCAGGAGCTCCTGGCTCCGGAGACCTATTCCCCCGGGGGAGAGGACGGGGAGCTGCTGGCGGAGAACCTGCCTTTGCTGGCCCGGCTGGGGTTCCGGCTGGAGCCTTTTGGGGAGGGCGCCTTCATCCTCCGGGCGGTGCCGGCGGACACGGACCCGGCGGAGGCGGTGCCCCTGCTGGAGGAGCTGACGGACAAGCTGCGCCAGGGCCGGAAGCTGGATGCCGGAGACGTGTGGGAGCGCTTGGCGGAGACGGTGGCCTGCCGGGGCGCCGTCAAAGGCGGCGACCGCTCCACCCCGGAGGAGCTGGAGGCCCTGGCCCGGCAAGTCCTCTCCGGCCAAGTGCGCTGCTGCCCTCACGGCCGGCCGGTCTGCGCCGTATTCACCCGGGAGGAGCTGGACCGGAAATTCGGCCGCATCCCCTGACGGCCCGGGCAGGATCCGTTTCCTGCGGCCCGGGCGGAGGGCGGGGCCTGCCCCGGCCCTGCTCCCGGGGGCAGGCCGGGCGCCTGCGCAAAAAACCGGCGCCGGTCCCCCGGCGCCGGTGGCGGGCTTGTGGCCCGGCCTGTTCATTTGTTATAATAGAGGATGCCCATGCAGTTTGGCCCGCAGTGGTTGGCGATGGTGCACCCCGCCTGGGTGTTCCAGATCTCCTCAAAGGGCCCCAGGCTCCGGATCAGGTCCATCAGCTCCCGGATCAGCTCCCGGTCCACCCCGGAGTCGGTGATGAAGATCCGATGGTAGTCGATATCGTCCCGGCCCTCCAGCCGATCCCGGATGTAGGCTTCAAAGGTCTTTTTCAGGGCCCCCCGGTACTTCTTCCCCACGCCCATGGCGCCGTCGTGCACCTCGATGCAGGGTTTCAGGTTCAGCAGGTTGGCCCCCAGCGCCGCCACGCCGGAGCAGCGCCCGCCCTTGTACAGATACTTGAGGGTGTCCAGGACGAAGCTGACGTTGAGCTTGGCCTTTTTCTCGTTGAGCACGGCTTGGATCTCGCCGCCGTCTTTACCGGCCCGGGCCAGCTCCACCGCGTCCATGGCCAGGTGGCCGATGCCGGTGGACAGGTTCCGGGCGTCCACCACAAACACCCGCCCGTCCAGCATGGCCCCCGCCGCGCAGGCGTTCTGGTAGCAGGCGGACATGTCCGAGGAAATGGTGAAATGTACCAGCTGGTCGCAGGTTTCCAGACGCTGCCGGAAATACTCGTAGTAATCGGCAATGGGCACCGCCGCGGTGCTGCCCAGGCGGCCCGTCTTCTCTGCGAAGTCGTATAGATCCTGCTTGGTGCAGTCGATCCCGTCCCGGCAGGTTTTCTCTCCCAGGATGATGTACAGCGGCACGATGCCGATATCGTACTGTTCCAGGATCTCCTGGGACAGATCGCAGGTGCTGTCGGCAGAAACGCGAACGTTCATGATCACAGGCCCCCTTCACAGAATGGAAACAGCAGCTATTGGGGCAAATATACCACAGGAGACTGGGTTTGTCCATGGATAAAACGCCGTTGATTGTTATAACAGGCCCTACCGCCACCGGCAAAACGGAGACGGGGGCGGCGCTATGCCGGATTTTGAACGGAGAGGTGATCTCCGCCGACTCCATGCAGGTCTACCGGGGAATGGACATCGGCACGGCCAAGCCCACTCCGGAAGAGCGGCAGGGCGTCCCACATCACATGATAGACGTGGCGGGGCCGGAGGAGCCCTATTCCGTGGACCGCTGGACCCGGGCGGCCAGCCGGGCGGCGGACGGCATCCTGGCCCGGGGGCTGGTTCCGGTGGTGGTGGGGGGCACGGGGCTGTACATCGACTCCCTCCTGGCCGGCCGGGAATTCGGAGCGGCGCCGGGCGATTCCGGGCTCCGGGAACGGCTGGAGGCGGAGTACGCCGCCCTGGGTCCCGGCGCCATGCTGGAGCGCCTGCGGGCCGTGGACCCGGAGCGGGCCGGGCGCCTGGCCCCGGGGGACAAGAAGCGGGTCCTGCGGGCCCTGGAGGTCTATCTTCTCACCGGCGAGACCATTACGGAACATGACCGGCGCAGCCGGGCCCAGCCGCCCCGGTACCAATCCCGGCGCTTCGCCCTGACCTGGCGGGAGCGGGAGACCCTGTACCGGCGGATCGACGGCCGGGTGGACCAAATGGTGGACCGGGGCCTGTTCCAGGAGGTGCGTTCTCTGCTGGAGGCGGGGATCAGCCCCCGGGCCACCTCCATGCAGGCCATTGGATACAAAGAGGTAGCCGCCGCCCTGCGGGGGGAATGTTCCCCCCAGCAGGCCGTGGAGGCGGTCAAACGGGAGTCCCGCCGCTACGCCAAACGCCAGCTCACCTGGCTGCGCCGGGACCCGGGGCTCGTCTGGCTGTTCCGGGAGGATTTCCCCTCCCGGGAGAGCCTCCTGGCGGGGATCCTGGAACGCCTTCGACAGGATCCGACGGAATTTTCCGGCTCTCGCATATAAAATAGGTTCCCGTACAAAAGCGCCGTTTTTGTACGTGAAAACTATTTTATAAAGAGGCGGTCCGTGATACAATCCGGATATACCCGGGACCGGTGCCGCCCGAAAGGGAGCGTCAACATGCAAAAAACACAGAATCTGCAAGACCTTTTCCTCAATCAGACCCGGAAAGAACGGCAGCCCGTCACCCTGTTTCTCATGAACGGATTTCAAATGCGGGGCATCGTACGGGGGTTTGACAGCTTCACGGTGGTACTGGAAACCGACGGCAAGCAGCAGCTGATCTACAAACACGCCATCTCCACCCTGGTCCCGGCCAAGCCCGTGGACATGACCGGAGGCGCTACATAACCCGCGCCCGCCACAGGAAACTGCTATGAAACGAGCCAACACCTCATTGCTTCTCATAATCGCCGTACTGTTTCTGGCCCTGGCGGGGTATCTGGGGGTATATGCCTGGCAGGCCCTGGCCCAGCCGGACGGCACGGCGCTGTGCCTGCGGGGAGAGGAGGAATTTTCCATCTCCCTGACGGGCATCATCCTGCGGGAGGAGCAGGTGCTGGTTAGCCAGGGCAGCTGGGTGAGCATCACGGCCCGGGAGGGCCGGCGGGTAGGGGCGGGGGATGAGCTGGGCATATCCTGTTCCAGCCAGGGGGACCTGCAGCGCGCCCTCCGCCTCCGGCAGCTCCAACGGGAGCTGGAGCTGGTCCAGGCCGTTCTGGATGGGCCGGATTCCGGGCTTGATCCGATGTCCGCGGCCCGGGACGCTGGGCAGGCGGCCCAGGAGCTGGCGGCCTGCCTGGCCCGGGGAGAGTTCGGCTCTCTCCGGGCCGGGGCGCTGGCCCTGCGGACGCTGACGCTGGAATCCGGCCCGGAGGCAGCCCGGGCGGAGGAGACGGCGCTGCGGGAGGAGCTGGCCATGCTGGAGGCCGACGGGCCCGGCTCGGCCCAGGTGCTCACCGCCCCGGCCAGCGGCCTGTTCTCCTCCGTGCTGGACGGCCGGGAAGACCTGTCTCCCGCTCTGCTGGAGGGCCTTACCCTCGACGTTCTGGATACGTGGCTGGCCGTCCCGGCCGCCCGGCCCCAGGGCGCCTGCGGCCGCCTGGTCACCGGCAACGTATGGTACTTTGCCGCCCGGGCTTCCCAGCCGGATGCCCAGGCCCTGGAACCGGGGGATACGGTGACGTTGGATCTGAATTCGCTGTGCGGGGTCCGCCTGCCGGCGGCGGTGTACCGCACGGGCGCCGGCAACGGGGAGGAGACATTGCTGGTTTTCTCCTGTTCCCAGGGGATGCGGGAGACCCTGAATCTCCGGTTCCTGGATCAGGTCCAGGCGGTCACCCGGACCATTCAGGGGCTGCGCCTGCCGGAGGAGGCGGTCCGGGAGGAGGCGGAGGGCCTGTGCGTATACCGCCTGTCCGGGCTAATGGCCCAGCGGGTGCCGGTGACCGTGCTGTGGCAGGGAGACGGGACCGTGCTGGTGGACGGGGAGGGGCTGGAGGAGGGCGCCGAGGTCCTCCTGGGCGGAAGAAACCTGTACGACGGCAAGATCCTGGACGGCCCTCCCGTCTGAGATCCTGCGCCGGAACACAAGAAAGTGGGATAGAGACAATGAACACGATTGCGGAAAACGTACAGGCCGTCCGGGCGCGGATCGCCCAGGCCGCGGCCCGGGCGGGCCGGGATCCCGCCGGAGTCCGGCTGGTGGCGGCTTCAAAAATGAACGGCCCGGACCGGGTCCGGGAAGCCGTCCTGGCCGGCGTGGACGCCTGCGGCGAAAACCGGGTACAGGAATTTTTGGAAAAAAACGGGGCGAACGCATACGCCGGTTCCCCCGTCCATTTCATAGGCCATCTGCAGAAGAACAAGGTCCGGTTCGTGGTGGGGGCGGTGGACCTGATCCACTCTGTGGACTCTGTGGAGCTGATGGAACGGATCCACCGGCAGGCCCAGGCCCTGGGGGTGGTGCAGGACGTGCTGTTGGAAGTGAACATTGCCGGGGAGGCATCCAAAAGCGGCGTGTCCCCCCAGGACCTTCCAGTGCTTCTGGAAGCGGCTGCCTCTTTTCCCGGCCTGCGGGTAAAGGGGCTTATGGCCATTCCTCCCATGGAAGAAAAAACCGGGGAAAACCGGCGTTATTTTGCGGGTATGCGCCAGCTTTCTGTTGACATCCGGCAGAAAAAATACGATAATGTGTCAATGACCGAGTTGTCCATGGGTATGAGCGGGGACTTTGAAGAAGCGGTGGAGGAGGGCGCAACGCTGGTGCGCCTGGGCACGGCGATCTTCGGCCCCCGGAACTACGGAAAGCAGGAGGGGCCCCGGGATGGGTTTGTTGGATGAGCTGAAAAAACTGACCAAGCCGTATGACGACGAGGAGTTTCTGGAGGACGAGCTGGCGGAGCCGGCCCGGGCCCCCGCCCGGGGGCGGGACCCCCGGGGCTACGCCGCCTACGCGGAGCCTCCCCGGCAGCCGGAGGCCGCGCCCCAGCGCCGCAGTCCCTACGCCGTCTTCGGCCACCAGGGGCAGGCTGCGCCCCAGCAGCCTCAGCAGCAGGCCTATGGCGGGTATCCCCCCCAGGGCGGCTACGGCGCCCAGAATGCCTACGCCCCCCAGGGCGGCGGCTATGGCCAGGGCGGGTATCCTCCCCAGGGCGGCTACGGCGGCCAGGCGCCCTACGGCCAGGGCGGTAACGTGGTCAATTTCTCCCCCCAGGCACAGCCTAAAATGCTTCTGGTAAAGCCAGAGCGGTTTGAGCTGGCGGCGGACATCGCCGACCGGCTCCAGGAACGCAACGCCATCGTTTTGAACCTGGAATCCACCCCCAAGGACACAGCGCGGCGCCTGCTGGACTTTTTGTCCGGGGCGGCCTACGCCCTCAACGGGAAGATCAAAAAGGTGGCCGGAAACACGTACGTCATTACCCCCGCCGGCATGGACTTCATGGGCGACGGGCTGGAAGAGCTGCAAAGCAAAGGCTCTTACTTCTAAAATACACATAAAGGGGTAACGCATATGATCACTGCTCAGGACATCCGAGAGAAGACGTTTGAGAAATCCACCTTCGGCGGCTACGCCATGGGCGAGGTGGACGATTTCCTGGATGAGCTGGCCAACGATCTGGCCGCCAACCAGAAGGAGATGGCGGCTCTCCGGGGCAAGATGAAGGTGCTGGTGGATAAGATTAAGGAATACCAGGCCACGGAGGAGGCCATGCGCATGGCGCTGGTATCCGCCCAGAAGATCGCCAAGGACATCGAGGACGACAGCCAGAGCAAGGCCGACGCCATCCTGGCCGACGCCCGGAAGGAGGCGGAGGACATTGTGGCCGCCGCCCAGGCGGAGGCCGACCGCATCTCCGGTGGCATCCGGGAGCGGGCCGACGCCGAGGAGCTGCGCTACCAGAAGGCCAAGGCCGCGGCGGCGGATTACATCCAGAAGCTCCGGATGCTCTGTGACAAGGAACAGGCGTTTCTGACCGCCATCCAGGACGCGGACCTGTCCGGAGCCATCGTCACCCCGGCGCCGGCGGAGAAGAAGGCCATCCCCGCTCCCGCCCAGGAGCCGGAGGCCGAGGAGTATCCGGAGGAGCCGGAGGAGGACGCCGCCGCGCCGGAGGAGCCGGAGGAAGAGGCGGAAGAGGAAGCGGCCCCCGCGCCGGAACCCCCCGCCCCCCGGAAGGAGGCCGCCCGGAAAGAGCCCGCCTCCCGGAAAGAGCCCGCCCGGAGCACTCCCGACTATCTCCGGGACTTTGAGGCCGCCGTCTACAAAACCGCCTCCCGGCGCAAGGCCGCCCCGCCTCCGGAGGAGATCCCCGAAGAGGAGGACGACTCCACCGCTCCCATGTTCCGCTTCTGAGCGCCGGGCGCCCGACAATTTTCTGAAAATGCAAGGGGCGGGGCGTCAGCCCCGCCCTGTTGGTGATTGGAGAGATAAACACGATGGATTATAATGCCACGGTCAACCTGCCCAAGACGGATTTCCCCATGCGCGCCGGCCTGCACAAGCGGGAGCCGGAAATGCTGCGGGCCTGGGAGGAGCTGGACCTGTACCAGGAGATGCTCCGCCGGAACCAGGGCAAGCCCCTGTTTGTCCTGCACGACGGCCCGCCGTTTTCCAACGGCAAGATCCATATGGGCACCGCCATGAACAAGTGCCTGAAGGATTTCATCAACCGCTACAAGTCCATGTCCGGCTACCAGGTGCCCTACACCCCCGGCTGGGACAACCACGGCATGCCCATCGAGTCCGCCATCATCAAGGAACAGAAGCTCAACCACAAGGCCATGAGCGTCTCCCAGTTCCGCTCCGCCTGCCACGCCTATGCGGCCCATTACGTGGACGTGCAGCGGGAGGCGTTTCAGCGCCTGGGGGTGCTGGGGGACTGGGACCATCCTTACCTGACCATGGATCCGGCCTTTGAGGCCGAGGAGGTGCAGGTATTCGGGAAGATGTACGAAAAGGGGTACATCTACAAGGGCCTGAAGCCCGTGTACTGGTGCCCCCACGACGAGACCGCCCTGGCGGAGGCGGAGATCGAGTACCAGGACGATCCCTGCACCACTGTATACGTGACTTTCCCTCTGCGGGACGACCTGGGCCGCCTGGCCCACCTGGACCGGAGCCGGATCTCCTTTGTGATCTGGACCACCACCATCTGGACCCTGCCGGGCAACCTGGCCATTGCCCTGCACCCCCGGGCGGAGTACGCCCTGGTGGAGGCCCCCGACGGGCAGATCTATATCATGGCCCAGGCCCTGACGGACACGGTGATGGCCCTGGGCGGTTTCACGGAGTACCGGGTGCTGGAGACCCATCCCGGCTCCTTCTTCGAGAACATGCTGGCCGACCACCCGTTTCTGGACAAGACCTCCCGGCTGCTGCTGGCGGAGTACGTGACCATGGACTCCGGCACGGGCTGCGTCCACACCGCGCCGGGCTTCGGCGCGGACGACTACCAGACCTGCCGGCGCTACGGCATGGAGATGGTGGTACCGGTGGACGACCGGGGGCGCCACACGGAGTACGCGGGGAAATACGCCGGGCTGGGGACGGAGGAATCCAACCCGGTGATCCTGGCGGACATGAAGGCCAGCGGTCGTCTGTTCGCCTCCCAGGAGATCGTCCACAGCTACCCCCACTGCTGGCGGTGCAAGCATCCCATCATTTTCCGGGCCACGCCCCAGTGGTTCTGCTCGGTGGACGCGTTCAAGGACGAGGCCTGCGCCGCCGCCGACCAGGTGCGCTGGATGCCCGCCTGGGGGCACGAGCGGATGCTGTCCATGATCCGGGAGCGGGCCGACTGGTGCATCTCCCGGCAGCGCCGGTGGGGCCTGCCCATCCCGGTGTTTTACTGCAAGGACTGCGGAAAACCCGTATGCACCCCGGAGACCATCCAGACCGTGGCGGAGATTTTCGCCCGGGAGGGGTCCAACGCCTGGTTCGACCGGCCGGCGGAGGAGCTGCTGCCCCAGGGCTTTGCCTGCCCCCACTGCGGTGGGACGGGCGGATTCACCCAGGAGACCGACACCCGGGACGGCTGGTTTGACTCCGGCAGCACCCACATCGCCTCCATGGCCCGCAACGCCCCGGGGGTGTGGCCCTGCGACGTATACCTGGAAGGCGGCGACCAGTACCGGGGATGGTTCCAGTCCTCCCTGCTCACCGGCGTGGCCGTCCGGGGGGCGGCCCCCTACCGGCAGGTGCTCACCCACGGCTGGACGGTGGACGGCGAAGGCCGGGCCATGCACAAATCCCTGGGCAACGGCGTCTACCCCGACCAGGTGATCCCCAAGTACGGGGCGGACCTGGTGCGCCTGTGGGCCGCCTCCGCGGACTACACCCTGGATATGCGCTGCTCCGACGCCATTTTCAAGCAGCTGAGCGATAAATACCTGAAGATCCGCAACACCGCCCGCTACATCCTGGGCAACCTCTTCGACTTCGACCCCGCCGGGGCCGTGGCCTATGAGGATATGCTGCCCCTGGACCGGTGGGCCCTGAGCCGCCTGGCGGGGCTGGTAGACCGGTGCCTGGCAGGGTACGAGGCCTATGAGTTCCACACGGTCACCAACGCCATCCACAACTTCTGCGTGGTGGATATGTCCAACTTCTACCTGGACGTAATCAAGGACCGGCTCTACTGCGACGGGACAAGCAGCCTCTCCCGCCGGAGCGCCCAGACCGCCATCTACCGCATCCTGGACGCCATGACCCGGCTGCTGGCTCCCATCCTGTCCTTCACGGCGGATGAGATCTGGCTGGCCATGCCCCATGAGGCGGATGCCGACGCCAGGAATGTGTGCCTTAACGACATGCCCGAGGTGCCGGACAGCTGGCGGATGGACGACGCCACCCAGGCCCGCTGGAGCGCGGTTCTCCAGGTGCGCGCCGATGTGAACAAGGCCCTGGAGCTGGCCCGGGCCGAAAAGCTGGTGGGCAAGCCCCTGGACGCCCACGTCACCCTGTACGCGGAAGGCGCCGCCGCCGATGTCCTCCGGGCCCTGCCGGCGGAGGAGCTGGCCGCCCTGTGCATCGTCTCCCGGCTGGACGTGATATACGGCCCCGGCCAGGGCGTGCCGGGAGAAAACCTGCCCGGCCTTACCGTCCGGGTAGAGCCCTGCCAGCTGCCTAAGTGCGCCCGCTGCTGGACCCACAGCGATTCCGTGGGACGGGATCCAGACCATCCCGACCTGTGCGCCCGCTGCGCCCAGGCCATCCGGTAACAAAGTTCCGTCACAGATATAGAAGGGAGTGTCACGTATGTTGTACGCCATCGTGGGTGTGCTGGTCCTTCTGGCCGACCAGTTCCTCAAATACTGGACCATCACCAACCTGGAGCTGAACACGGGCATTCGGGAGCTGATCCCCGGTGTGTTCCAGCTCACGTATATCCGCAACTACGGCGCCGTCTTCGGCCTTCTCCAGAATGCCTCCTGGCTCCGGTGGGCCCTTCTGGCGCTGCTGATCCTGTTTACCGCCGGGATGCTGTTGCTGTTTTTCCGCGGCGTCCTGCGCACCGGCCTGAGCCGGTGGACCGGCGCGCTGCTTCTGGCCGGCGCCCTGGGCAATGGCATCGACCGGGCCATTTACGGCTATGTGGTGGACATGTTTGAGTTTCCCTTCGCCCGCCTTCCTATTTTCAACCTGGCCGACTGCCTGATCCTTATCTGCGGCATCTTGTTCTGCCTGTCTCTGCTTCTGGCCCGCAAATCCGGCAGCCGGGACCTGGCAGAGCCCGAACCGGCCTCTGCCCCTCGCCGGGGCCGCCGGGCCGACCCGTTCTCCGACCCGGAGGAAGGGCTGGAAGACCCCTTTGCCGCCGGCCGTGTGCCTACCCGGAAACGGTCCGCTGACGTGGGATACCCAGAGCAGCCTCCCGTCCGGAAACGCCCGGCCACCGGGGAGTACGACGAGGCCCCCGTCCGGAAACGCCCGGCCACCGGGGAGTACGGCGAGGCCCCCGTCCGGAAACGCCCGGCCTCCGCCGCCTACGACGACGCCCCCGCCCGGAAACGCCCGGCCACCGGGGAGTACGGCGAGGCCCCCGTCCGGAAACGTCCGGCCGTCTCTGCCTTCCCCGACGACACCCCCGCCCGGAAGCGCCCGGCCTCCGCCGCCTACGACGAGGCCCCCGCCCGGAAGCGCCCCGCTGCTGCGGAGTACGAGGAACCGGCCCGGAAACGCCCCGCGCCCGCCGGCTACGGCGAGGCCCCCGCCCGGAAGCGCCCGGCCCCGGCGGATGTCCAAGAGCCCGCGGCCGGGAAGGCTCCGGCGGCCTCTTCCACGGATGAATTTGATCTGGATTCCATCATGGCGGAGTTCAAATGAGCGAAATGGTTATTTTGGCGGAGGAGAGCGGCGAGCGAATCGACGCTCTCCTCGCCCGTTATGGCTTTTCCCGCTCCGCCGCCCAGCGCCTGATTGCCGCCGGGCAGGTGACGGTGGAGGGCCGGCCGGTGAAAAAAAGCCGGGTCATGGAGCTGGGAGAGACCTGTCTGGTACGGGCCGAGGAGGCGGTATCCCCGCCCCAGGCCCAGCCTCAGGACATCCCTTTAGATATTGTATATGAGGACGAGGACGTGATCGTGGTCAACAAGCCTCGGGGCCTGGTGGTACACCCCGCCCCCGGCCATCCGGACGGCACATTGGTCAACGCCCTGCTGTTTCACTGCGGCTCCTCCCTGTCCGGGGTGGGCGGCCAACTCCGCCCCGGGATCGTCCACCGGCTGGATAAGGACACCAGCGGCCTAATCGCGGCGGCTAAAAACGACCCGGCCCATCTGGCCCTATCGGCCCAGCTGGCGGACCGCAGCCTGTCTCGGGTATACGAGGCCGTGGTCCGGGGCCGGCTGCGCCAGGAGGAGGGCGTGATCGACGCCCCCATCGGCCGTCATCCCACCGACCGCAAACGAATGGCCGTCACCCAGCGAAACAGCCGCAGCGCTGTGACCCGCTGGCAGGTGATCGCCCGCTATGCCGGCTGGACCCATGTGCGGTGCTTCCTCCAGACCGGCCGCACGCACCAGATCCGGGTACACATGGCCTATTTGGGCCACCCCCTGCTGGGGGATACGGTCTACGGCGCCAAAGGCCCGGAAAAGGGCCTGACCGGCCAGTGCCTCCATGCCCGGGAGTTGAAGTTTCTGCACCCGCGTACCGGGGAGCCGGTATGTCTGGAAAGCCCCCTCCCCCCGTATTTCCAGGACGTCCTGGCCAGGCTTGGGCCCGCGGAATAGAGCTTTCCATATATTTACATTTTGGAAAATATATTGGAGTGTTTATTTTTCGTAAGAAAATAGTTGTAATCTGTGTATTTTTGGAAGGCAAAGAACTATACTATCGTTGTTCATCATATTTCGGAGGTAGCCCATGAGCGACATCGCAAAAACGGTGGGCAGGCGGCTCCGCAGCTACCGGTTGGCGCTGGGGCTCAGTCAGGAGCGGTTGGCCGAGCGGGCCGGTCTGCATCCCACCTACATCGGTCAGGTGGAACGTGGTGAGAAGAACCTCACCATTGAAAGCCTGGAAAAGATCACCTACGCCCTGCAAGTGCCTATGTCCGGCGTATTCGAACGGATTGAAGAACGCAACGACAATGACAACTATCCGTTGTTGGCGTACGACCTGCTCTCTTCCAAAAACGCGGAGGATCGGAAACGTCTTTACGGGATTCTCCAGGAGATCGACGGGTACGCCCACCGGTGACCACCGCAGAAACGGCTGTCTGCTTTTGCAGGCGGCCGTTTCTGCATATATAGGCGTTCTCCGCGGGGCGGGCGGGATATAATGGAAAGTATTTTTAAAACGCGGACGACGCCTCCCCCCGCGGGCCGAGCGGCGGGGTTTTGCTGAGGCGGGGCGGGCGATGTTTCGGCCCTTTTCTTGACATTTTTGGTTTTCCCTCTACAATGGAAAGGAGAGCGGGCCCCGGCCGGGCCGGGGAGAAAAGAGGGAATGGGATGGATTACGATGTGCTGGTGGTGGGCGCGGGGGTAACGGGCTGCGCCACGGCCATGGAACTGACGAAATACACGCTGCGGGCCGGCGTGCTGGAGGCGGGGGAGGACGTGTGCACCGGCACCTCCAAGGCAAACTCCGCCATCGTCCACGCCGGCTTCGACGCCCTGCCGGGCAGCCTCAAAGCCCGGTTCAACGTGGAGGGGAGCCGCCTCATGCCGGCGCTGGCCCGGCGGCTGGACATCCCCTACCGGCGCAACGGGGCCCTGGTGCTGGCGTTCTCCCCGGAGGAGCGGGCCGGGCTGGAGGAGCTTCTGCGCCGGGGGCGGGCAAACGGGGTGGAGGGGCTGGAGCTCCTGGACCGCCAGGCGCTGCGGCAGCGGGAGCCCCGGGTCTCCCCGGAGGCCTGGGGGGCGCTGTACGCCCCCTCCAGCGCCATTGTCTGCCCCTTCGAGCTGACGGCGGCCATGGCGGAAAACGCCGCGGCCAACGGCGCCCGGTTCCATTTCGGCGCCCGGGTGACGGCGGTGCGCCGGGAGGGGGAGCTGTGGGCGCTGGAGACGCAGGCCGGATGCTTCCGGGCCCCGGTGGTCATCAACGCCGCCGGGCTGGGGGGCGGGACGCTGCACAACCTGGTTTCCCGGGAGAAGGTCTCCCTGGTGCCCCGGAAGGGGGAGTACTGCCTGCTGGACCGGAAGGTGGGCGGGCTGGTGTCCCACACCATTTTCCAGCTCCCCACCCGGATGGGCAAGGGGGTGCTGGTGACGCCCACCGTCCACGGGAACCTGCTCATGGGCCCCACGGCGCTGGACGTGGAGGACCCCCTGGCCACGGATACCACCGCCGCCGGGCTGGACCGGGTGATCCAGCAGGCCCGCCGGAGCGTGCCGGAGCTCCCCGTAAACCGGGTGATCACCAGCTTTGCCGGCCTGCGGGCCCACCCGGAGGGGGAGGAGTCGGATTTCATCCTGGGAGAAGCGCCGGGGGCGCCGGGGTTCCTGGACGCCATCGGCATGGAGTCCCCGGGCCTGTCCGCCGCGCCGGCGGTAGGCGCTTTCCTGGCGGAATCGGCGGCCTACCTGGTCCGGGCGTCCGTCAACCGGTCCTATGACGGGAGCCGGCCTGCCGTCTGCCGGCCGGCGGAGCTGAGCCCGGAGGAGCGGGCCGAGCTGATCCGGCGGCGGCCGGAGTACGGCCGGATCGTCTGCCGCTGCGAGCAGGTGTCGGAGGGGGAGATCCTGGACGCTATCCGCCGCTGCCCGGGGGCCCGGAGCCTGGACGGGGTGAAGAGGCGCACCCGGGCGGGGATGGGCCGGTGCCAGGGGGGCTTCTGTATGCCCCGGGTGCTGGAGCTTCTCAGCCGGGAGCTGGGCCTGCCCCCGGAGGAGATCACCAAAGGCGGCGGCGGGTCCCGGCTGCTGTGGGGCCCCACCCGGAAGAGAGGAGGCGAGGGGGAATGATCTCCTGTGATCTTGCGGTAATCGGCGCCGGCCCGGCCGGGCTGGCGGCGGCCATCGCCGCCCGGGAGGCGGGAGTGGAGGACATCCTGGTGCTGGAGCGGGACGAGGCCGCCGGAGGCATCCTCAACCAGTGCATCCACAGCGGCTTCGGCCTGCACACCTTCCAGGAGGAGCTCACCGGGCCGGAGTACGCCGCCCGGTTTCGGGCGCGGGCGGAGGAGCTGGGGATCCCCATCCGGCTGGGGGTCATGGTGCTGGGGCTGGGAAGCGACCGGGTGCTGACCCTTACCAGCCGGGAACGGGGGCTGGAGCAGCTCCGGGCGGGGGCGGTGATTCTGGCCATGGGCTGCCGGGAGCGGCCCCGGGGGGCGTTGAATATCCCCGGATACCGCCCGGCGGGGATATATACCGCCGGAACCGCCCAGCGCCTGGTAAACATGGAGGGGCTCCTCCCCGGCCGGGAGATCGTCATCCTGGGCAGCGGGGACATCGGGCTGATCATGGCCCGGCGCATGACGCTGGAGGGGGCCCACGTGCAGTGCGTGGCGGAGTTGCTCCCCTATTCCGGCGGGCTCAAGCGGAACATCGTCCAATGCCTGGACGACTACGGCATCCCCCTGCGCCTGAGCCACACCGTGGTGAATATCCGGGGCCGGGAGCGGGTGGAGGGGGTGACCCTGGCCCAGGTGGGGCCCGACCGGCGGCCCGTGCCCGGGACGGAGGAGGATATCCCCTGCGATACCCTGCTGCTGTCCGTGGGCCTGCTGCCGGAAAACGAGCTGTCGGAGGGCGCCGGGGTGGCCCTGGACCCGGTCACCGGCGGGCCGGTGGTGGGGGAGGACTTCTCCACCAGCGTGCCGGGGGTGTTTGCCTGCGGCAACGCCCTGCACGTACACGACCTGGTGGACTTTGTGTCCCAGGAGGCCGCCGCCGCCGGGCGCAGCGCCGCCCGGTTCCTGAAAGGCGGCCCTCCCGCCGGGCCGGTCATCCCCATCCGCTGCCGGGACGGGGTGCGCTATACGGTACCCCAGCACCTGGCTGTGGAGGCCATGCCCCCGGAGGTCACCGTCCGGTTCCGGGTGAGCGCCCCCTTCCGGGAAAAGTACCTGGCCTGCTACATCAACGGGACGCGGGTGTTCCACGGGAAGAAGCGGATCATGGCGCCGGGAGAGATGGAACAGTACACCCTGCGCCGGGCCGCCCTGCCGGCGGACGCCCGGGAGATCGTGTTCTGCGTGGAGGAGGATTGACGCCATGGATGAAATGGAACTGACGTGCATCTGCTGCCCCATCGGCTGCGGCCTCCGGGCGACCCTGGAGGCCGGGCAGGTGGTTCGGGTCACCGGCAACACCTGTCCCCGGGGGGAGGCGTACGCCCGGCGGGAGGCCGTCTCGCCCATGCGCACGGTCACCAGCTCCGTGGCCGTGGAGGGGGGCGTGCGCCCGGTGGTGCCGGTCAAGACCGTCCCGGATGTGCCGAAGGACCGGATCTTCCCGGTGATGGACGCCATCCGGGACCTGACCGTCCCCGCCCCGGTGCGGGCCGGGGACGTGCTGCTCCGGGACGTGGCCGGCACCGGCGCGGACGTGGTGGCCACCGCCGGCCTGGACAAGGCTCCCTGAGCCCCGGCGGGGCGCCCCCTTCCTGATGAGGCCCGTCCGGCCCTTCCGCCCTTTCCCGGGCCGGAGCCGGACGGCCTCTCCCGTATACGGCGGAGCGGCGCGCGCCCAAAGGGACGGGGATGTGATTGACTTCTCTTTTCTTCCGCTGGTATAACGGCTTATTCTTTCGCAAACGGCCGGAAGGCCGGAGGGACCGCGCCCCGAGGGAAGGTGGGAGCTTTGACGGAAAAACGCCATAACGCCTGGGTCTTTTTCCTAGCCGGCATCGTCCTGCTGGGTGTTTTTCTGTCTTTGAGCCAGGTGGACGCCCGGTTCTACTCCCAGCCGGAGGATATGTACGCCCTGGAAACCTGGTATTATCTCCAGGACGGGCAGCCGGTGTACGTGACCCTGCCGGGTTCCCTGACGGTGGAGCCGGGAAGCCAGCTGACCCTGTACTGCGACGGGCTCACCGGCGACGGGCGGGAGCAGGTCCTGCTGGTGGAGAACGTGGTGGCCCGGCCCCGGGTCGTCCTGGACGGGGAACTCCTCTACGCCTACCGTGACCAGGCTTTCCCCCGGAACGAGCCCATGCGGAGCAAGCTCTGCTGCTGTGTCAGCCTGCCCCTGCTGGAGGCAGGGTCCGTGCTGTCCCTGACGCTCCAGGACACCGGTACGGGGATCCTGGAGCTCCCCGGCGTGTACACGGGCACCCTGGAGGCCCTGATCCGGTACCTCTTCGCCGAGGACAGCTTCACCCTGGTGGGAATTGTAGTCTTGCTGCTGCTGAGCATCCTGGCGCTGGGGGTGCACGCTTACCTGGCCTCCCTGGGGATGCGGGACTCCCGGTTCCTCCACGCCGCCTGTTTCCTGTTCCTGTGCGCGGCCTGGCGCGCCCTGGATTCCTCCCTGGCACAGCACCTGAGCCGCCTGTCCCCGGTGGTGTGCTACCTGTCCTTCTACGCCTTCATGACCCTGGCCATCCCCATGCTCCTGTTTGTGCGCAGCACCGGGAACCTGCGCCGGTACCGGTGCCTGGACGTGTGCCTGGGCCTGTTTTTCCTCAACGCCGGCGCCCAGAGCCTGCTGGATTACCTCACCCCCCTGAGCTTTATCCAGATGCTCCCGGTCACCCACCTGCTGCTGGCAGGCGGTTCCCTGCTGGTGGCGGGGCTCCTGCTCCGGGAATACCGGAACACCCGGTCCCAGGAGCTGCGGGTGATTTTCTGGGCGTTCGTCTTTCTGGCCGCCAGCGGCCTGCTGGCCAT
>CALWYY010000007.1 GCA_944385885.1 uncultured Oscillospiraceae bacterium | reverse complement strand
AGGGGCGGCCCTGCGGGGACGCGAGAGGAAACGGAAAAGAGCTCAAGGATCTGTATCCTTGAGCTCTTTTCCGTCTGTTTGCCGGAATGGTCAGATCAGGTTCAGCACCAGCGTCAGCACCACGAATCCCAGGGCCACCCATTTGGTCATTCTGGCCAGCGTGGCGTCCAGGGTCTTGGACTTGCCCTTGGAAAAGAAGGTCTCGGCTCCGCCAGCGATGGCACCGGACAGGCCGGCGCTCTTGCCGGACTGGAGCAGCACCACGGCGATGAGAAACAGGCAGGCAATAAGCTGGACGATGGTGATTACAATGGTAAGAGGGTTCACGGGATTCCATCCTTTCTATCGTAAAACAGAGAATACGGCACTTCGCGGCGAACCGCCACAGAGCGTATGCTACCATACCGGCCGGGTAAATGCAAGAAGTTTTTCAGAAAACAGGCGTTTTCCCCCGGGTTTTTAGGTCCCGTCGCCGTCAAAGGACGCCAGATATTCGCGCACGGAGCGGGTCATCTCCCGGGAGAAGGAAGAGTTGTATTTCCGCCGGCAGAAGGCGTCCATCCAGGCGTCAAACCCCTCCCGTGCGGTTTGGCGTGCAAAGAGGCGGCGCAGCTGCGCTCCATCCAGCTGCCGGTAGACGTTTTCCTGCAGGATCCCCTCCAGGGGGAGGCGTTCGGGTTTATGTCCAGGCGCGGCGCCGGGTTCGGGGTAGCCGAAGACCACCATGGCGGCGGGGAACACGTATTCCGGCAGGTGCAGCAGTTCCCGATGGACACGGCACTGTTCCATAACGTCCCCGATGTAGCAGGACCCGATACCCAGGCTGTGGGCGGCGGTGACGGCATTTTGGGCGGCGATCAGGGCGTCGTCCACCGCCAGCAGCAGGTCTCCCGGCCCGGGCCGCCGGGGGGAACAGCCCGCTTCCTGAAAAGCGTCGTACCATTTTTGGAAATCCGCCAAAAAGACCCACACCATAGCCGCCCGGGCAATAAACGGCTGATTGTCGCAGGTGCGGCTGAGCCGCTCCTTCAGGGCCGGGTCGGTGATGTCCAGGATGGTATATAGCTGCTGGTTGCCGGCGGTGGGGGCTGCGGCGGCGGCGGTGAGGATGGCCAGGCGGTCCTCCGGGGAGATAGGCCGGGCTGAAAAACGGCGCAGGGACGTGCGCTCCAGCAAACCTTTTAGGGTCTCGTTCATAAAAACCTCCTTGCATGTGTATGCGGGGCGCCGGGATCGCCGGCGGATTCAGCCGGAAGCTGCCCCCAGGGGTTCCCGGTCTGTTTTGGGCAGGCGGCGGAAACTCCTCCGGACCATCCACAGGGAGAGAGCCACCGCCAGGAAGTCCGCCGCCGGCCCGGCGATTAGCACCCCGTCCAGCCCCAGGAACGGAGGCAGGATCAGCAGCATAGGCAGACGGGTGAAAGCCTGGCGGGAGAGGGTGATGATCGTCCCCTGCTTGACGTGGCCGGTGCTGGTGAAGTAATTGACGGTCAAAGGCTGGATGCCCATAATGCAGGTCATCATCATATAAATGCGCAGGTACTGCTCGGCGAACTGGTAGTAGAGCTCGCTGCCGGTGCCGAAGATGGCGGTGATCTGCCGGGGGAAACATTGGAACACGAAAAAGGCAGTCAAATTGACGCACATAACCACCTTCAGCCCCTGGCGGTAGGCCTCCCGGAGGCGGGAGTACTTCCCGGCGCCCATATTGAAGCTGAAGATAGGCTGGCAGCCGGAACCCAGGCCGGCGGTGCAGGCGATGAGAATGCTGTTAAGTTTGGCCACCACACCGGAAACAGCCAGGGGAATGTCGCTGCCGTAGACGGTGGCGGCGCCATAGTGGGCCAGGGCGTTGTTCAGGGTGATGTTGACGATCATCATCATGCTCTGGTTCAGGAAATTGGGGATGCCCAGCCGGGTCAGGCGCCCCACATAGCCCTTGTGGGGCCGGAGCATGCTCCGGCGGATGGGGAAAGCCCGGAACCGGGTGAAATACCGCAGGCAAAGCAGGCAGGAGAGCACTTGGCCGGCCACAGTAGCTGCCGCCGCACCCTGGATGCCCCAATGGAACACGAACATGAACATCCAGTCCAGCACCACATTTACGACAGCGCCGCTGACCATGCAGAACATGGAGTAGGACGGGCTGCCGTCAGCCCGGATGAGCATGCTCCCGGCGGTGGTAAACAGCAAAAACGGCAGGCCGTAGGCGGTGATGCCCAGGTACGGCTGGGCGTAGGGGAGGACCGTCTCCGTGGCGCCGCATAGCAGGAGAATGGGGGTGCGCAGCAGCACCACCACCGTTCCAAGCCCCAGCCCCAGGACCACCGCCAGAAACAGGCCGGTGCCCACAAAGGCCCGGGCATCCTCCTCGTTCCGCCGGCCCATGGACAGGTTGAAGCCGGAGGCGGCGCCGATGCCCACCAGCTGGGAGAGGGCGGCGGTGCAGGTCACCATGGGGAAGGATACGTTGGTGGCCGCGTTGCCCAGCATCCCCACCACGTGGCCGATAAAAATCTGGTCGGTGATGTTGTAGACGGCGGTAACCAGCATGCTGATGATGGACGGAAGGGCGAACTTCCGGATCAGGCTAATGATGGGAGCATAGCCAAGAGGGTTTTCCCCCTGGGAAATGGCCGGCGCGTCATTCATCCTGTCCGCCTCCCTTCCGGTCCCGCGTAAGGCCGGACTCAATCCGTGCCAGGGCGGTCCAAACGGTGGAAACCTCCCGGGGGTTTAAATCCCGGACCAGATAGCGGTTAAACCCGTCCAGGGCGGCGCGCACCTGGGGATAAAGCTGCCGGGCAGTGTCCGTGGGATACAGCCGGTTGCAGCGTCGGTCGTCCTTATCCTGAACCCGGGTGAGAAACCCCTTGTCTTCCAAAGATTTCACCGATCGGGCGGTGGCGGACTTATCCACGCCCACCCGGTCGGTGAGCTGTTCCTGGGTAAGGCCCTCCCGGTGGAGAAGGGCCATAAAAAACGGCTGCTCCGCCGCGGTCAGGCCGAAAGGCTGCATGATCTCCGTCAGGAGGACCTGGCTTTTCCTGGCCGTGGACAGGATCAGATGTGTAATAGATCTCGGCATAAAAACATCACCCCGGCAATAGTATAGGGGATAATAGTTGCGATGTCAACTATCATCCCGGGGCCGGGGTGACGCAATACGATTATACCCGATTCAGGTACTTATCGGTAAAAGCTTGGTACTGGCTGCGGAAATAGGGGCTGTCGGCGCGCATGGCCCGCAGGGATTCATGGAGGTTGAGGTTTTTCTCCCGGGCATCGATGACGCAGCCGGCGATATTGGAGCAGTGGTCGGAGACCCGTTCCAGGTTGGTGAGGATATCCGACCAGACAAAGCCGGTCTCGATGGTGCAGGTACCCTGCTGGAGCCGGAGGATATGCTCGTTGCGCATCCGGTCTTTCAGCCGGTCGATGACCTGTTCCAGGGGTTCCACGGTCAGAGCGGAGCGCATATCCCCGTCCACGAAAGCAGCCTGTGCCAGGGAGAGGATCTCTTCCACTGCCTGGCGTAGATTTGCCAGTTCCGCCTCTGCCGCCTGGGAAAAGCGGAGGCCTTTGCTGCGGATTTCCTCGGCGGAGTCCACCAGGTTAACGGCATGGTCGGAGATCCGTTCCAGGTCGCCGATGACCTTCAGCAGCATAGCCGCCTCTGCGCTGTCCCGGGCGCTGACGTTGCCGGCGCTGAGCTTGACCAGGTAGGTGCCGATAATATCCTCGCAGTGGTCGGTGGCGTCCTCCGCCCGGCGCACGGAGGCGGCCAGTTCCGGGGAATAATCCGTCAGGCAGCGCATGGCGTCCCGCAGGGAGGAGGCGGCGTCCCGGGCCATATCCGCGGCCAGCCAGCTGCACCGCTCCAGAGCCACGGCAGGGGTGGCCAGCAAACGTTCGTCCAGCTCTGCCACCGTCTCGGGGTGCCGGGTATCGGGTACCAGCCGGTAAGCCAGTTTTTCCAGCAGGGAGGACATGGGCAGCAGCAGGGCGGTGCAGAGGATATTGAAGGCGGAGTGGGCCGCGGCGATCCCCGGCAGCGTAGCGGCCTGCTGAAAAAGGGGAGGGGCCAGGAACGCATTGACGGCGGTAAACACAGACAGCCATAGGACAGTGCCCAAAACGTTAAAGGAGAGGTGGACCAAGGCGGCGCGCTTGGCGTTGCGGTTGGTGCCGAAGGAGGAGAGGATGGCGGTAATGCAGGTACCGATGTTCTGCCCCATAATAATGGGCACGGCGGCGGCGTAGGTGACCTGCCCGGTCATGGCCAGGGCCTGGAGGATGCCCACGGAGGCAGAGCTGGACTGGATAATGGCGGTGAGGACGGCCCCGGCCAGCACTCCCAGCAAGGGGTTTTTAAACAGAAGGAACAGGTTTCCAAAGGCGGGGACCTGGGCAAGGCCGGAGACGGCGTCCGTCATGGTTTCCATGCCGAACATTAAAACGGAAAAGCCCAGGAGGATCACGCCGGTATCATTTTTCCGGCTGTCCTTGCTGAACATATAGAGGATGACCCCCAACAGGGCCAGTAGGGGCGTAAAGGAAGAAGGTTTGAGAAGCTGGACGTAGACGTTGCTGCTGTCGATACCGCCCAAGCTGAGGATCCAGGCGGTGACGGTGGTGCCGATATTCGCGCCCATAATGACGTTTATGGCCTGGCGGAGGGTCATAAGCCCGGAGTTTACAAAACCAACCACCATAACGGTGGTGGCGGAGGAGCTCTGGATCACGGCGGTCACGCCTAAACCGGTGAGCAATCCGGCAGCCTTTCCGGTGGTGAGCCGTCCCAGGAGGGACTGCAGGCGGCTTCCGGCCCGGCGCTCCAGGGCCTGGCCCATGACATTCATTCCAAACAAGAATAGGCAAAGACCACCGATGAGGGTCAAAGCGTCAAAAATATCCATTATTCAACCTGCCTTTAACATATGGTAGGGCGTTTAGGAATAACCGCAAAGGGGCAAAGGGCAAGGGGCCAACCCAGCGGCCGCCGATGAGCAGCGAGGGTAAGGGCACGCCGCCAAGAGGCAAAAAACAAAGTTATTATACCATGAATTTTAATGCTCCGCAACGCTCCGAAGCGCCGAAATACTGAACATTTCAGCCCACGGAAACCCCGAAAAATCGGGGCCGGTAGTAACAAACTAATAACACGGTATCACACCGGTTTTGCGTAGTCAAGGGAAATCCAACCGGCCCCACTTTTCAGCTTGCCCCACTTGGTGGCGCCGGTGCCGGTGCTTTCCGCCACGATGGTATAAACACCCGGCTTGATGAAGCCATTCTTCCCATAGTTGGTGCCGGGGCAAGCTGTAGCTGCGCCGGTTGGAAAACTATTAACACGGTAGTAACAAAAAAGGCGGGAATCCCTGAAAAAACAAGGGTTCCCGCTTCATCTGTTTTTATTATACCATAAAACAGATAAAAAAAGGATAAAGGATTTACCCGTTTTTCCACAATCCGGAGGGCGGAACCCGCAAAAAAGGCCCGGGGGTCTGCACCCCCGGGCGGGTTAGCGGGCGGCGGAACCGGGACTCTGCCGAGAGAAGCCCTCCAAGATTGTCTCATAATCCCCGGGGAAGAATTCCGAGCCGTGGAAACGGGCGCACCAGAGTTCCGGCAGCCGCAGGGCAAAGCTTTCGCTGATATTTAGGTCCAGATCCCGCACCGCCGGGACCAGATACAAGGCAAGGATTTGTTTATCCGCATCCCGGAGTTCCCGGCGCTCACCCCGAGGGGCGGCTTCGTACCGGGCGGCCAAGGAGTCCAGCAGAAAGGTACAGAGGGCGTCCACCACCGCGGGAATTCCTTTCTCTTCCGCCGCCCGGGCCGCCCGGAGGAAGACCTCCCGGCACCCAGCCCGGTACTGGGCGAAACTGGCGGCATAGTTCTCCCGGGAAAACTGGCGGAGGATGCCGCTGTGATCCAGGACGCAGCTGACCACATGGTCCAGGGCGTAGGCCAAGTCCCCGTCGCAGGAGGAGGGGAGCGATGCCGCCGAATCTGGCATACCGGCTTCCGGCTCGGGGGAGCCCGGGGTCTCTTCGTCCAAGGCTGGTTCGGCCGCAGGTTCCGAGGTACGGTAAGCCCGGTAGGAAGCCACACACAGCCACGCGCCGAAAGCGGCAAACGCGAGGGCGGCCAGCAAGCAGAACCAACTGCTGCCGCGGGGAATCTGGCCGTCCCGGTACAGCTGCACCAGGCGGTAGGCGGAATACAAAAGGTAGCCTCCGGCAAAAAAGCGCAGGAGCGGGTTTCCGCGGAATAAATTGGTATTACCAAATAGTTTTTTCATAACAACACATCCAAAGAGATTTAAACGATTTTCTTGTGAAGGATTATAACACAACCGGCAAGAGAGGGAAATAGTTCATAGCACTATAAAGGAAACTTGACGGAATATTATATACAATCGCCAAAATTGAAGCCAGTTTCTTGTGAGTGCGTATAATTGACAAGGGAAAAGAAACACGATAAATTAACAAGTGGTAAGACCAATTTAAAAGCAAAGGTATTTTTTGGAGTGGTATGAGAAGTTGCCGATTGCCGGATCAGAGCAAGGAACGCGGAGGGCGCGTGGAAGGAGAAGCTGGGGTGAACGGTTTTCGATATATGCGCCTGGAGACGTTAGGGCAGACGCTGGAGGCATTGGAACGGTACCCGGACAGCGGGGTTATCGCGGGGGGCACCGACGTAATGGTCCAGCTACGCTTATGCAAGCGAGCGGACCGGCGGCTGATTGATCTTTTGATTCCGGAGCTGACGGGGATACGGGAAGAGGAAGACGGCATCTTTATAGGGCCATCCACCTCTTTAATGGAAGTAGCGGACTATTTCCGGACCCAGCCGGGGCCCTACGACATGCTCAGCCAGGCGGCGGAGAGCGTGGGGGCATGCCAGACCAGAAGTTTGGCCACCATAGGAGGGAACCTGTGCACGGGCAACGCCAGCGCGGACATGGCCACGGCGTTGCTGGTTATGGACACGGAGCTGGAGTTGGGCAGTGCCAGGGGCGTGCGCCGGATGGCGCTGGACCGGTTTTTCATCCGCAACCGGCAGACGGCCCTGGAGGCGGGAGAGATTGTCACCGGCATGTTCATTCCCAA
>CALWYY010000006.1 GCA_944385885.1 uncultured Oscillospiraceae bacterium | reverse complement strand
CCCACCATCACCGGCAGAAGGCACTCGCTTTTCAGCTGCGTTCCCTCCGGTCCCGCCAGAAACGCTTCAAAGTATTCCTCCATCCGCCCCAGCATCCATGGCGTAAAGCCCCAAAAGTTCATAGATACGGGGGAGTCCCCCCACAGCTCGGTCCCTTCCGGTTCCGGATCGGCGGATCGTATGCTCCCGTCCGGAAGACGATGAATCTTGTACGTCTCCCGCACTTCTGTCAGCCGCCCGTCCTCCACGGTACACACCCCCCGGGTCACCGTGCCGAAACGGCTGACAGTGTTCTTCAGCCGGTAGGCCACCATGGCCGCTGTCCCTGTCTCCGGCAGTTCCGCCAGAGCCCCGTACATCAGCCGGTACGCCTCCGGCCCGTAATAGTCGTCGGCGTTGACCACCGCAAACCGGCCCTGGATCTCCCCCTTGGCGCATAGCACCGCCGGTACGGTGCCGTAGGGTTTTACCCGTCCCTCCGGCGGGCGGTATCCCTCCGGCAAGCTTTCAAAGCTCTGAAACGCGTAGGCCACGGCGGCCTTCCCTTCCAGCCGCCGGCCGCATACTTGCCGGAAATCCTCCAGCATATCCGGCTTCAGGACAATCACAAACCGGTCAAATCCCGCCTGCATGGCATCATGAATGGTGTACTCCATCAGGATCGCCCCGCCGGGGCCCACCCGCTCAATCTGCTTGGCGCCGCCGTACCGGGAGGCCAGGCCAGCTGCCATAATCACCAGCGTCATGGATCTTTCCCCTCCCTCTCCTCCTCCTGCCAGGGTAAGGCCACCCATACCGGGCTGTGTCCCAGCCGAGGGATCACTTTTTCCAGCACGTCCTCCATCCGCAGGCCCAAAGTGGAGGTGTTCCGGCAGGGATGGCAGCCCAGCCATTCCTCTCTTTTCAGGTCCTCATCCAATACCAGGTGCACCCGGCCCTCCCGGTCCTGGAGCAGGCCCAAAAGGCTCACCGACCCGGGCTCCACTCCCAACAGCTCCTTCATGGCCGCCGCTCCCGCAAAGGAGAGCCGCGCCGTCCCAATCTGCCGGGAGAGATGCTTCGTGCGGAAGGGCTTGTTCCCCGGCATGAGCAGCAAATAGTATTCCGTCTGCTGCCGGTTGGTGAGAAACAGGTTCTTGCACACCGGCGCGCCCAGCCGCTGCTCCACTGAGGCGCAGGCCTCTATGGTGTCCGCCCGGGGATGGTCCACCCGGCGGTATTCGATCCCCAGACCGTCCAGGAAATCATAGCAGCGCTCCTCCGCCGGCTCCCGCTTGTCCGCCGGCCGGCCTAAGCTCGGGCCGGCCCATTCCCGTGTATCCATTCCGCCTCCTAACTCAGTACGCGCTGATGTCCAGGCTCTCGTCGTCCCGGCCCTTCTCTATGCCCCGGATCTGGGCCCAATAGCCGTAGTCCTCCCGGACCTGCACATAGACCCTCTCCCCCACGCCGTGGCCCAGCACCGCCCGGCCCAGGGGGGATTCTTTGCTGATGAGCCCCTCCAGGGCGTTCTGCCGCAGGGTCGTGACAAACCGCACCGTCGTCTCCTCCCCCTCATCCTCCAGATACAGCGTCACCCGGTCGAAAAGCCCCGCTACGTCCTCCGGGGATGCGGCGTCGATGACCACCGCCGTGGCCAGCATCTGGCGCAGGTACCGGATACGGCTCATGTTCCGGCGCTGCTCCTGCTTGGCCGCCTTGTACTCAAAATTCTCGCTGAGATCGCCAAAAGCCCGGGCGGTCTTTACCTCCTCCAGGATCTTCGGCATGAGCACCTGCTCCCGGTGCTCCAGCTCCTCCTGCATTTTCTGTATGTCCACCCGGGTGAGCTCGTCATGCATGGGCCGTTCGTTCCCCTTCCTCAGTTCTTGAAAACCTGAATATCCCCGCTGCGAACCAGCCGGACAAACAGCAGGGCGATCTCCGGATCAAACTGCTTGCCGGCCTCCGCCGCAATCGCCTCCGCCGCCTGCTCGGCCGGCATTCCCTTCCGGTACGGCCGGTCTGTGGTCATGGCGTCAAAGGCGTCCGCCACCGCCAGACACCGGGCCGGCAATGGGATCTCCTCCCCGGCCAGCCCGCGGGGGTACCCTTTGCCGTCCCACCGCTCGTGGTGCGACACCACATAGGGGACCAGGTAATCCATGTTGGGCAAATGCCGGATCATCTCAATGGAGTTGTTTACGTGGGTCCGGATAATCCCGTACTCCTTCTCGTCCAGCCGGCCGGTTTTCAGCAGGATGCTCTCCGGCACGCTGATCTTGCCAATGTCGTGCAGCAGCCCCGCCTCGTAAATCATGGACACCTGTTCGTCGCTCAGCCCCGCCGCCAGGGCCACGATGGAGCTGTACCGAGCCACGTTCTGGCTGTGCGCGTAGGTATAGTGGTCCTTGGCGTCAATGGCGGCGGTGAGGGCGTACACCGTGGATAGGGACGCATCCAGGTCCCCGCCGTTCTTCGTCCGGAAAAAGTCCGCCACCTCCTGGGCCCGCTAGGCCAGGGCCTTGGCGGAAGGTTTGCTGCCGTGGAAGACCGTTACGTTCCCCTTCCCCCGGTTCTTTGCGGTGTACACCGCCAGATCCGCGTTGTCCATCAGCTCCTTGACCCCGGAGGCCGCGTAGGGGTAGGCGCAGATGCCGATGCTCACCGTGACCGTCTTCTGGTTTTCCCGGCCGGGGAATTCTTTCAGCTGGGCCACTCTCCGCTGGATCTCCCGGGCCGCCGTTCCGGCCTCCCGGACGTCGCTTCCCGGCATGAGCAGGGCAAACACCTTCCCCGCGCAGCGGAACGTTTCCCCCCGCTCCCCGGCACAGCTCCGGATGGCCTCCGCTACCCGGCACAGGACCCAGTCCCCCTCCTTGGACCCATAGAGCTGGTTGTACAGCTTAAAGTCGTCTATGTCCACGTACAGCAAAGACAGGGGGGCTCCCCCCGCCTGCTCCCAGACCTGCTGGATGCGCTCCATAAAATGGGTGTAGTTCCACACCCCCGTCAGGCTGTCCGTCCGCGCCTTGCGGAACATCTGCTCATACAGCCGGGCGTTGTCCACGGCGATGGACGCCACGCTGGCCAGGGTGGTGAGAAAATCCAGTTCCATGTAGGTGTACCGGCTGCTCCGTTCCTTGCGTCCCAGCAGGGCCAGCCCTACGATCTGTTTTTCCTTGCGCAGGGGGATCATGCACCGGATGTCCAGGGACCGGATCAGCTCCTGCTCCTTCTGCCACAGGGACAGGGCGTAAGGCGTGTTCTCAAATTCATCCATCAGCAGGAAGTTCTGGCCCT
>CALWYY010000005.1 GCA_944385885.1 uncultured Oscillospiraceae bacterium | reverse complement strand
GACACCCGGCCCACCAGCGCGGGGTTTACAAAGTTGCAGCCCAGGCCGCCGAAGAGCATCTTCACCACGATGATGGCGATCACGTCCCCCACCAGCAGCTGCCACACCGGCATGCCCGCCGGCACGTTAAAGGCCAGAAGGATCCCGGTGACCACAGCGGACAGGTCGCCCACCGTGGGGTCTTTTTTCATGCCCCGGCACCATATGTATTCCAGCGCCACGCAGGCCGCCGCGGACACCGCCGTCAGCAGCAGGGAGCGCAGCCCGAAGATCACGCAGGAGGCGATCAACGCGGGCAGCAGGGCGATGATCACATCCAGCATCACCCGCCGGGTAGAGTTTTTGCTATGGTAATGGGGCGAAACGCTTACCACAAGGTCGCTCATTTTCCCGCCTCCTTCTGTGCTTTCATCTGGTTATCGTAGTCCCGCAGGAAGCTCTTGGAGAGCTTATTGACCTGCACCAGAGGCCGGTTGGCGGGACAGTGGAACGCGCAGCAGCCGCACTCGATGCACAGCCCCACCTTCAGTTCCCGCAGGGCCTCGGCGTCCTTCTTCTCATAGGCCCGCTCGATCTCCGTGGGCATCAGGCGCATGGGGCAGTGATCCACGCAGCCGCCGCAGCGGATGCAGGCCGTGGGTTTCACCGGCCGGGCATCCTTCTCGTTAAACACCAGAATCGCGCTGGTGCCCTTGGCCACCGGCGCATCCAGGTCGTACTGGGCCACGCCCATCATGGGGCCGCCCAGGACCATCTTCTTCGGCTCGCAGGAGAAGCCTCCCGCAAACTCCACCACCTCCCGGCAGGAGGCACCAATGGGGGCGATCACGTTCTTCGGCTCCCGGATGGCGGAGCCGTCCACCGTCACGCACTTTTCCACCAGGGGCATACCCGTGCGGCAATAGGCCGCCAGCACCGCCAGGGACGTGACGTTCATCACCACGGAACCCACGTCGATAGGGAGCTTGCCCTCGGGCATGACCTTCCCCGTCACGTGGTAGATCAGCACTTTTTCACCCCCCTGGGGGTACATGCAGGGCAGAGCGCGCACCTCCACGCAGGAATCGTCCCGGGTGGCCTCCCGCAGGCGGGCGATGCAGTCGGGCTTGTTGTCCTCGATGGCAATGACAATCTTCTTTACGCCCAGCCACTTCTCCAAAAGCCCACAGCCCTCTACCACGTCCTGGGTGCGGTCCAGCATGGTCCGGTGGTCGCTGGTGATGTAGCCTTCGCATTCGGCACCGTTAATGATGATCTCCTGGATGCGGGAGGTGTCCTTTACGTCCAGCTTCACCGCCGTGGGGAACGTAGCGCCGCCCAGGCCTACCACGCCGCTGTCCCGTACCGCACGGATAAAGCTGTCGTAGTCGGTGATCTCCGGGGCTTTCACCGTGTCCGCAGGCGTCATCTGCCCGTCGGACTCGATCACCACCGCCTGGCAGGTCGCCCCCATAAACTGGAGCATGGGAACGATCTTTTTCACCGTGCCGGACACGCTGGCATATACCGGCGACGAGACAAAGCCCCCCGGCTCGCCAATGAGCTGCCCCACACCCACATGGTCTCCCACCGCCACTACGCAGTTGGCGGGCTTGCCGATGTGCATAGACAGCGGAATGGTGACCGTGGCCGGGGGCGGCATCTTCACGGCCTGCATGCCGGCTGTGTTCTTCCTGTGCGGAATATGCACACCGTTCAGGTTTTTCAGTGACATTCCTTTCCACCTCATATTATATAAATGCTTTTGCCTGCCATGGGAGTCCGAGCCCTGTCCGGCTCGGAGCCTGCGAAAAATTAGCTATTGAACATTTCCCGCAGAACATGTATGATATTATCCACAGACGACGGGTTCCGCGCCCTATCCAGTACGCGCTCCGTTTCTATTGGGTATTTGGCGATTTTCCCGCAATTTTCGTTTAAAATTTGTGAAGTTTGCTGCAAAAATGCGGCTCTTCTGACGATTTAATATATCACATAGCCTGCGGTAATTCCAGTACTATTTTTTTCTTTTGCGACTTTTTGACAGAATCCACAACAGCGGGGCGGTTCGGCCCCCAGTTTCCCTCCGGCGCTTTTCCGGCTTGTCAAGTTCCGGCGGATTTGCTATACTGCATGCATGTATGTCCGGATACTGCCGAAAGGATCGGATGGAATATGAAAATTGCTGAAATCGCCACTCTGCTGGAAACCGGGGCGCCCCTGGGCCGCATCCAGGGTGACCGGGACCTGACTACCGCCTACGCCGGCGACATGCTCAGCGACGTGCTGGCCCTGGGCGGGCAGCCCGACGTGCTTCTCACTGGCCTTGTAAACCCCCAGGTCATCCGCACCGCTGAGATGCTGGACACCGCCTGCGTGGTCTTTCTCCGGGGCAAGGCACCCACGGAACAGATTTTGTCTCTGGCGGAAAGCTGCGGGGTCTGCGTGCTGACCACCGGCAAGGAGATGTACGAGGCCTGCGGTCTGCTGTACGGCGCGGGACTCCGGCCGGCACAATGACCGCCATCACCCGGACCTACCAGGTACCCGGGAACGACTTTGCCCGGGCCGGGGAGGCCTCGGGCCACATCAAGCGCATCCTTAAGGAGCTGGGGTTTTCGCCGGAGATGATCCGCCGGGTGGCCATCACCACCTATGAGGCGGAGATCAATATGGTCATCCACGCCGGCGGCGGGACGGTGACGGCCACCATTTCCCCCCAGGCGGTGGCGGTGGTCTTCGAGGATCACGGTCCCGGCATCCCCGACCTGGAACTGGCCATGCAGGCCGGCTGGTCCACCGCGCCGCAGAACATCCGGGACCTGGGGTTTGGCGCCGGGATGGGCCTGCCAAACATTCAGAAGTACAGCGACGTCTTTGAGATCAAAACGGCGGTGGGACAGGGCACTACGCTCTCCGTGACGATCTTTGCCGAAGGGAAGGAACCGATTTGAACGCCGGTTACGAATCCATTTACCTGGACGAAACCCAATGTGTGGGCTGCACCACCTGCATGCAGCGTTGCCCGACCCAGGCCATCCGCGTACGTGACGGGAAGGCCGTGATTATCCGGGACCGGTGCGTTGTGTGCGGGGAGTGTATCCACGTGTGCCCCCACCATGCCATGAAGGCCAAGGTGGATTCTTTAGACGAGGTGCTGGGCCAGCACAAATACACCATTGCCCTGCCGGCCCCTTCTCTCTACGGTCAGTTTCCCGGCATCCATACCCGTGCGCCGATTCTGGAGGGGCTCTGCCGGATTGGCTTTGACCAGGTATTTGAGGTGGCGGAAGCGGCGGAGGCTATGAGCGCCGTGATCCACCGGGAGCTGCGTTCCGGGAGCATCCCCCACCCTATCATCACCACCGCCTGTCCGGTGATCCTGCGGGTGGTGCGCATCCGGTTTCCCTCGCTTCTGCCGCACCTGCTCAACTACCGCTCGCCCATGGAGATCGCCGCCCGCTGGAGCAAGCGCCTGGCGGCGGAAAAGACCGGTCTGGCGCTGGAGGATATCGGCTGTGTGTTCATCTCCCCCTGCCCGGCCAAATGCGCCAGCGCCAAGGCACCCCTGGGCACGCTGAAGGCCGCCCTGACGGGGATCGTATCCATTGCAGAGGTGGCCCCTCGTCTCTCGGCGGTGATCGGGGATCTGGACGACCACGAGCGGGAGGCCCACTCCGGGCCCATGGGTATAGGCTGGGCCATGTCCGGCGGGCAGTCCACCGCCGTGATGGAGCCAAACCATCTGGCGGCCAGTGGGATGGAAAACATCATCCGCATCCTGGAGGCGCTGGAAAACGGCAAGCTGTCCAACGTGGATCTGGTAGAGCTCAACGCCTGCTACCCCGGCTGCGTGGGCGGCGCGCTGACGGTGGAAAACCCCTTCATTGCCAAAGCCCGTATTCTGCGCCTGATGCGCCATATTGGGCCGGTGCTCCCCTCCGGGGGCTGCCCCACGGACGATATGCGCTGGGAGAAAAAGCCGGAGGCAAGCCACGCCCTGCGCCTGGACCCGGATCTGTCCCGGGCCATGGAGATGATGGAGGAGATCCGGGAGCTGACCGGTACCCTGCGGGGGATGGACTGCGGCGCCTGCGGGTCCCCCACCTGCCGGGCCTTCGCCGAGGATGTGGTCTCCGGGCGGACGGAATTGAAAAACTGCGTATTTCTCTCCCGGGCCCCGGAAGGGGATGCGCCCTCCGGTAAAAAGGGATAGCGCTTCAGATTTTGCAACAGGTGGTAACGTCATGATTTACACGGATCTGCACATTCACTCGTGCCTGTCCCCCTGTGGGGACGACGCCATGACCCCGGGGGAGATTGTACGGGCTGCCCGGGATGCCGGGCTGGACCTGATTGCCCTGACGGATCACAATTCTGCCCGGAATTGCCCGGCGGCGGCTGCGGCGGCCAGGGAGGCGGGACTGGGCTTCATCCCTGGGGTGGAGGTCACCACGTCTGAGGAGATCCACTGCATCTGCCTGTTTCCGGATCTGGGGAAAGCGGCCGCTTTTTCCCGCTGGCTGGACTCCCTTCGCCCCGGCTTTTCCAACCGGCCGGCCGTGTTTGGCCGGCAGACAGTAATGGGCTCCACCGGCCGGCGCACGGAAGAGCGGGAGCTGCTGTTTATGGCCCGGCGGGTATCTCTTACCGAGTTGCCAGGTGCCGTGCGCCAGTACGGAGGTTTGTTCTGGCCCGCCCATGTGGATAAACCCTCCAACTCCCTGTACTCCATTCTGGGCTGCTGGCCAGAGGATTTTCAGGCGGATGCGGCCGAGCTGTACTTCTCCCAGGAGCCAGCCGGCATTCCCGCCTCCATAAAGCGGCTCCGGGCTTCCAACGCCCACCGCCTCCGGGATATCCGAGGCCCCGGTTTCCCCCTGCCCCTGGAGAGTCCCGATTTTACCGGACTGAAAAACTATTTGCGGGGCTAACCCCGCTCCCACAGGGACCCACGGCCCGGCAGAAGATCTGCCGGGTCGGCCGCGTTTTCCAACGCCGGTACCGGCGAAGAAGTCCCCTGGTACCGGCTATTTCCCCGCCAGGCCGCCGGATTTTCCCGCCGGCGATTGACGCCGCCGGGCGCAAAGTGGTATACCTTTTACAGACGGGCCGGGGTATTTGCCCTCCGGCCGGGCAGGGGGTATGAAGATGGACAGAGACAGGCAAGCCGCCGCCAAAGAAGCCGGACGGTTCCGGGCCGGGCTCCGGCACGGCGTTGGTTACCTGCGGGGGTTTTTTCTCTGGGTTTTAGCCGGGCTTCTATTGGGCCTGGCCGGCGGGCTGGTGGGCTCGGCCTTCAGCCTGTGCGTCCGCCTGGCCACCGGGCTGCGGATCCAGCACCCCTGGCTGATCTGGTGCCTGCCATTGGGCGGGCTGGGAATTGCCCTTTTGTACCACATCCGGGCTTTGCAGCCCACCGATACCAACGGCATCCTTCTGGCCATCCATTCCCCCGCCCGGATCCCTCTTATGACCGGACCGGTAATCTTTGTCAGCTCTGTCTTATCTCACCTGCTGGGGGCTTCCGTGGGCCGGGAGGGGGCGGCTTTGCAAATAGGCGGCGTCCTGGGTTACCACCTGGCCCGCCTGTTCCGCCAGGGGGAAAAGGATACCCATCTGATCGTTATGTGCGGTATGAGCGCGGTGTTCTCCGCCTTGTTCGGCGCTCCTCTTACCGCTGCCGTGTTTGCCATAGAGGTGGCCAGCGTGGGCATCCTGCACTTTTCCGCCATCGTCCCCTGCCTTACCGCCGCTCTCACTGCCACCTGGGTTGCGGGCGTTCTGGGAGTGCCGGGGGAGTACTTTCCTCTCCCCGCCATTTCTTTTTCTCTGGAGAACATCGGCGCGGTGGCGCTGATTTCCTTGGCCGGGGCCGGGATGAGCATTCTGTTTTGCCTCTCGCTGCGCCAGGGCCACCGCCTAACTGCCCGCCTCCTGCCAAACCGGTTCTGGCGCATTGCCGCCGGGGGCCTGCTGCTGGCCATTCTCACCCAGCTGGTGGGGACCATGGACTACAACGGCGCGGGAATGGACGTGGTGGCCGCCAGCCTTCAGGGCCATGCCCGCCCTGCCGCTTTTCTGTGGAAACTGGTCTTCACCGTTATTAGCGTCTCCTGCGGATTCAAGGGAGGAGAGATCGTCCCATCCATGTTCATCGGGGCCACTATGGGCTGCCTGTTGAGCGGCTTTCTCTCCATCGATCCGGGGGTAGGAGCGGCGGTGGGTCTGCTGAGTATGTTCTGCGGCTGTCTGAATTGCCCCATCAGCTCCGTGTTTCTGGGGCTGGAGATGTTTGGCGGGGCCAACATCCGGTTTTTTGCCGTGGCCTGCGCTATAAGCTATATGCTCTCAGCCAACTACGGCCTGTATGAGGAACAGAAAATCGTCTATTCTAAACTGCATCCGGAATTTATTGACCGGTACACAAGCTGAGACACGCGGCGCCCATGTCCTCCCAGGCGGGCCGGAGAGACCCTCTCTTTCCGGCCCGCTTGCATTTTCCTCGGAAGAACGGTATAATTTTAGCCACCCTCATGGAAGGCGGTTCATGCCATGCTTACACCCTACGGTGAAAAATTCAGCGGGGAGGATATTCTGCCCCAGTACCCCCGGCCACAACTCATCCGGGATTCCTACCTGAACTTAAATGGTCCCTGGGACTACGCGTTTACCGCCGGGGAGGAACCCGCCCAGTATGACGGGCAGATCCTCGTCCCCTTCCCGCCGGAGAGTCCCCTGTCCGGCGTGGAAAAGGCTTTGGGTCCGGAAGGGGCGCTGTGGTACCGCCGCGCCTTTCGTCTGCCGGAGGGGTTTCGCCGGGGTCCGGTGCTGCTTCACTTCGGCGCGGTAGACCAGGAGGCAGAGGTTTTCTGCAACGGCCAGCTAGCCCTCACCCACGCAGGGGGATACACCGGTTTCTGGGCGGATATTACGGAGCTTCTGACGGAAGGGGACGGGGAAAACATCCTGACGGTACGGGTACGGGACCGCCTGACCTCCGGTCCCTGTTCCTACGGCGGACAGAAGCGCTATACTGCCTGGAGCGGTATCTGGCAGACAGTCTGGTGCGAGAGTGTGCCGGACGGATATGTGTCCTCCCTTCGTATTGTTCCCCTGCCAGAGGAAAATGTCCTGGAGGTCACGGTAAATCCCGGGGGGAGCGCCGGCGAGGGAGATGCCTGCACGGTGACGGTGGACGGCGTGGAATACGCTTTGGCGGCCGGCCAAGCCGGACGTATCCCCACCGACGGCCTGGAGCTATGGAGTCCGGAGACGCCCCGGTTATACGGCATGCAGGTATCCCTGGGGAAAGACCTGGTGCACAGCTACTTTGCCCTTCGCTCCCTCACCCTCCGGCGGGACAGCCAGGGACATCGGCGCTTTTTCCTCAACGGGTCCCCCATTTTCTTTAACGGTGTTCTCTACCAAGGCCTGTGGCCCGACGGCCTGTCCACCCCGCCCACGGACGAGGCCCTGCTGCGGGATGTGAAGGCCGTGAAGGCCATGGGCTTTAACGCCATACGTCTGCGGGACAAGGTGGAATGTCCCCGGTTTTACTGGCACTGTGACCGGCTGGGGGTAATGGTTCTCCAGGGCCTGCCCGCCGGCGGCCGGCCGGGGCTGCCGCCCCTGCCCGGTGTCCGGGATAACAGCCACGCTCTTTTCGGACGCAAGGATGCGGACAGCCGGAACCAGTTCAAGCGGGAGCTTCGGGAAACGGCGCAGCAGCTTATGAACGCGCCGTCCGTAGTAATCTGGGAGCTGTTTGACGAAGGGCGGGGCCAGTTTGACACAGACAGCCTGTGCACCTACCTGGACGAACTGGACGGCACCCGGCTCATCGACCGGGCCAGCGGCGGGGTCGACCAGGGGTATGGCGTATTCAAAAGCGTCCACAGCCTTGGCCCGCGGCTCCGGCTCCGGGCCGACAGCAAAGGCCGGGCCCTTCTTCTGTCCGCCTGCGGCGGCCTGGGAAACCGGACGGAGGGCCATTGCTGGTCGGCTAAGAACACCGCCAACGTTTTGTATGACAGCCCCCAGCGCCTGGCTTTTGCGGTACAGGAGCTGTTCGACCAGATTCGCGACCAGGCCGGCCAGGGGCTGGCCGGGAGTGTGTTCTGCCAGCTCACCGACGTGGAAGCCGAAGTGACCGGATTTCTTACCTACGACCGGAAACGTTATAAAATACCGCCGGTCCATTTGCGCAAAATGATCCAGATACCGCTTTAAGCCCCCTGGATAGCGCCGGGAGCAGCCAGACTGGCTGCTCCCGGTGTTTTTCCCGCGGCGCCGGCATCCCGCTGCAAAAAGAGCGGGCGCAAAAGCGCCCGCTCTCCGTCCGGCAGCTGTGCTTGCTCTTTTCAGGCAGCCGGAAGGATAGTGATCCGGCCCTGGCCGTAGGGATCGGCGTACTCCTCGCCCACGATGCCGCCCAGGCCGTCAATGATGTAATTGATCAGCACCTGGTTATCCAGCATCACGCTGTCCTGGAGGAATACGTTGTCCTGGAACATGGTGTAGCCGTCGCCGCAGTCCTTGAGCTTGTAGTTGTGGCTGGCTAGGGTATAGGTGGCCTCCAGATCCAGAGGCTCGCCGCCGATGGTCACATCCTTCACCCGGTACTCGCCCTCCACGCCCTGGAACATGCCGTTCTCATCCAGCAGCACAGAGGACTCCACGCTCAGATCCACGGTGTAGGTCATACCGGATACGTGCAGGAACCCGCCGCTCTCGCCCGGAAGCTGAGAGGCTCCCAGTTCCAGAGCGTCCAGGATTTCCTGGCCGGTGGCCTCCACCACGCACAGCTCATTGCCGAAAGGATGCACGGCGATGATCTGTCCATAGGTGATGTCCCCGGCGGGAATCGCGCTGCGAATGCCGCCGCCGTTGACGATGGCCACGTCCGCGCCAGAGATGAACCGGTACGCATCCGCGCACAGATCGCCAAGGTTCGTCTCCTGGGTGCGGATAATCCGCACATCCGGCTGCTGGGGATCGTTGATGACCAGGTCCACGTCGGTAATGGCCACCACCTCATTGACCAGCTCCTCAAACTCCGCCTGGATGCCCTCGATGAAAGCGCCCATGCCGCTGTCGCTAATAAGGGCGGTGGAGAAAGTCCCGTCTCCGTGGATCGTCAGGCAGCCGATGTTCTCCAGCTTGGTGCCGGTGGAGGTGAGGATCACGTCCTGGCCGTCCTTGTTCTGGACAACCTCTCCTGGAATGACAGAGTGGGAGTGGCCGTCCAGCATCACGTCGATACCGGAGGTGTTGTTGATGACCTCAGAGGAGGTCCAGGGGGAGCAGTCCAGCTCGATGCCCAGGTGAGCCAGCGCCACCACCACCTGTGCGCCCTCCGCCCGGGCGGCGTCCACCGCTTCCTGCACGGCTGTGTACAGGGCCTCGCCGGTTTCGTCCTGGCAGAAGGTATACACGAACTCCCCGGCCTCATTCTGGAAGTAGGCGGGGGTGGAGGTGGTAACGGTCTTGGGGGTGCTGATGCCCACAAAGGCAATCTTCATCCCGCCGGCTTCCAGGATCGTGTACGGCTCCAGGACGCCCTCCCCCTCATAGAGGAAGTTGGCGGATACATAGGGAAACTCCGCCGCCTCCGTCAGGGAAAGGAACTGCTCCATGCCGTAGTCAAATTCGTGGTTTCCGGGAATGGCCACGTCGTAGCCGATCTCGTTCATGATGTCGATGATGTACTCGCCTTTGGACAG
>CALWYY010000004.1 GCA_944385885.1 uncultured Oscillospiraceae bacterium | reverse complement strand
GCCGCTCTGGAACATCTTCTTGACCCGCACCGGATCGGCCCCCGCCCGGCGGAGGAACGCCGCCGCGTCGAAGGTGCGCTCCCCGGTACGCAGGGTAAAGCTCTTGGTGTCCAGCACGATCCCCGACAGCACCGCGTCCGCCTCCACCGGCAGTATGTCCGACTGTTCCACCAGCTCCTGCATTAGCTCCGTCACCAGCTCGCAGGCGGAGGAGGCGTTGGGCTCGTACAGGCTCATGGTGGCGTTTTTGATATATGTGGCGGCCCGGCGGTGGTGGTCGATTACCGCCAGCCGGTTGCTGCAGGCCGTCAGCAGGCTCTCGTCCTCCACCTGCTCCGGCCGGTGGGTGTCCACCACCACCAAAAGCGTCCGGTTATCCGCACGGAGGATGGCCTCCTGGGCCGTGATGAACGCGTCCTTGTACTCCGGCGTATTCCGCGCCGCGGTGATCAGGGCGCCGGCGGCGTTGCGCTCCCCGTCGATGATGATCTGGGCCTGGCATCCCAGCTTCCGGGCAATGCAGCACACCCCCACGGCCGCCCCCACCGCGTCCAGGTCCGCGAACCGGTGGCCCATAACGTACACCCGGGAGGCATCCTGGATCAGCCGGGACAGGGATGTGGCCATGACCCGGGACTTGACTTTGGTGCGGGTTTCCACCTCTGTGCCCCGGCCGCCGAAAAACTCAAAATTGAACTTGTTCTTGATCACCGCCTGGTCCCCGCCCCGGGACAGGGCCATCTCCGCGGCCAGGTTGGCGAAAGAGAAATTCTCCTCGTATCCTTCCCCGTCCAGGCCCACGCCTATACTCACCGTGGCGTGGATCCCCGTGAGGTTAACAATGGAATGGATCCCGTCCACCAGGGAAAACTTGTCCCGGACGATCTCGTCCAGGTGGCGCTTTTCGAAAATGAACATATACCGGTCCCGGTCGGTGCGCCGCAGGATACCGCCCCGGCCTTCGCACCATTTCTCCACGGCGGCGTCCAGGGCGCCGCGCATCTCGGTGCGCTGCCGGTCGGTAAGGGGCTTGATCAGCTCGTCGTAGTTGTCCACCACCACCACCGCCACAGCGGGGCGGGAGTTCTGGTACTCCAGCCGGATATCGTCGTAGTCGGTCACATCCACCCAGTAGGTGATGCCCGTAAACTCATATTCCGCCTCCTGGGTCCCGGAGCGGACCATATTGCCGTTGACCTGGTATTTCCGGCCGCCCACGGTAAGCAGCTCCGCCAGGCGGGTACGACCTTCCAGCAGCCACTTGCCGCTGAACCCGGGCACCAGGGTGGTGAGTTTGGCCTCAAACGCCGGTCCGTTCCGGCCGCACATCTCCCAGAAAAGCTGGTTGCCCCAGACCACGCTGCTGTCGTTGAGCCGGAACACCGCCATGGGCAGGGGAAAATGGATAAGGGTGTTGCTGGTGGCGGACTCCGTATTGTAGGTCACGGACTCCACGAACTCCCGGAACGCTTTTCTCCGGCGCCGGGTGCTGATGATGGAGTAAACCAGCAGGACGAGAATGATGCCTCCCTCCACCATAGCCAGGACGCGGTTGAAGAACACGGCGGCGGCGGCAAAGGCGACCAGGACAAAAAGATACATCTTCAGTCCCGGTTCCAACATCCGCTGGATTTTATTGCTGTTGCTGTCCAAAACCTTCCCTCCCCCTGGCCCGGGGCCAGCTGCCTATGGCAATACAAGGTTATCTTACCACATTCCGCCGGAGAAAGCGAGAATATTTCGCCGAAAAAAGCAAAAACTCCCTGCATATTCGCTGCAAAGGAGTTTTCGATATATGAGAGCAGTCATTCTGGCCGGAGGCCGGGGCACACGGCTGGAGCCGGTGACCCACGGGGCGATCCCCAAGCCCATGGCGGAGCTGGCGGGGCGGCCCGTGCTGGAGCACATCGTCCGCCTGCTGGCGCGCAACGGCTTTACCCAGCTATGCTGCACCCTGGCCTGCATGCCGGAGAAGATCCGGGACTACTTCGGGGACGGGAGCGCCTTTGGGGTACACATGGAGTACCGGGTGGAGGACAAGCCCCTGGGCACGGCGGGCGCGGTAAAGAACTGCCGGGACTTCTACCAGGGCCGCAGTTTTCTGGTGATCAGCGGAGACGCGGTGTGCGACTTCGACCTGCGGGCGCTGTTCGAGGCTCACCGGCGTCTGGACGGGGCGGTGACCATGGCCCTGTGCGCCCATGAGGCGCCGGTATCCTATGGGCTGGTGGTGACGGACGCCCGGGGGGCGGTGCGCAGCTTCATCGAAAAGCCGCCCTGGGAAAAGGTGGTGACCGACCTGGTAAACACCGGCATCTATGCCGTCTCTCCCCGGGCCATGGAGCTGGTGCCGGAGGGCGTGCCCTACGATTTTGCCCGGGACCTGTTCCCCCGGCTCCTGGCCCGGGAGGAGGGCCTGTTCGGGCTGCCTATGGAGGGGTATTGGAGAGACATCGGCGATCCCCGGTCCTACTACCAGGCCAACCTGGACGCTATGGACGGCCGCCTGCGGTTAGAGGCGGCCCCGCCGGCCCGGCCGGCGCCGGAGGAGGAGCCCCGTGAGAGGGAGGCTGGGCTCTATGCCTGCCGGTCGATCTACCGGACGGCCCGCCGGGCGCGGCTGATGCGCGCCCTGGCGGGGAACCTGATGGAGGCCGGGGCGGATTTCTCCGACGGGCTGCGGCTGGATGCCGCGCCCGGCGGGGTGCACATCGCCCCCTGCCCCAACCGGGAAGCCCTGGTCATTGAGTCCGACTCGGCGGAAACCGTACAGCAGTTTCAGGACCTGGTCCGGAGACTGGACCGGGAGAGCTGACCGGCCGGGGCGGCGCACGCCTCCGGGCGGGGCCTGCCTGCCAAGGCGCCCGTTCGGGACATACGCGCTCTGCCCGGATGGCGCGCCAGCGCCGCGGGCCACACCCGTTTGAGACATGCGCCCAGGCGCCGGGACCGCCCGGCGCCTGGGTATTTCCCCATATTCCCCGGCCGGCCCGCCCTGTTTTCAGGGCGGCTTCCCCGTCTTTGGGGCGCCCGGCCGCCTCCTTGCCGGAGGCCGAAAGGCCCGGTTTCCTCGGGCTTGGCCCCGCTGGGCCGTTTGTGATATAATGTTTTATTCATAGCCCCGCCGGCCCGGCGGGGGGAAAGGACGTGGGTCTTATATGAAATCAATCCTCCAGGCCCTGCGGCAGATCAAGGGAAAAAACCTGCTCCTGCTCACCGCCGCCGGACTGATTAACGCCTTCGGCGTGACCGTCTTTCTGGCGCCGGTAAGGCTTTATGACAGCGGGATCTCCGGCACATCCATGCTGCTGGCCCAGATCACGCCGGAGGCCTTCAGCTTGTCCCTGTTTCTGCTCCTGCTGAACATACCGCTGTTTCTCTACGGCCTGAAAAAGCAGGGCCTGCCCTTTACCCTCTGCGCCATCTATACCGTGGGGATCTACTCCCTGGGGGCCTGGCTGATTACGGACGTGCTGCCCATTGATGTGAGCCTGGCCTCCCCTCTGGCCGGCTCCGACCTGCTCCTGTGCGCCCTGTTCGGCGGGCTCATCTCCGGGGCGGGCAGCGGCCTGGCCATCCGCTACGGCGGCGCCATGGACGGCATAGAGGTCATGGCCGTGATCTTCGCCAAGAGGCTGGGCCTCTCCGTGGGCACCTTCGTGATGATCTACAACGTGGCCCTGTACATACTCTGCGGCTTTGTCATCCACAGCTGGATCCTCCCCCTGTACTCCATCGTCACGTACATGGCCGCCCTGAAAACGGTGGACGCCATTGTGGAGGGCTTCGACCGGGCAAAATCCATCTACATCGTCACCACCCGCTGCAAGGAGGTCTGCACCACCCTCTCCGCCGCCTTTGAACAGGGCATCACCGTCCTGGACGCCAAGGGCTTCTACTCCGGAGCGGACCGGAAGGTGGTCTGGGTGGTCCTCAACCGCTTCCAGATCAGCCGTATGCGGGAGCTGGTGCACGGCATCGACCCGGCGGCGTATATTGCCATATACGACGTGGCGGACCTTTTCAAGCTGGAGCCCCAGGACACATAGAGGCGAGGCCGGCGGGGAGGCATTTCCCAGAATTTCCCGCCGCCCCGCCGGCCCGCCAGGGTCTCCCGGGCCGGCGGCTGGAAAACATTCCCCGGGATTTCCCGCCCTCCCGCCAAGACGGCGGCGCCCCTTCCGCGAAAGGGGCGCCGCCGTCTCCCTTTATCGGATGAGCGGAAAAGCCCCCGCGCCCCGGTTCCTACGGATCCGGGAAAGCGGCTTTGCCGCTTTCCCGGCCGTCCGGGGCGGCCCGGCCATGCGGCCTGGGCCGCCTCTTACCGTGCGTTACGCAAACTGCCCGAAATCATACCGATCGGCTATGCCCTCCAGCCGGTAGGGCTCCAGGTCCTGGTTCCCGTAAAGGTAGAGCACCCAGGCGTTGGGGGATTCGTACAGGATATAGGAGGGCGCCCCCTGGACGGTGTCCGTGCCGATCTCCACCACAGCGCCGCTCTCAGTCTGGTAAAACCAGGTCTCCCCATAGGCGTTTTCCAGGCCCCATTCCAGGGTGGTGCACAGCGTCCCCTTGGGGATGTACAGCAGCCCGTCTATGACAAACCCGCCGTTGTCGAAGTACACGCAGGACGTAAAGGCCCCCGGGTCCGTGAGGAACTCCCCGCAGCCAGTCAAGGCGCACATCCCCTGGAAGGAGATGGGCTCCCTATCCCGGTCCCCGGCAATGGCCCAGGAGGGAGACGCCAGCCAGCGCAGGGTCTCATGGAGTTCCAGGCCGTATTTCTCCCCGATCCGCTTCAGCAGCGCGTCCTCTTCCGTCCGTCCGGAGGGATAGGCGTAATAGAAGTTCTGGTAGGAAGGCCCTCCGGTGCGAAGCTGCGCCAGGCCCAGCCCCAGCTCATGGCTGGCCCGATACTCGGCGCTGGCGGTAAAGTCTGCCAGCGTGGCTGCCTGGCCCGGGTCCTCCGCCCGGTGGGCCGGCTGGGAGACGACCTGCTCCACCTGGGGCTCACCCATGCAGGCGGCGTGGAAGTCAAAGGTGTCCGCCAGGGCCTCCGCCGCCTCCCGGCTGGGCGCCGAACCCAGCACCACGGTAAAGGACCCGTTCTCGGCGTAGAGGATGATCACTTCCTGCCATTCCGGGGCGTAATCCAGGCACACCGTGTCCCCGGCCCCGGTGGTGTAGGTCCACTCCTGATAGACGTCTTCACCCGCCCGGACGTAGACATCAAAGGGGGGCAGGCTCCCCTCCTTGGCGCACAGGAAGGTGTAGGCGCAGTTGGCGCCGTCCAGGGCCGCGTTGCCCTCCAGCTTAAAGGAACCGTCGGGATATACATAGCCGCCGTAGCCCTGGTTGCAGGCGTCCAGCAGGATCGGCTCCGTACCGGCCAGCTTGTAGAAGCTGGCCATCTCGTACCCCACGCCCTGAAGGGTGTGCAGCGCCAGCCCGTGCTCCTCCGCCAGGGAAACAAGCTTGTCCGCCATGGTATCGTCGTAGCAGGGATAGATCTGGGTCAGCGCGGTAAATTCCTCGTCCCGGCCCTGGGGCCAGTCGTCCTGGAACGCCGGATGATCCGACTCCATGTACTCCTGACGCCATGCCTCCCATTGGGCGCTGGCCTGGTATTCCGGGGAACCCTGCCATCCCGCCAGGGACAGCAGCTGCCGCTGTGTTGTCTCCTCCCCTTCCTGTGTCTTCGTCGTGACGGTCCGTTCCGAATCTTCCACCAGATACTGGGCCAGGCCGAACCAGTCGGTGGCCAGTGCCGTCACCGCCAGCAGCGCCGCGGCGGCCGCCGCCGCCAACAAGACCCGGGACAGCTTCCTGTATTTTTTGTTTCTCATGAAAACCTCCTTATCCTGGTGGTTTTCTTTTGATGCGGCCAGAAGGGCCCGTGCAATACGCCGGTCCGCCTCTTCGTCCATGGTGATAACATCCCATGCGCGTACAATCTTTTCATTCTTCATCAAAATCACCACCGAATTGTTTTTTCAGCAGTTTCCGCGCCCGGAACAGCCTGCTGCGGATGGTACCGGGGGGCTCGCCCAGCATTCTTCCGATCTCTGCGGCTTCATATCCCTCGTAGTAAAACAGGTACACCACGGTTTTTAGCCGGTCCGGCAGCCCCAGCACCGCCTCCAGGATACCGCGGTCCTCCGCCCTCTCCGGTGCAGCCAGCTGGGGAAACTGGTCGATGTCCAACTCCCGCCGGCTGTGCCGCCGGAGCTTGTCCCGGCACAAATTGGAGGCGGTGACCAGCAGCCACGCCTTGACGCTCTCCAGGCCGGGAAATTCCCCGCCGTGCTTCAGCAGGCGCAGGAAGGTCTCCTGCACCACATCCTCGGCGTCCTGTTTGTTTTTCATATACGCAAACCCGAGCCGGTAGACCGACGGAGCCAGGTTCTGATAAATGGCCTGAATATCCCTGCCCGCGCGCAGCAAAGACCCGCTCATCTGTCAGCCCCCTTTCACCTCAATAAACGAATGAGCCGCCGGATGCGTTGCATCCGGCGGCCAGGTTTTTTCTCTCAGCCCTCCACGGCGGCCATGGCGGCGGCGTACCACACGCCGTCCCGGCAGACGAAGGCCAGCTCATAAGCGTTTTCCAGATCATAGGTGTAGCTTTCATACCACGCCGTGGCGGAGAAATCCGCTTTGTAGCGCACGGTGCAGGTAAAGCAATTCTCCCCCGCCGCGACAAAATCCTCAAAGGACAGCTCGTCGTAGTGCACCTGAGTGGCGGAGGCCCAAATCATGGCGTCCACGGAATCCCGCACGTAGGCGTACAGCTCCGTGTCCGGCAGGATGCAGCCCAGGAGGGCGTAGTAATTCTCCTGGGTATAGGCCGAGGCGGAATAGGTGATATAGGCGTTAAAGAACTCCTCCACCCGGGCCAGCTGCTCCTGGCGGAGCCCGTCGTCCTGGGGCAGGAAATACACCAGTGCCCCGTCCTGGCACAGCAGGGGCCGCAGCTGGTTGCCCTCTCCGTCCCAGGCGGTGATCTCCGGCTGGGTGTACAGGCCGGAGAAGGTATAGGTCAGGGTATGGTACCCCTCCCCCTCTTTCAGATAGGCCTCCAGCCCCTCCAGGATCCCCGGCCCGGAGGAGACGGCCTCCGCCGGGTCCAGCTGGGCCCCGCACACGGATACGGTCACTCCCTCCGGGGCCCGGACGGTGAAGGAATACGTCTCCTCCGCCGGGACCACATACCGCACCAGCCCCTCCGCGCTCTCCCCTTCCGGGGCCAGTTCCCGGCCCTGGCTGTCGGTTACGGACACGGACCCGTACATGGCGTCCACCCGGTAGCGCACATAATGGGGCACGGTCTCAAACCGGCTCTCCAGCTCCGTAAGCCCCGGGCAGGGTATCTCCCCCGTCTGGTAGGCCTGGCCCAGCGCTACCCCGTTGATGAACACCTCCGTCTCCGGCGGGGCGTCGATCTCCAGCGCCACGCTCTCCAGCCCCTTCATGGCAAAGCAGGAGCGGATCTCCCCCACGTCCCACAGGTGGAAGCCAAACCCCAGCCCGCTGTCCGCCCGAGGCGTCAGTATCACCTCGCACAGGTCCGAAGCCCCCGCCCGGATCACATAACGCTCCGCTCCGTCCCCAGCTTCCTCGGTGCTCTTCCGGTAGGTATAGGCCGCGTCGCGCAGCACAGCGTCATAGTACTGCTGGAACAGGGTCTCCGGATCCTCAAACTCGCTCACAGGAAGATCCATCCCCTCCCGGGCATAGGCGTACCACTCCGCCGGGTCCGTCTCCGCCATGAGCTGGTCCATCACGTGCTCCGGCCGCCCTTGCTCGTAGGCCTCCAGGTATCGGTATAAACCAAAACAGCCTCCCGCTCCCAGAAGCAAAAATACCGCCGTGTAAATAAACAGGAACCGCCGCCAGCGCCGCCGGGACCGGCGGCGCTTTTCCCCAGCGCCGGGGTTGGCGGAGTATGCCTCCTCCGGTTCCCTGCCGGCGGCCGCGGAACGGCCCCGCCCCCGGACATTGGAAACTCTTCCCCCGTCAGGGCGCCCCCTGTTTTCCCCGTAATCAGAGGACTCCTCCGGATACCCAGGTTCCTCCGGATACCCAGGTTCCTCCGGATACCCAGGTTCTTCCGGATACCCAGGGTTCCTATCTTCCCGGCCCGAACGCCGGGCGGGATCCCGGCCAGCGTTTCCGTTTCGGGCCCAATCTTTATAGTCAGCCATCGCTTTGGCCCTCCTGCAGCACGATAAACCCTGTGGGGATGTTCCGCGGGCCGGTGACGGAGGCGCAGGAGTTAATGATCTCTCCCTGGTATACCATCACCGTGGAGGATCCGCCGTCCAGGTTGCCCGCATTGACAGCGCCGTATTGAAGCATCACGTCGCAAATATTCTCCATGGTGGCGCCCAGGGTATTGATGGACCGGCCGTCCAGCACCAGCAGCAGGATCGCCCCGTCCTCCCGCTGGCCGATGGCGGTGCGGGGGTTCACCCCGCTGGCCAGGTTCTGGTACTGGACCTCCCCGTTGATAATCAAAGCGGAGGCCAGCCCGTCGTGGGTCACAAAGCTCACGCCCCATCGGATGTTCCGGTTCAGGGCCTCCTGCCCGGTCATGGTCCCCACGTGGAGGATTCCGTCGCCATCCAGGCCGATGACATTATACATGGTAGTGGTCCGGCCCCAGACCAGTTCCCCGTCCGTGATGACCATTCCCTGGGGGATGCCGCCGTTGCCTCGGCCGTTTTCATCGTTAAAGCCTCCGGCGTTGATGCCCGCCACCCCGTCGTATTTTTCCACCATCTCCGTTAACTGCAGCCCCGCCTGGTTGCCCAGGTTATCCGACGTACCCAGGATCACCCGGGAGGGGTCCCGGACAATCAGCAGCTTGCCTTTGATGGTACCGTCGGAGATCTCGATCAGCTCCAGATCCTGGCCCTCCTCTTCCGTCTGCCCGCCCTGGGCAATGCGGATGAGAGAGGTGTTTACCTCCTGTGTTTCCAGGGTTTCTGTGCTCTGGCTTTTAAAGGCGTCGATTTCCTGGTCTGTAAGGAAAATATTAGGAATCCAGCGGATGGCGCTGGTCTCCCGCATGGAACGGCAGAAGATCTCCGTCACCGTAGGCGACGGACCCTTCTCCAGCACCCAGATTACCCCCAACAATACCGCCAGAAGCAGTATTACCGTCAAGAAAAGGAAAAACAGCGTCCGGCCCAGCATGACAGCCGCCCGGCCGCCGGATTTGCGGTTTTGTCTTGTATATCCCATAGGGTCTCCCTCGTCTGTCCGGCCCCGCCGGAAGAATTCCCGGCGCAGCCGGGTTTTGTTTATTGTACCGTCAACGGCGCCCGATTGCAACCCCCGGCGCCCTTTCTTTGGACGGAGATCCCCGCCTGTTCGTTCCCTTTTGGGGACCGGAAATGGAAACCCCGCCCCGCTGTCTCTCACGGCGGGGCGGGGCGCGGCCGGACCAGGCCGGTTAGTAGTGGAAGTTGTGGGCGTCCTGCAGAACCATCTCCTTTACCTTCATCAGGCGGACCTTGGTGGAGTTTTCGTTCTCCTCCAATTTCATGGAAATGTACTTGATGTTCTTCTGCAGGTCGGGGATCATCACGTACTCCAGGGCATTGACCCGCCGGCGGGTCTTTTCAATCTCCTGGGCCAAAAGCTGCATGGTCTTCTCCACCTGGGCCAGCTCCAGCATATCCTGGAACACGCCCGAAAGCGCCGTCATAGCGTCGTCCAGCTCTCCCGACGTCTGGGCCAGGCCGTAGGGGAAGATATTCCCCTGCTCCGCGGCATGGGTGCTGAACTGGTATACGGGGACGTTGACGCTCATGACGTTTTTAAAGGTCAGCCCCAATTCCACGCTCTGCATGGGGTAAATCAGGGATTGCTCCAGCATCTCCGGGGACATGACGGCGCTGGCCACCGACAGGGCGGCAAAGGCCTCCGTAAGGCCTTCCTCCACCCGCAGGCGCAGCTCCTTGTTCCGGCGCACGATGTCCATAAACTGGCGCATCAGCTCGTCCCGCTTGTCTTTTAGGAGCTTATGGCCTCGCATGGCGGTGCGGAGCCGGCCTTTGAGCTGGTTGAGAACCATTCTGGTGGGTGTGACGGTTGCCATGGGATCACCTCGTCTTACTGGTGGATGGGCGGCGCGCCCCCGGCCGGGCGGCGCGCCGGCGATTACTCTGCCTTCTTCCGGGGCAGGTATTTCTCAATGAACTCCGGCTTGATGCGCTTGAGCTCCCGCTCCGGGAGGATGCTCAGAAGCTCCCAGCCGATGGTCAGGGTCTCCTCGATGCTCCGGTTGGTGTCGTTGCCCTGGGAGACGTACTGTTCCTCAAAGGCCCCGGCGAATTTCGCGTAGAGCTTGTCGTCCTCGCTCAGGGCCGCCTCCCCCAGAATGGTCATCAACTCCTTGGCCTCCTTGCCCCGGGCATAGGCCGCAAAAAGCTGGTTCATGGTGCCGGAGTGATCGGCCCGGGTCTTTCCCTCGCCGATGCCCTTGTCCTTAAGGCGGCTCAGGCTGGGCAGCACGTCCACCGGCGGAATCACGCCCTTCCGGTACAGATCCCGGGAGAGGATGATCTGGCCCTCGGTGATGTACCCGGTCAGGTCGGGGATGGGGTGGGTCTTGTCGTCCTCGGGCATGGTGAGGATGGGGATCATGGTGATGGAGCCCTTCTTGCCGGTGCGCCGGCCGGCCCGCTCGTACATGGTGGCCCGGTCGGTGTACATATAGCCCGGGTACCCCCGGCGGCCGGGGACCTCTTTTTTGGCCGCGGAGATCTCCCGGAGGGCCTCGGCGTAGTTGGTGATGTCCGTAAGGATCACCAGCACGTGCATGTCCTTTTCAAAGGCCAGGTACTCCGCCGCGGTCAGGGCCATTCGGGGCGTGGCGATACGCTCCACCGCCGGGTCGTTGGCCAGGTTGGTAAAGACCACCGTCCGGTCGATGGCGCCGGTGCGCCGGAAGTCCTGGACAAAATACTCGGATTCCTCGAAGGTGATGCCGATGGCGGCGAAGACCACAGCGAAGTTCTCCCCGTCGCCCAGCACCCGGGCCTGCCGGGCGATCTGGGCGGCCAGGGCCGCGTGGGGCAGGCCGGAGCAGGAGAAGATGGGCAGCTTCTGTCCGCGCACCACGGTGTTCAGACCGTCGATGGTGGACACGCCCGTCTGGATGAACTCCGCCGGGTAGGCCCGCGCCGCCGGGTTCATGGGCAGGCCGTTAATGTCCCGGTGTTCCTCGGCGATGATGGCGGGGCCCCCGTCGATGGGCTCGCCCATGCCGTTAAACACCCGGCCCAGCATGTCCTCGCTGACCCCCAGCTCCAGGGGGTGGCCCAGAAAGCGCACCCGGCTCTCCGCCAGGTTGATCCCCTGGGCGGACTCAAACAGCTGCACCACCGCCCGGTCGCCTTCCACCTCCAGCACCTTGCAGCGGCGCACTTCCCCGTGGGGAAGCTCGATCTCCGCCAGCTCGTCGTAGGTGACGCCGCTGACCTGCTCCACCACCATCAGGGGGCTGGCAATCTCCCGGATGGTCTTGTATTCACGGATCACTGCTCCTCACCTCCCCGAGACACCTCGTCGATCTCTTTCTGCATCTTCTCCAGGATGGCGTCATACGCCGCCTCATATTCCTCCTGGGACGCCATTTTCGCCCGGCCGATGGCCTCCCGCTGGCCGATGCCGAACAGGGCGTCCAGCCCGGCCCCCTTGTCCAGGGCCGCCCGACACTTGGCGTCGTACTGTAAGATCAGATCCAGCAGCCGGAACTGCTTGCCGTAGGAGGAGTAGGCGTCCTCGGTGATGAAGGCGTTCTGCTGCAGGAAGTCCTCCCGGATCATCCGGGCGGTCTCCATGGTCAGCCGGTCGGCGGGGGACAGGG
>CALWYY010000003.1 GCA_944385885.1 uncultured Oscillospiraceae bacterium | reverse complement strand
GCAGCTCTACCGTGCGCTTCGTCCGCTCCCCGGCCAGCTCCGCCGCCGTCCCCTCCCGGCTTTCCAGAAGCATGGCCCGGCCGGAAACCGCGTTGGCCAGCTCCCGCGCCCGATCCTCTGCCGCCGCCTGCGCCCGGCGCGTCTCCTGAAGCTGCTCCCGCGCCTGGCGGCATTTCTCTTCTGCGGCGGCCGTCTCCCGGCTGTTGGCTTCCTCTCGTTCCTCCAACTCCCGCAGGTTCTCCGACAGCAGTTCCAGCGCCGTCCGCTTCTCCCCCATGCCGCCCCGCAGCGCCCCTTCCCGGGCGGCCAGGGCTGCTAGCTTCCGGTTTTGCTGGTCCATCCCGCTCTCGTTATCCAGCTCCCGCCGGCGAAGCTCCCGGGCCTTCACCTCCCATTGGAGGTTCTCCCGGTCTATGTCCTCCAGTCGGGCCTGATGCTCCCGCACCTGGTTCAAAAGGCCCTGGGCCCGGTCGCTCTGTTCCTGCATCTCCCGGCTCAGCCGGTCCAGGGCCTCGGCGCTGTTTTGGATGTTGGTGCGCAGTACCGCCGCCTGGCTGTCCGTCTCCGCGGCAGCTGCCTCCGTTTGGCGGAGCGCTTCCCGCATGTCCTCCGCCTCCAGATCCGTCTCCCGCATCCGCTGGGCGATCCGCTCCGCCTCCCCGTAGAGCCGGTCCTGCTCCGCCCGGGCCGCCTGGCACTCGTCCAGGGCCCGCTGGTAGTCCGCCCGGAGCTGCTCCGCCTGCTGATGGAGCCGGTCCAGGTTCTCCATCCATAGAGAAACCTCCTCCACCCGCAGCTCGTCCCGGAGCACCAGGTATTTCTTCGCCACCTCCGCCTGCTCCCGCAAAGGCTCCACCTGCAGCTCCAGTTCGCTGATCTTGTCCCCGATACGCAGGAGGTTTTCCTCCGTACGCTGCAGCTTCCGCTCCGACTCGTCCTTCCGGTGGCGGAACCGCGCAATGCCCGCCGCCTCCTCAAATATCTCCCGCCGGTCCGTAGACTTGGCCGACACGATCTCGCTGATGCGCCCCTGGCCGATGATGGAATACCCGTCGCAGCCCAGGCCCGTGTCCATCAGCAGTTCCGCCACGTCCCGCAGGCGGACCGTCTCCCGGTTGATGGAATACTCGCTCTCTCCCGACCGGTAGTACCGCCGGGAGATGGATACCTCGTCGCTGTCGCAGGGCAGCAGCCGGGCGCTGTTGTCCAGGATGAGCGTCACCTGGGCAAAGCCCATGGCCCCCCGCTTCTCCGTGCCGCCGAAGATCACATCCTCCATCTTCCCGCCCCGGAGCATGCGGGTCTTCTGCTCCCCCATGACCCACAGCAGCGCGTCCGATATGTTGGATTTGCCGCTGCCGTTGGGCCCGACGATCACTGTCACGTCTTTTTCAAAGCTCAGCCGGGTCTTCTCCGGAAAGGATTTGAAGCCCTGTATTTCCAGTGCCTTCAGATACACGTGCCTTCTCCTTCGCGCTAAAGATACACAAAACGAATAAAAATCAGTATATACCCCAAGCCGGCTCTTTGCAACGTCAAAGCAGCCGGATATCTTCCTTTTTCAGCCCCGGACAGGCCGTCACACGCACCCGTGCCAGGGAAAACTCCTCCTCCAGGCACCGGAGGTTACACCGCTTCCAGCCGGTCATGGCGCTCACCCGCGCCGGGCAGACACCCAGCACAGCTTCCCCGGTGGCCCCGGCCTCCGCCAGCAGCCGCCGGGCCCGGTCCAGCAGGATGCGAGAGCGCACCAGCTCCCCCAGAGCCGGATGGTACGCCCCCGCCACCGCGCCCCCCGCGGACAACTCCTCCGTGGGATTCAGCCCCAGGCGTATCACCGGGATCCCCCGCTCCTCCAGCAGCGGCAGGATCCGGGCGCAGACCCGGACCGCATCCTCCACCGTGTGTTCCCGGTACTCCCCCCGGCGCCACATCGCCTCCAGCTCCGTCCCCCGGAGCACCACCGTGGGGTAGATGCGCATGCCCTCCGGCTGCAGATCTGCCAGGCGCCGGGCCGTCTCCAGGTCCTGTTCCTTCCCGCTGCCGGGGAGGCCCGTCATCATCTGAAGGATCAGGGAAAACCCCGCCTCCCTTACCAAAGCCGCCGCCCGGACGGTGTCTCCGGCGGTGTGGCCCCGTCCGCAGCGGGCCAGGACCCCGTCGTCCATGGACTGGGCCCCCAGCTCCACCGTTTCCACGCCCCACCGGCCCAGGCGGGCCAGTGCCGGACCGTCCACCGCGTCCGGCCGGGTGGATATGCGGATAGCCGTCACCCGCCCCCGGCGCCGGTACGGCTCCGCCGCCTGCAGCAGCTCCTCCTGCAGGGCTGGGTCCACCGCCGTGAAGCTCCCTCCGTAAAAAGCAAGCTCCACCTCCGGCCCCGGCCCCAGTTCCTCCAGCGCCCGGCGCACCTGTGCCCCGGATGCAGGAAAAAGGCTGCCGGATATGCGCCTCTGATCACAGAAAACGCACTGGTTCGGGCAGCCCGCATGGGGTACAAATATGGGCAGGATGCGTCGCCGGGGCGTCATGGCAGCCTCCCTAAGGCGCAGCGCGCCGCCGCCTGCTCCGCTTCCTTTTTGGTGTGGCCTTCCCCCTGGCCAAGGGCCTCCCCATTGAGAAGCACCTGTACGCAGAAGGTTTTAGCGTGATCCGGCCCCCGCTCCCCCGTCAGGACGTAGGCCAGGCTCTGGCCGCTGTGGCGCTGTACCTTCTCCTGCAGGGCGGTTTTATAGTCCGTGTTGCAGTCTGGCTCCGCGGGGTCCAGCCCGTCCAGCAGGCAGCGGCGGATAAAACCGGCGGCGGTCTCCATCCCGGCGTCCAGGTACAGGGCAGCGATCACCGCCTCCACCGCGTCCGACAGGATGGACGGCCGCTCCCGGCCGCCGTTGTGTTCCTCCCCCTTGCCCAGGCGGAGATACCGGCCCAGTTCCAGCCGCCGGGCCACCTGGTATAGAGACTGTTCGCACACCAGCTCCGCCCGCAGCCGGGTCATCCGTCCTTCCGGCATGTCCGGGTATCGCCGGTACAGGTGGTCCGCCACCGTTACACCCAGCACAGAGTCGCCCAGAAACTCCAGCCGCTCGTTGCAGGGGGTGGCCGACCGGCTCTCGTTGGCGTAAGAACTGTGGGTCAGCGCCGTCTCCAGAAGCTCCCTGTCCCGGAAGTGCCAGCCAAGCCGGTTTTCCAGCTCCGTCATGACCGGATCAGCCCACCGTACTGGCAACGTAGTCCGCCAGATCCCCCACGGTGCTGATATTTTTCAGGGATTCCTCGGGGATCTCCGGCAGAGAAAACTCCCGCTCCAGCCCCAGCGCCAGCTCCACTACGTCCAGGGAATCCGCGCTCAGATCCTCCACGAAACGAGTCTCCCGGCTGATCTGGGAGGCCTCCACCATAAACTGGGCCGCCACCATGTCGATGATTTTTTCCAGTACCATTTCCTACTCTCCTTCTTTGTTTGCGATACGCATATATTCAATGTTCTCCTCGATGCTGGAGATCACCCCCGCCTCGATAAAGACCATTGCCTGTTTCACGGCGCTGCGGATGGCCCGGGCGTCAGAGGACCCGTGGGCCTTGATCACCGGTTTGGAGATCCCCAGAAGAGCCGTCCCGCCCACCTCGCCGGCGTCCAGCATGGCTCGCAGGCCGCGGATGTCCTCCTTCATCAGGGAGGCCGCCAGCTTGTTTTTCAGGTTCTTGTAGAACACGCCCCGCAGCTGTTTCATCAAAAAGCCCGCCGTGCCCTCCACGGCCTTCAGCAGGACATTGCCGGAAAAACCGTCGCATACCAGCACGTCCACCCCGCCGCCCAGCAGGTCCCGCGCCTCCACGTTCCCTATAAAGTTCAGCCGCCCTTCCCGGCCGGCCTGGCTCAGCAGCTCATAGGTCTGCTTCTGCAGCTGCGTGCCCTTGGTCTCCTCCGCCCCGATATTCAAAAGGCCAATCCGGGGCCGGTGGCAGCCCATGATCTTCCGGGCGTAGAAATTGCCCATGTAGGCAAACTGGAGCAGGTACTCGCTGGTGCACTCCACGTTGG
>CALWYY010000002.1 GCA_944385885.1 uncultured Oscillospiraceae bacterium | reverse complement strand
CGGCAGGCCGGCAGGCCCGTCTCCCGGACCAGGGCGGTCAGCTCATAGACGGGAAAGCCCATGGCGTGCCCGGCGGTGTGCACCACGCTGCAGGCCTGGCCCACGGCGTGGCACCGGGCGGCGTCTTCCGGAGCGGGCAGGTCCCGGGCCATGGCGTGACAGGCCAGGATCGCCCGCCGGGCCTGGGGCATACGGATCCGCCCGGCCGCCCAGTCCCCGGCGGCGGCCCAGGCGTCCCGGGGCTCCCGCTGCTCCGGGTACTGGCGTTCCAGCGCCTTGACAGCGTCCTCCGCCAGATCCAGCGCCCACAGCACCAAAACCCGGCGGTCCTGGCCGTGAAGCTGGAAGGCCAGCTCCTGCAGGAACGCATCGTCCTTGGCAAAGAGGATTTGGTTTTTCCGCCGCAGCCGCCCGGCCACCACATCCGTCCAGTCCACGGGTACCGCCTCCGTTCAAAAAATGGGCTCTCGCCTGCGCGGCGGAGCCGGCCGCCGGCCAAAGCCCCTCTCTGGGACCGGCCGCAAAAAAAGCCGCGGGGGACGGTATACCGTCCCCGGCGGAGTGGCGGAGAAGGAGGGATTCGAACCCTCGATACCCTTTTGGGGTATACACGATTTCCAATCGTGCGCGCTCGACCAGGCTACGCGACTTCTCCCTGTTGACGGCGCTCCTTGCTCGGCCCAGCCATTGTAACAGATGTATCCGGCAAAGTCAAGAACGGGTTTTCCGCCCCCGGCGCTTTTTGCGGGCGGGCGGCGGCGGGCCGCCTTCCGGCCTCTCCCCCCCCTTGAAAGCGGAGGCGGTTTTGGCTATAATCGCGTCCATCCCCCGCCTCTCCCGCCGGGAGCAAGCGCCGGACGAGGCGGAGCCAAGGAGGGACCCGTCTTGTTCCACGATACATCGGACCTGGCGTCCGGGGAGCTTTTCCTCCGCCTGCGGGAGACGGCCCCGGCCCGTCCGGAAAAGGGCTGGGTGCCGTCCTATGCCTTCGATATCTGCCTGCCGGATGGGACGGCGGCGGGGTACTGCAACTTCCGGATCGGGCACAATGAAAAAACGTATTACAGCGGCAACATCGGCTACGGCATTGACGAGGCCTATCGGGGGCACCGGTACGCGGCCAAGGCCTGCCGCCTGCTGATGAAGCTGGCCTGGAAGCACGGGATGGACTACCTGCTCATTACCTGCGACCCGGCCAACGCCGCCTCTGCCTGCACCTGTGAGCTCGCGGGAGCCAGGCTTTTAGAGACGGCGCGGATACCGCAGGACCATGACCTGTACGCCGAGGGGAAGAGGACGGTGCGGGTCTACCGCCTCGACCTATGAAGAGGCCGGGGCCGCCCGGACGGAGCGCCGGCGGCGGAGAAACGGGAGACCAAAAGCCGGGGCGCGGCAAGACCTGCCGCGCCCCGGCTCTTACTGCCCGCCGCGGGCGTCCCGCCGGACCGCGCCAGGCTGCCCCGGAGGCCCGGAGGGGGAACGGGCCCGCCGCCGTTCCCCCTCCGCCTCTCCCGGCTTCGGGGGGCCGTCCGGCGTCAGGGCCCGTCCGGCGTCGGGGCCCGTCAGGCGGCGGGGGCCGCCTTCAGGAGCTGGGCCTCGTAGACCGTCACCAGCTCCCCGCCGGCCGGGTCCGTTTTCAGCGCCACCCGGTCTCCGGGGTTGAGGACGGCGGCCGTCAGGCAATCGGAAACGGACAGGACGTACCACTGCTCCCGGCCCTCCAGGCGGAGGAAATACAGGGTGTTGCCCTCCACCACCGCGGAGCGGATCTCCTGGATGTCGCCGGTGACCGTGACCGGCTCCGCCGCCTCCGGTTCCTCCGCCGGCTGGCCGGTTCCGTCCTCCGGAAGTATGGAGGCCTCCGCCAGGTTTTTCAGATAGTTGGTCTCCGCCAAAGCCACGGTGGCGCCGGTGGAGACGATCTGGTACTGCTGTACGTTGACCATGGCGTACATTTTGACCAGATTGGACGCGTCCTTAAGGGCCATGAAATACGTGGGCTGGCCGTGGATGTTCAAAAGCAGGGGGAAGGTGGCCTGGTAGGAGTACTGCTGCACGGCCCCCTGGGCGGAGTCCATGGCGGAGTATTCGGTGGCTCCGGCAATGGCGTAGTACTTGGCCTCCTTGGTGCGCTGGTTGACCAGGATGAAACCGATGTTGCTCTGATCACCCCCCACGCTGGTAATGCCGGTGTATACCCACACGTCGTCATTCTGGGCAATGTAGTTATATCCCCCGGTGGTGGTGGTACAGCCGGTCTGGGACAGAAGGGAGTTGATAAATCCGTTAAGATACCGGCCGTAATAATTGTACTGCTGCATAATCAGATCGGCGGTATATACCCGGTCCACCCAGGTGGGGATGTCGGCGGCGTCGTAATACGTGCTCTCCCCGGTCACTGCGTCCAGGAGCACCGCCCCGATTACATCCTCGCCCCCAAACAGGCCGATGCGCTTGGTTACCACCGAGCCCACCCACCAGGGGCGGCCATCCTCGTCAATTTCAAAGTTAATGTCAGTGAACATGAGCGTGGGATACCGGAACCGGAGGTAGCGGTCCACGTACCGGAAGAAGTATTCTGAAGGGCTGTAGCGGATGCCTTCCGGGATGCGCTGGACGGTGACCTCTTGGGTGACCATGTCCACCACCATATAAGCGGGGATGCCGCTGCCGGTGTTTTTCAGCCATTTGAAGATGTCGCCGTAGTTGAGGAACGTGACCCGGACAGGCCGGTTTTGGTAGTTAATCTGGAAGGATTCCTGGTTGACCTCAAACTGGCTGACCAGGTCGGACAGCTCGCCCAGCTTCCGGTTGGCCAGGGTGTTGGCGGAGGCCTCGTCCAGCATGGGGATCTGGTCAAAGGATATCTCGTCGATGTCCTGGGCAAAATCGCTGGTTTCCGTCTCCAGCAGCTGGCTGTATGCCTTGGCCCGGAAGATGGGTGCGGACAGCAGGGCCCCCACCACAAACAGCACCGCCAGCCCCGCGCAGATAAGGGCTGGTACGGCGCAGCAGTCCCGGACGCGCCGGGAGGCCTCCTTCATGCTGGTTACGTCCCTCCACCCGAACTGCCGGGCTACGGCCAGCACGCAGTAAAAGGCCGCCGTCACCAGAAAGAAGCTGTAAAACCCCGGGTTTTTCAAATTGATGGCCGGAAGCTTGAAGTAGTAGTAGACCAGGGCGAACAGGAGGGTGATGACAATGTTGGTGATAAGCAGGGTGCGGGGGCTCCGGGGCCGGCGCGGTTTCCCGCCGGGCTTGATGTGAATGATCATTCCTTGTCTCCCTTCTGACGAATGACAATCCGGATGGGCGTCCCCTCCAGGCCGAAAACGGAGCGGATTTGATTTTCAATATACCTTTGGTATGAGAAATGGAACAGTTCCCGGCTGTTGCAAAAGATCACAAAACAGGGTGGGCGGATGCCGGTCTGGGTCATGTAATAGATCTTCAGGCGCCGGCCCTTGTCGGAGGGCGGCTGGACCCGAGCCTGGGCGTCGGCCAGCACGTCGTTGAGCAGGCCCGTGGTGATACGCATGGCGCTCTGGTCGTTGACAAAGTTGATGAGCTGGAAAAGCCGTTCCACTCGCTGGCCCGTGAGGGCGGAGATAAACAGGACGGGGGCGTAGGTCATAAAGCTCAGGTCACGGTAGATGTCCTTGCGCATCCGGTCCATGGTATGGGTGTCCTTCTCCACCAGATCCCACTTGTTGACCACGATCACGGAGGCCTTGCCGGCCTCGTGGGCCAGGCCCGCGATCCGGGCGTCCTGTTCGGTAACGCCCTCCCGGGCGTCCAGGAGGATAAGGCACACGTCCGAGCGTTCAATGGCCAGCTTGGCCCGCATCACGGAAAACTGCTCAATCCGGTCATCCACCTTGGACTTGCGGCGGATACCCGCTGTGTCGATAAACACGTACCGGCCGTACTGGTTGTCCAGGGCGGTGTCCACCGCGTCCCGGGTGGTGCCGGGCATGTCCGCCACAATTACCCGTTTTTCCCCCAGAACCAAATTCACCAGAGAGGATTTTCCCACGTTGGGCTTGCCGATGACCGCCACGCGCACGCGCCCTTCCTCGTCCTCGGCGGCGCTTTGGGGGGGAAAATGGGCCAGGCAGGCGTCCAAAAGCTCATCCGTGCCGTGGCCGTGGACGGCGGACAGGGCGATGGGATCCCCCAGGCCCAGGGAGTAAAACTCATAGATCCCCGGATCCACCTGGCCCACGGAGTCCATTTTATTGACGCAGAGCACCACCGGCTTGCGGGAGCGCTGGAGCAGGGCGGCCACCTCCTGATCGGCGGCGGTGACGCCGGTGCCGATCTCGGTGAGAAACACGATCACGTCTGCCGCCCGGATGGCGATCTGGGCCTGCTCGCGCATAAACAGCAGGATCTCATTGTCCCCGGTGGGCTCGATGCCGCCGGTATCTACGATGTCAAAGGTGCGCCCGCACCACTCGCACTCCGCGTACAGCCGGTCCCGGGTCACCCCCGGGGTATCCTCCACGATGGACAGGCGCTGGCCGCACAGACGGTTGAAAAGAAGGGATTTGCCCACGTTGGGGCGCCCTACGATGGCTACAAGGGGTTTGGCCATATGGTTTCTCCTTTCAGGGCCTCCGGCCCGGATGGGATGCTGCGGTCAAAAAATCATGGCGTCCAGCAGCCGGGCGCCGTCGCACTCCACCGGCAGGAACGGGACGCCCAATTCCCGTTCCAGCTCCGCCGGCGTCCGGTCGTCCAGGAACACCCCGTCCCCGTCCCGGAGCATGGTGAAGGGAAAGAGCACCCGGCATCCCAGGTCCTTTCCCCGGAGGTGGCGCAGGATGTCCTGCCCGGTGAGAAGCCCCGCCACGTCCACCGAGTGGCCTAAAAAATCGTTGGGCACCGCGTACACCCGGCAGTCTGCCCCGGCCTTGGCGGCCAGATCCCGGAGCCAGGGCGCCGCCGCTACCCCCGTGACAATGGAGAAGGGCCGACTGGGACGTTCCGCCCGGGTCTCCAGCGCCTCCTCAAACTGGGTGACCAGAAGGCGCAGCAGGCCTACGCCGTTTTCCAGCTGGGGGTAACCCTCGTAGAATTCGTCCTCGGGAATAGGCCGGCCGGCCTTGATGTACAGCTCGTCGCTGCAAAAGAAAATGCGGCTTCCCTGGTCCGCCAGACATTTTTCCCCAAATGACTCCACCTGATCCACCGCCGCGGCAGCCGAATCCCGGTCAAAGGGAGTCAGCGGGGTCAGGCCGTCCCGGTGACGGGTGAGCCCCACCGGCACAATGGATACGCTGTTGACGTGGGGGTAAAACCCCGCCAGGTCCTCCATGGTCTTTTGCAGCTGAGCTCCGTCGTTCCAGCCGGGGCAGACGACCACCTGGCAGTCCATTTCAATGCCCGCTTCGGAAAAGCGCCGCAGCACCTCCAGGATCTCCCCGCCGCGGGGGTTTTGGAGCATCCGGCTGCGGAGCTCCGGGTCTGTGGAGTGGACGGACAGGTTCAGCGGACTCACCCGCAGCTGGCAGATCCGGTCCAGCTCCCGGGAGGACAGGTTGGTGGCGGTGATATAGCTGCCGGTGAGGAAGGACAGGCGGGCGTCGTCGTCTTTGAAATACAGGCTGGGCCGGAGCCCCCGGGGGAGCTGGTCCACAAAGCAGAAGATGCACCGGTTGCCGCAGCCCGTGGGCCGGTCCATGAGATACGTCTCAAAATTCAGCCCCAGGTCCCGGCCTTCCTCTTTACGCACGCGAACCCGGCCCGCCTGGCGGAACTCCAGGACCAAGCGGGGTTCGTAGGTCCAATATTTATAATCCAGCACATCCCGGATGGGGTGGCGATTCACGGAAAGCAGCTGGTCTCCCGGCTGCACCCGCCCTTCCAGGGGGCTGCCGGAGTCGATGGATACGATGGTATTAAACATAGTGTTCCCCCATAGCAAAAGAAGAGGGGGCTCAGCCTCCTCTTCTCAAGCTCGGTTACTTTTTCGCCTCGCCGACGTTCAGAACCTCACGGCCATTGTAGGTACCGCAGGCCTTGCAGACGCGGTGAGGGAGTTTCAGAGCGCCGCACTGGGGGCATTTGACCAGCGCGGGGACGGTGAGCTTCCAGTTGCTGCCGCGCCGCTTGTCGCGCCGGGCCTTGCTAACTTTACCCTTGGGGACTGCCATGGTGACACCTCCTCATACATCGCTGTCGTGAACAGCTCAATCTATTTATCGTCCAACAGCTGTTCCAAAACAGCCAGTCTTGGATCCGTTTCCGGTTTGCAGGAACAGGGACCGTCGTTGAGATTGGCGCCGCAGCGGGGGCAAAGGCCGCGGCAGTCCTCCCGGCAGAGAAACCGGCCGTCCATACCCAGGATGAACGCCGTCTCCAGCAGGTCATCCAGATCCAGCTCGTCGCCCTCCAGCAGGAAATAGTCCGGGTTTTCCTCATCCTGGAGTTCCCGGGCCAAAGGCACATCCAGGGGAATGTCCCGCTCCGTTTCAAAAACGGACGCGCACCGGTCGCACGCACAGCGCAGCCGGGCGCGGATGTGTCCCGTCAGTGTCAGGGTGCCGGCCTCATTCCGGACGACGCCCTCTCCCTCCGGCGCTTCCAGGTAGGACAGGACCGAGGGGAAATCAAGCCGGTCCATCTCCAGCCGATGCCGGAAGGGCAGCTGAGAACCGGGACAGGCGAGGACATCTCGAAGATTCAGCCCCATGACACACCTCTTCATGATCTCAAACAGCTTTGCTATTATAAATGAACGGGTGGCGCTTGTCAACACAAAATTAAGCAGTTTAAGGGGCCTTCCGAGGGAAAGCCGCCCCTCATGGGCGAGAAATCGGTTCCTGGCAACAACTTTTTTGAGAAACCGTTGCAATTTGTTTCGAGATAGAATAGAATACATCTATAAAAAGCCGGGAGCGGGGGGAGAACCAGTCCCGGATGTCGGAGAATCTCGGAGGGATGGATATGAAAAAGCGTATAGGGAAGATTGGCGCCGTGCTTCTGGCAGTGGCTCTGTTTGCATGCCTGCTGGCCGGTTGCGGGACGCCGTCCTACACGGTGACCTTTGACCTGAACGGAGGCGAATTGGTTTCCGGCGAGACGGAGCAGACGGTGGAGGAAGGATCTGCCGCCCAAGCGCCCGAAGTCGTCAACGGCCGGTTGGAGCTCTCCTGGGATAAGGATTTTTCCAATATTACGGAGGATACGGTGGTAACGGCGCAGTGGAACAAGGTGCCCATGGACACCGTGGAGCTGGCTGAGTATGTCCAGGACCGCACCGTGACGGTGAATGTGACCACCATTACCGGCGATGAATATGCCGGCTCCGGCTTTTTCATCGATGATCAGGGAACCATCGTCACCAACTGGCATGTGGTGGAAGGGGCCGCCAGCATGAGCGTGGAGGCCATCGATGGCGCCCAGTATGCGGTAGCCGAGGTTGTGGACTTCAGCCCTGTGTACGACCTGGCGATCCTGAAGCTGGACATCACTGGCAACGGGTATTTGGAATTCAGCCAGGATCCGGTTCGCACTGGGGAACAGGTATACGCCGTGGGTTCGGCTCTGGGAACGCTCACCGGTTCATTTACCTCCGGTACCGTCTCCTCGGTCAGCCGGAAGATCGGCGTCATTGACTGTGTGCAGATGGACGCGGCCATATCCAACGGTAACAGCGGCGGGCCTCTGGTAAACGTCTACGGGGAGGTAGTGGGGATCAACACCTTCAGCTACACCCTGGGCGAAAACCTGAACCTGGCCATCAAGCCCGAGGTACTGGACAATTTGGCGAAAGATAAAAACTTCACCGTCAACGAGATGAAAGAGTGGTATCTGACCGAGAGCGCCCGGTCCTTCAGCCCCTTTGACGGGACGGGTTATTACTATTCCCTGGTGAACACATACCAGACCGTCACGGGGGCCAAGTGCCTGTATTCCGTCAGCGGCACTGATGTGGCGG
>CALWYY010000001.1 GCA_944385885.1 uncultured Oscillospiraceae bacterium | reverse complement strand
GGCGTCCCGCCGGTATTCCGGCAGCTCGTCCAAAAACAGCACGCCGTTGTGGGCCAGGGACACCTCCCCGGGCTGGAGCACGCCGCCCCCCGCGGCGGCGCTGCCGGCCATGGCGGCGGCGGACACGGTGTGGTGGGGCGCCCGGAAAGGCCGCCGGCGCAGGACCGGATGGGACTCGTCCGTCAGGCCGCACACGCTCCAGATGCCCGTGGATTCCATGGCCTCCTCCCGGCTCATCTCCGGCAGGATAGAGGGCAGGCGCCGGGCCAGCATGGATTTGCCGGAGCCGGGCGGCCCCACCAGGAGTACGTTGTGCCCCCCGGCCGCCGCTACCTCCAGGGCCCGTTTCACATTTTCCTGCCCCTTCACGTCCCGGAAATCCGGCAGGGGCGCCAGATCTGCCTCGTCCTCCCCGGGCGTCATGGGAAACAAAGGGGACTCCCCCCGCAGATGGGCCAGCAGCTGGTCCAGCCGGGCCGCCGGGTATACCTCCAGCCCGTCGGCAAACGCCGCCTCCCGGGCGTTCCCCGCCGGGACAAACAGACGGCGCACCCCCGCCTTCTCCGCCGCCAGGGCCATGGGCAGGGCGCCCCGTACCGGACGCAGCTCCCCCGTCAGGGACAGTTCCCCGAAAAAAGCCATATCCTCCTCCGGCGCCGGGATCTGCCCTGAGGCTGCCAAAATCCCCAGCAGGATGGGCAGGTCGTACACCGTGCCGGCCTTTTTCCGGTCGGCCGGGGCCAGGTTCACCGTGACCCGGCTTACGGGAAAGTCCAGGCCGCAGCTCTTGGCGGCGGCCCGCACCCGGTCCCGGGCCTCCCGCACCGCGGCGTCCGGCAGCCCCACCAGATCAAACTGGGGCAGGCCCGCGGACAGGAAGATCTCCGCCGAAACCGGATATCCCCCCAGACCCATCAGGCCCAGGGAACGGATCTTGGCGACCATGGCAGGCAGTCCTTTCTGTAAAATGTACCCGGCCGGCGGCGCCGGTCAGCCCTCCCGGATCACCGGGCAGGTCCGGGCGCCGGCCAGGGCGCTCTGGATCCGGCGGGCGGCCTCGGCCGGGGAGAGCCGCTCCTGGACGCCGCTGCCCATGTCCTTCAGGGACACCAGGCCCGCTGCCGCCTCCTCCTCCCCGATCAGGAGCACAAAGGGAAACCCCGCCTTGTCGGCGTAGGATAGCTTCTGCTTGACCTTCCGGTCTTCAAAGTATACCTGGACCCGCACGCCGGCCTGGCGCAGGGCGGTGGCGGTCTCCACCGCAAAGGCCGTGCACCCGGCGCCCATGGGCAGGACCAGGGCGTCCGCCGGGGCGGTGAGAAGGTCCCGGGACAGCAGGCCCTGCTCCTGGAGCACATAGAACAGGCGGGTTACCCCGATGGAGATCCCCACCCCGGGCAGGTTCCTGGAGGTGTAGTACTCCGCCAGGTTGTCGTACCGCCCGCCGGAGCAGACCGAGCCGATCTCCGGGTAGTTGGTGAGAGTGGTCTCATACACCGTGCCGGTGTAGTAGTCCAGGCCCCGGGCGATGGTCAGGTCCACCTGGAAGTTTTCCCGGGGCACCCCAAAGGCCCCCATGTACTCCACCACCGTGGACAGCTCCCGCCAGCCCTGGTCAAAGGTGTCGTTCCGGCCCAGGAACCCCTCCAGAAACCGGAGCTTGTCCTGGCTGTCCCCGGGACAGGCCAGAAAGTCCAAAACCTGGCTAGCCGTCTCCCCGGCCAGCCCCGCCTCCTCCCGGAGGGAGGCCTCTACCCGGTCCCGGCCCACCTTGTCCAGCTTGTCGATGATCCGCAGCACGTCCCCGCTCCGGTCCTCCAGGCCCAGCATGGCAAAGTAGCCGTTGAGAAGCTTGCGGTTGTTTACCCGGATGCAGAAATGCCGCAGCCCCAGGGCCCGGAAGGTGTGGAAGATCACCGCGGGGATCTCCGCCTCGTTCATAATGTCCAGCTTGCCGTCGCCCACAATGTCGATGTCCGCCTGGTAAAACTCCCGGAACCGGCCCCGCTGGGCCCGCTCCCCCCGGTAGACCTTGCCGATCTGGTACCGGCGGAAGGGAAAGGCAAGCTGGTTGTAGTGCAGGGCCACGTACTTGGCCAGGGGGACCGTCAGGTCGAACCGCAGGGCCAGGTCGCTGTCCCCTTTGGTAAACCGGTAGATCTGTTTCTCCGTCTCGCCGCCCCCTTTGGCCAGAAGGACGTCCGCCGCCTCGATTACCGGCGTGTCCAGGGGCGTGAACCCGTACAGGGCGTAGCTCTCCCGGAGCGTGCCCATCAGGCGCTGCATCTTCTTCTGCGCCTCCGGCAGCAGCTCCATAAATCCGGAGAGGGTGCGGGGCGTAATCAGTGCCATGGCATGTCCTTTCACAAGAAATAATGGATAATCGACGAGCCGCCAACTATCCATTATCCGATATACTGTCCGGTTGTCTTATTTCTTTTTTGGGTTGACGATATCCCGCCAATCCAGGTCGCCCCGGCGCAGGCCCTGGATCAGGACCTCTGCCGTGGCCACGTTGGAGGCGAAGGGGATGCTGTGCTGGTCGCACAGCCTGGCCAGCGCTTCCACGTCCCGGGTGTTTTCCCGGCCGGAGGCGTCGCAGAAAAACAGGACCAGGTCAATCTCGTTGTAGGCGATGCGCGCGCCGATCTGCTGGCTGCCGCCCTGGGTGCAGGGCAGGTACAGCGTGACGGGCAGGCCCGTGGCTTCGCTCACCAGCTTGCCGGTGGTGTTGGTGGCGCAGATGTCGTGACTGGCCAGGATGCCGCAGTAGGCAATGCAAAACTGCACCATCAGTTCTTTCTTTCCGTCGTGGGCCAGAAGCGCGATATTCAAAGGAAGTCACCTCTTTTGCGGGCGTCCCCGGCCGGGGCCTGTCCCAGCCCGGTGGACACACTGCGTTACTTTATTATTATATACTGCACCTATTTTATTTGCAACCGGAATTATTTCAACAGGCTGTAATTGTTTTCCAGGGCGTAGGCGCTGTCTTCAAAGCTAAAATAATAGTTTATGATCTGTACGGCCAGCGGCGCCAGAGTGGCGCCCGCGCCGCCCTTTTCCACGGCGATGGCAATGGCAATCTGGGGGTCGTCGTAGGGGGCGTAGCAGATGAACATGGCGTTGTTCTTCAGCCCCTCGCCCCGCTGGGCCGTGCCGGTCTTGGCCGCGCACTCCACGTTGCAGGTCAGGAACACGTCCTGCAGCGTGCTGGCCTCGTCGTACAGCACGCCCCACATCCCGTACTGGATGGCGTCGAAGATGGACGGGTCCACGTCCACCTCGCTGAGCACCTCCGTCTCCCGCTCAAAGAGGGTCTGGGAGTAGTCGTAGGTGCGCACCTCCTTGAGCAGGGACGCGGAGTAGCGGGTACCCCCGTTGGCCAGGGTGGCACAGTACTCCGCCATCTGCAGCGGGGAGAACTCCGAGTAGGACTGGCCGATGGCCGACTGCAGGGTGTCGCCCTGGTACCAGGGGATACCGGCGTACTGTTCTTTGAAGCTCTGGGTGGACATCTGGCCCGTGCGCTCCGGCAGTTCGATGCCCGTGGACTCCCCCAGCCCGTACAGGCTGGCGTAGTAGCTCATCTTGTCGATGCCCAGCTGGTCCCCCCAGTAGTAGAAGAAGTAGTTGCAGGAATAGGTGATGGCCTGGACCACGTTGATCTCCCCGTGGGTGTACTTGTAGTCGGAGTAGATCCAGCACTCCGGGGCGTAGCCTTGGTCGATGTACTTGGTGAACTGCCCTTCGGTAACCAGGGGGGTCTGGGTGTAGATAAGTTTTTCCGCCAGAAGAGCGGTAGCGGTGCAGGGCTTGAAAGTAGAGCCCGGGGCGTACACGCCCATGAGCGCCCGGTTGTACAGCGGGTCGTTTTCGTTGGCCAGCAGCTCCTCGTAGTCCTCCAGCATGGTGGCCGCGTCGTAGGTGGGCCAGCTGGCCAGCACCAGGGGCTCGCCGGTGTTCACGTCCACTACCACCACCGCACCGCCGGTCACAAGCTCCTCTGTCTCCGTGCCGTACATCTCCGCGTCCAGGTTGATCTCCTCCCGCTCGGCGTTGATCTCGTCGATGTGGGCCCCCAGGGCCTCCTCGCACACCTCCTGCAGCCCGATGTCCACGGTCAGGTAAATGTGGTTGCCCGGCTGGGGGTCCTTGGTGTACTCCGTGGATACCAGCACCCCGTCGATGGTGGAGGTGACCTTCGCCTCCCCGTCCACCCCGTGCAGGTAGTTCTCAAAGGCGTATTCCACCCCGTCCTTGCCCACGTAGGCGTCCAGGGAATAGTCCAGGTCCGCGTACTGGTCCCACTCCTCCTGGGTGAGAAGCCCCGTGTACCCCAGCAGGTGGGCCGCGTACTGGGTCTTGTACTCCCGCACGTAAGAGGTGGTCACGTCAAAGCCCGGGATGTTCTGCTCCATCAGGTAGGTCAGCAGCGGCATGGACACATCCTCGGCGAAAATGTAAGGGGTGGTGTTGATGTTGTAGCGGTTGTTCACCTCGTACCGGACGCCCACGATGGTCCGGGCGTCCTTGGCGTCGTAGTTGCCGCTGATATCGTACCGGGTACGCATGGCGCTCATGACCTCCACCGCCGTGGCGTCCAGGGGCAGGTCGTTGGCATTCAGCCAGGCGTCCAGCATGTTCCGCTGCAGGTCCGACATGGCCGTGTACTCAAAGGGCGGCTCCGAGGTGATGGGAAGCGTGTCGGTGTAGATGTCCCCGAAGGTCTCAATGGCCCGGCACAGTTCCAGGATGATGGCGTTGGGGTCCTCCTGCTCGAACAGCTCCGTGGTGTCGATGGTCAGGTTGTTGCAGGCGGTGCTGCTCACCAGAAGCCGCCCGTAGCGGTCCATAATGTTGCCACGGATGGCGGCGACGACTTTTTCGTCCACGATGCTGTTCTGGCTCTGGGCGTAGTATTTGGCGCCCTCGATGATCTGCAGCTTATACAGGGAGATCAGATAGATCACCATCAGAAGACCGGACACCAGGCCCAGGAACACCAGCCGAGGGGTAGATACAGGTTTTCGCACAAATGACTCCTTTCTATCAGGGCGCGGAATACGGCGAGGGAATCTTCTCGCCCGTTTTCCGGGGGATCAGGCGGCAGACATAGTAGGCCGGGAACAGGAACGGTGCGCTCCACAGGGTCTGGAGCAGCACGGTCCTCCACATGGCCCAGGAGTACTGGCCGGTGTGCAGGGCCAGGTTCAGCATCTGGGCCAGCCCCGCCAGAAGCAGGGCGCCAACCGCCATTACGGAATAGGAAAACAGCCGCCGGTTCAGGTAGAAATCCACCAGAAACCCGGAGACAAACCCGTATACGGGAAACAGAACGGTGAACAGCACCCCCTGGGAGGAGAGGAGCAGGTCGCACAGCGCCCCGGCCGCCAGGCCGAAGTAGCCGCCCCGGATCCCCCCCTCAAACAGGCCCACCGCCACCACCAAAACCGGCAGGAACATCACCCGCACCCCCAGGATGGGGATGTGGCTGAGGATCACATTCTGCAGCAGGAGGCCCACCAGCAGGAGCAGAGCGTACAGCACGCCCCGCCGCGTCCGGTTCCAGACCTCCCGGAACGGTACATTCAGGATCTTCACTCGATTACCTCAAAGTCTTTGATGATGAACACCTGGGAGAGCATGGACAGGTCCACCGAGGGATCCACCACCGCATAGTACGACTGGCCGCCGGCCTCGCTGCGCAGCTCGATGACGGTACCCACCACGATGCCGGAGGGGAACGCCCCGCCCCGGCCGGAGGTGACCACGCTGTCGCCGGTGAAGAGGGTCACGTCCTCGGTGAAGTAGCTGAGCTTGCACAGGCCGTCCTGCATCAGAGCGTAATCCCCCACCACCATAGCGGCGATGGCCGAGTCGCCCACCAGCACCCCGGCGTCCATGTTTACGTCGATGATGGTGCGCACCGTGGCCCAGTTGGTGCCCAGCTCGGAGATCTGGCCCACCAGCATGCCCGACTCGGTGATCACGCAGTCTCCCAGCTCGATGCCCTGGTCGGAGCCCTTGGAGATGGTAAAGGCGCTGACCCAGTTGGAGGCGTCCCAGGCGGTGATCAGAGCCGACTCCGTCTGGAACGAGGTGTTTTTCTCCAGGTACCCCAGCAGGGACCGGAGGCGGACGTTCTCCTCGGCGGCCTCGGCGGAATCCCGCACCTGCTGCTGGGCCTCCGCCAGCTGCCGGCGGAGAGACTCGTTTTCCGCCACCAGCTTGTCATACTGGTAGATATACCCGTAGATACCCTGGAACCAGTCCACCACGGAGCCCACGGCGCTCTGCACCGGGCCCTGAAGGGTGTTGACGGCCTCCGGCAGGAGCCCGGCCTGGCCGTTCTCCCGGGCCCGGGATGCCAGCCCCACGATGAGGGCCACCACCACGATGGCGATCACCAGTTTCACGGCATGTCGTTTCAGATAATTGCTCAAAGTAAACGCTCCTTTCCCCGGCCGGGCCGCCCCCGGCGGCCCAGCGGGAATCAAAGAAGGGTCACGCCCGCCTCCTGCAGCATCCGGCCCAGCCGGCACAGGGGAAGGCCCACCACATTGTAATAGTCGCCCTGGATGCGTTCCACGAACAGGCAGGCGAGGCCCTGGTATCCGTAGGCCCCGGCCTTGTCCAGCGGTTCGCCGGTGGATACGTAGGCGCCGATCTCCCGGTCCGTCAGGGGACGGAAGAACACGCGGGTACACTCCGCGCCGGTTAGGAGCAAGGAGCCCCGCCGGACGCACAGCCCGGTCCAGACCCGGTGCTCCCGGCCGGACAGGCTCCGGAGCATGGCCTGGGCGTCCTCCGGGGAGGCGGGCTTGCCCAGGATCCGGCCGTCCCGCTCCACCACCGTATCCGCCGCCAGGATCACCGCGTCCCGGCCGGCGTATAGGGCGGCGACCTCCTCCGCCTTGGCCCGGGCCAGGGCCTGGACGTAATCCTCCGGGCCCATGGCGCCGGCGGGCGCCTCCTCGCCCCGGGCGGGGCAGACCGAAAACGGCCGGCTGAATTTTTCCAGCAGCTCCCGCCTCCGGGGGGAGGCGGAGGCCAGCACCAGTTCCGGTTCATTCCACGCCACGGTAGTACAGCCCCCTTGTCATCCCGTTGGGCCGGTAGCCCGTGCCCAGCAGGTAGCTGTTGGCCACCTCCAGGCATTCCCGGGGGCTCTCCGTGGAGAACACCAGCCGGGCGGCCCACAGGCCGCTGTTGGCCCATTCCTGGGTAAGGTCTCCCAGCCACAGTTTCCGGCTGGCCCAGACGGTGTTCCGGCAGCCGAAATGCCGGGTCACCGGCCAGACGCCCCCGTGGGTGTCGGCCATTTGCCCCGGGGTGGCGCAGGTACAACGCCCGGCGCTGGCCTTCAGCAGACAGGTTTGGGTCACCATCACCGGGATACGGCCGTAGGCCAGGATCTCCGTGTCCAGGGGCTTGGGCATCTCCCGGATCTGCTGGATGGTCAGCTGAAAGGACACCGTGGCGGACAGGAACCCGGCGGAGGCCAGGTTCTGCAGGGTATAGGCGTTGGTCACGCCCAGCCCCGTATCCCCCCGCAGGGCCATGCCGGCCTGCCGGGCCAGCAGGGCGACCCCCAGGTTCCCCGCCAGGACCTGCTCCACGCCGGCGGCCCGGACCTTGTCCAGCAGGGCCAGCAGCTCCTCTTCCTCCTCCTGGGTGCAAACCACCGCCGGTAGGATCGCCACCGGCAGGGTCCCGCCCTCCCGGAAAGGCTCCAGCACCTCCGGCCGCTCCGCCAGCAGCTCCAGAGGGGCGTATACGCACCGGGGCCGGAACGCCGCCATCTCCGGGGTCATCTGGGCGGCGGTCTGGAAACTGAAATTCACCGCCGGCAGGGTGGGGTAGACCTGCATGGCCGGGTCGGGGGGGAACTGCCCCTCCTTCCGCTCCGGCGGCCGGGCCCGCTCCTCCGACAGCTTGTACAGCAGGCTGCGCCGGGCGGCGTCCAGCTCCCCGCTGTTAACCGACAGGGTGCTTGCGGCGGCCACCTTCACGTCCCGGCAGCGGAAGGGCGTACCCGCCGTGCGGTACATAGCCTCCGCCAGCCGGCCCTCGGACAGGGCCAGGTCGCCGCCCGGACCGGGGATGGGCCCCTCCTGGACGGCCGTGTGGCCGTCCTCGTCCCGTACGCCCAGCCGGATGGGTTCCAGGTTGGAGCGGGCGGATACGGCAAATTCCACCGGCACCCGGCGCAGCTCCGACTCGGTGTAGTGCCGGCGCAGCTCGGCGCAGAAGCGCTCCTCCTCCCGGCCCGGCTGGGATGGCTCGCCGGCGGCCTCGTACGTTGCCTTCCGGCTGAAGCCGTAGGGGGTGAAGGCCGATTCCAGCCGTTCCAGGTCCGGGCCGGCGGGCTGCTGGTTTTCCCGGATCGCCTGGCCATAGACCTGGGCGAAGGCGGCGGAATACTCCGGCCGGCTCTCCCGGTCTCCCAGGAATACGCAGGCAACCCCGGCTTCCTCCAAGGCGGGGATATCCGGGAGCATGCATCGGTCTTTCCAGCTCAAAGGCGTAGTGTCCCAGCGGCCGCCCAGGGTAAACGTCTCCCGGCAGGGGGCGGCGCACAGCCCCCGGTCGGCGCTGCCATGCCCGGCCAGGACGCTCATGTGGCACAGGCCCTGGGCGCAGGCGCACAGGCTTCCCTGGACGTACGCCGCCGTCTCCACCGGGGCGGCCGCCTGGGTGATCCGCCGGATCTCCTCCAGGGACAGCTCCGGCGGCAGAAAGATCCGCCGGAACCCCAGCTGGGCGGCCACCGCCGCTCCCGCCGGGGTGTAGATCCCCAGGGCCGCGTCGGCAAACAGGGGCATCTCCGGCAGCAGCCGGCGCAGGATGCGGAACAGCCCCAGGTCCCGCAGGATCACCGCGTCCACGCCCGCCCGCTGGGCCCGCAGGGCCAGGCCGGCGGCCTTTTGCAGTTCATCGTCCATCACCAGGCTGTTCAGGGCCAGGTATACCCGGCAGCCGCGGACGCGGCAGTACCGGACGGCGGCCTCAAAGGCGTCGTCCGAAAAGTTCACGGCCTGACGGCAGCCGGTCAGCTCATCAAAACTCAAATATACGGCGTCGGCGCCGTTTTGTACCGCCGCGGTCACCGCTTCCGGGGACCCGGCGGGCACCAACAGTTCCAGCATGACGACACTCGCTTCCATGTGGGTACTTCTACAAATTATCATTATAGCACAGACCCTGTGCTTGCTTCAAGTAGAAACCCTGTGATATAATCCGGTAAAACGGGAGAACCCGCAAACCGACGATGCGCCGCCGCGCCGGCCCGAGGCAGGACCCGGGACCGGGGGCAGTCCGGCGGAAAGGAACACCATGGAGGAGAAACGATACCGGCTTTCGGGCCCGGCGGCCCTGAGCGTGCCCCTGGCCGACGCCGACCGGCTGCTGGCCCTGGGAGACGGGGAGTGCGCGCTGCTGTATTTATATATTCTGCGCTGCGGGGGCGCCCTGTCTCTGGGGGCGGCGGCCCGGGCCCTGGGCCGGACGGAAGAGGACCTGGGGGCGGCGGCGGCCCGGCTGGGCCGGGCGGGCCTGCTCCAGGAGGATGAGCGCCGCCTGGCGCCGGCGGACGAGCTGCCGGAGTACCGGGCGGAGGACATCGTCCGCCGGAGCCGGGAGGACCCGGCATTCCGGGACCTGGTATCGGAGGCCCAGCGGGTGCTGGGCCACAGCCTGTCCGGGGCGGATCTGAAGACCCTCTTTGGGGTATACGACCGGCTGGGCATGCCGGCAGAGGTGATCATGCTGGTGATCCACCGCTGTGCCGAGACGGCCCGCCGCCGGTACGGGGAGGGGCGCCTGCCCACCATGCGGGCCATTGAAAAGGAAGCGTACCTATGGGCCAACCGAGAGATCCTCACCGCCCGCCAGGCGGAGGAGTACCTGGAGGGGCTGGACCGGCGGGACGAGGCGGAGGACCGGCTGCGCGCCCTGCTGCAGCTCCGGGACCGGACGCCCACCCCCACGGAACGGAAGTACATGGACGCCTGGCTGGCCATGGGGTTTGGGATAGAGGCCATGGCGCTGGCCTATGACCGGACGGTGGTGAGCACGGGGAAGCTGTCCTGGGCGTACATGGACCGGATCCTCCGGTCCTGGCAGGAGAAGGGGCTCCATACGCCGGAGGAGATCGAGAAGGGGGACAGCCGGGCCCCGGCCCGTCCGGCGGCGGGAACCGTCCGTCGGGAGAGGGTCCCGGCGGCGGGAGGAGACGATCTGGAGCGGCTGGAACGGCTGCTGGGCCATAAGGGGCGAGAGAGCGCATGGAAGGACGGCTTCTGGCCCGGGCGAGAGCCCGGCTGGCGGAGATACGCACAGGAAACCGGGCGGAGGAGGCCCGGCGGCGGGAGGAGGTCTACGCCCGGGTGCCGGAGATCCAGCGGCTGGACGGGGCCGTCCGGGGCCTAATGCTGGAGCTGGTGGAGCTGGCCACGGGCCGGCCGGGCCGGCCCGGGGAGGAGCTGGAGCGGGAGAGCTTGGCTCTCCAGGCCCGGCGGGAAGCGCTCCTCCGGGAGAACGGCTGGCCGGGGGAGTATCTGGACAGCCTGTACCGCTGCCCCCGGTGCCGGGATACGGGCTGGGCCGGGGGGGAGATATGCGCTTGCCTGGAGGCCCTCTATAAGCAGGAACAGACCCGGGACCTGGCCCCTCTGCTCCGGCAGGGGGACGAGACGTTCGAGACTTTCCGCCTGGACTACTACGGCCCGGCGGCCTCCGCCGGGGAACCTGGGTCCCCCCGGCGGCAGATGGAGCGGATCTACAGCACCTGCCGCCTGTACGCCGAGAGCTTCGGCTCCGAGTCCCCCAACCTGCTCTTCACCGGAGGGCCGGGGCTGGGAAAGACCTTCCTGTCGGCGGCTATCGCCCGGGTCACGGCGGAGGCGGGGTTCAGCGTGGCCTACGATACCGCCTCAGGGTTGCTGGCCTGCTTTGAGAGGGAGAAGTTTTCCCGGGATGAGGACAGCCAGGCCGACGCGGCCTCCCGGGTGCGGCAGCTGCTCAGCTGCGACCTGCTGATCCTGGACGACCTGGGCACGGAGATGCTCACCGCCTTCACCCAGAGCGCCCTGTACAGCCTCATCGACAGCCGCCTCCGGGGCGGGAAGAAGACGGTCATCTCCACCAACCTGGACCGGGAGGGCATTGCCGGCCGGTACGGGCCCCAGCTGGCCTCCCGCCTGTGCGGGGAGTACCAGTGGCTGGAGTTCCAGGGCCGGGATATCCGGGCCATCCGAAAGGAGAACACCTGATATGCAGCGGCAGACCGAGATCACAAAACCCATCCAGCTTCTGGACGGGCGGGGGAACCTGCGCCGGCCGGGCTACTCCCGCACCATGGTGCAGGAGTACCGCCGGGGGGACGTGAAAGCCTCCCCGCTCCGGCGGAAGGAGTGGGACTATTATCTGGTGAACAACGGGCGGGTTGCCCTGGCGCTGACCGTGGCGGACAACGGGTACATGGGGATGGACTCGGTGAGCCTGCTGGAGCTGGAGGAAGGGTGGGAGATTACCCGCAGCCCCCTGCAGGTCATGACCCTGGGCCGCAAGGGCCTGCCGGAGCACAGCGGGACGGGGGACGTAAGGACCTCCGGCCCGGGGTACGGCATCCATTTTCTCCACCGGGGGGAGTCCCGGGTGCTGGTGGCCCATATGGACAAATTCGGCCCCCAAGGCACCTTGACGGCCCGGGTGGAGCTCACCGGCGAGCCGCCGGAGTCCATGGTCATTGCCACGCCATTCGGCCAGGACGGGTGCTTTTATTATAACCAGAAGATCAACTGCCTCCGGGCGGAGGGGTATGTGACCTACGGCGGCCGGACCTGGACGTTTTCCCCGGCGGACAGCTTCGGGGTCCTGGATTGGGGCCGGGGGGTGTGGACCCGGGATAACACCTGGTACTGGAGCAGCGCCTCGGGCCTGGCCCCCGACGGGGAGACCTTCGGCTGGAACCTGGGCTACGGCTTTGGGGACACCTCCGCCGCCACGGAGAACATGCTCTTCTACGCCGGCCGGGCCCATAAGCTAAGCCGGGTGGATTTCGGCATCCCCGGGGACGGGGAGGGCCGCCCTCGGTACATGGAGCCATGGCGCTTCACCTCCGATGACGGCCGGTTCCAAATGGAGTTCACCCCCGTGCTGGACCGGATCGCCCGCACGGATCTGAAGGTCCTGTCCACCTGCCAGCACCAGGTCTTCGGCCGGTTCACCGGCCGGGCGGTGCTGGACGGCGGGCAGACGGTGGAGATCCGGGAGTTTCCCGGGTTTGCGGAGAAGGTGAGGAACCGGTGGTGACCACATTTTACGCCCTGCTGAGCCGGATGCGGTATATCGCCCGCTGGGGGCTTATGCGGTGCACGATCCCGGAGAACGTACAGGAGCACACCTGTGAGACGGCCATGTATGCCCACGCCCTGGGCGTGATACGCCGGGAGGTGTTCCACCGGCCCTGCGACGCGGAACGGCTGGCGGTGCTGGCCCTGTACCACGACGCCCCGGAGATCCTCACCGGGGACCTGCCCACCCCCATCAAGTACCACAACCGGCAGATCCGCCGGGCGTACCGGGACGTGGAGCGGGCGGCGGGGGAGAAGCTGCTGGGGATGCTGCCCCCGGACCTGCGGGAGGCGTACCGGTCCGTGCTGGAACCGGAGGAGGGGGAGCTGGCGGCCCTGGTGAAGGCGGCGGATAAGCTCTCGGCCCTGGCCAAATGCATTGAGGAGCGCAAAGCGGGCAACCGGGAATTTGCCTCGGCGGAGGAACAGACCCGCCGTGCCCTGGCGGCAATGGCCCTGCCGGAGGCGGACTGGTTTTTGGAGCACTGCCTACCGGCCTACGAGAAGAATTTGGACGAACTGGGGACGATGGAATAATGGAAAACAGCAAGCTGGGACGGATCAACGAGCTGGCCCGCCTGGCCCGGGCCCGGGCGCTCACCCCGGAGGAGCAGGCGGAGCGGGAGACCCTGCGGAAGGAATACATCGCCGAATGGCGGCTGGGCGCCCAGCAAGTGCTGGACAACACCTATCTGGTGGACGGGCAGGGGAACAAACGTCCCCTGCGGCGGAAGGACCCGGACCGGTGACGGGCGGGGCGGAACGTCCGGAACCCCTTCGCCGGGGGGACCGGGAGATTGTGGGGGACGCCGCCGTGGAGGCGGTGATCCGGCGCTGCGCTTGCTGCCGGCTGGGGTTCCGGGACGGGGACCAGGTGTATATTGTCCCCCTGAGCTTTGGCTACCAGCGGGAAGGGGGGCGGCACACCTTTTATTTCCATGGAGCCCGGCAGGGGCGGAAGCTCCGGCTGATCCGGGAATCCCCCCGGGTAGGGTTCGAGCTGGACACGGGCGGGGCATTGATCCCTGGCCGGGATCCCTGCTCCGTATCCATGGGCTACGAGAGCGTGATTGGCACGGGGGTGGTGCGCCTGCTGGAGAGCCCGGAGGAGAAGCGCCGGGGTCTGGAGGAGATCCTGCGCCGCTACGGGCAGGCGGAGGCGCCTCTGCCGGAGGAGGCGCTGGAGAAGGTGAGCGTGTTCCGGCTGGATGTGGAGGAACTCCGGTGCAAAGCGCGCCGGTGACCAGGCCGGGAACCGCCGGCGGAAAGGAGAGCGTATGCTGGAATTTCGGTATGACACGCAGCTTCTCATCGAGGGGCAGGACCTGGACGAGGACGCGGTCTGGGAGTATTTCACCACCCATTTCCAGGGGGACTGCCTGCTGGCGGTGGGCGGCGGGGACCTGATCAAGATCCACTTCCATACCAACGAGGCGTGTAAGGTGCTGGAGTACTGCGCCACCCTGGGAGAGATCTTCGACATTGTCGTGGAGGACATGGACCGGCAGGCCCGTGGCCTGAAAGGCTGAGGGCGCGGCGGCGTCCGGTACCGCGGCAGAGGAGAATACGGCCGGCCCGGAAGCTAAGGCGCTTCCGGGCCGGTTTTTGCGCCGTCTCCAGCAGGAGGCGCGCCCGGTCAGCGGGAAAAACCCCGGAGCGGGGCCATAAAGGCCCGCCCCGGGGTTTTGGCTAATAATGATACCCGCTCTCAGGCGGCATCCGGCGCAGCTTTGTTTTTGGCCCGGAGCGTCTGGAGCAGCAGCACCACCACGACGGCGCCCACGCCGATCACGTCGGTAATCAGGCCTGGGATGATCAGGCACAGCCCTCCCGCGGCGCACAGCAGCCGCAGCGGCCAGGAGAGCAGGCCTTTGAAGTACCCCTCCAAAGCCATGGACAGGCCGAACATGCCGATGAGGGAGGAGACCACGATCTGGATCACCTCCAGGGCCCCCGTGTCCACGAACACCAGCGCCGGGTCTAGGGCCAGCACGTAGGGCACGATAAAGGCGGCAATAGCCAGCTTGGTGGCGATGAAGCCGGTCTTCATGGGGTTGCCGCCGGCAATGGCGCTGCCGGCGTAGGCCGCCAGGGCCACGGGGGGCGTGATGTCCGCCACAATGCCGAAGTAAAACACAAACATGTGGGCCGCGATGCCGGGGATGCCCATGCGGATAAGCACCGGCGCGCAGGTGGTGGCCATAATGACGTAGTTGGCAGTGGTGGGCACGCCCATGCCCAGCACGATGCAGGTGAGCATGGTGAGGAACAGGGCGATGATCTTGGACCCGCCGGAGATGCCCACGATAATGGAGATCAGGGCCGAGCCGATGCCCGTGGTGGTGATGACGCAGGCGACGATCCCGGCGGTGGCGCAGGCAATGCCCACGGTAAGGGTGCTGCGGGCGCCGGACTCCAGGGCGTCAAAGAACTTGCTGAAGTCGAAGCGGTAGCCGGTGTCCTCGTGGTAGCGCAGGGTAAAGATCCGGGTGTCCTTGCGCACCATGCTCACCACGATGGCCAGCACGGTGGCGGCGATGGCGGCGAAGGCCATGGTGCGCGTCATGAGGAAGTAGACCAGGGCCACCAGGGGCAGAAGGAGGAAGCCCTGCTTTAGGAACAGGGGCCAGAACCGGGGCAGCATGTCCCGGGACAGGCCGTGCAGGCCCATCTTCTTGGCCTCCAGGTGCACCATGATAAAGATCCCGCTGAAGTACAGCACCGCCGGCAGGACCGCCCGCAGGGCGATGTAGCCGTAGGTCACCGTGGTATCCGGCATGGTGACATACTCCACCATAAGGAAGGCCGCCGCGCCCATGATGGGCGGCATGATCTGGCCGCCGGTGGAGGCCGCCGCCTCCACCGCCCCGGCAAAGTCCGGACGGTACCCGGTCTTTTTCATCATGGGGATGGTGACGGAGCCTGTGGTAACGGTATTGCCCACGCTGGAGCCGGACACCATGCCGCACAGAGCCGAGGAGATCACGGCCACCTTGGCCGGACCGCCGGCGGAGGCCCCCGCCACGGAGTTGGCAAGGTCAATGAAAAACTGGGTTATGCCCGTCTTTTCCAGGAACGCGCCGAAGATCACAAACAGCACGATAAAGTTCAGGCAGGCCCGGATGGGCGTGCCGATGATCCCGTCCGCCGTGTAGAACAGGTTGTACACGTTCATGCGGATGGATTTCTGGGTCAGGGAGTAGATGATAAAGCAGCTGGCCACGATGACGATGGGCAGGCCCACCGACCGGCGGCAGGCCTCCAGGGTCACCAGGATCCCAATGGCGCCCAGCACCACTTCCAGGTCCGTCAGCCGCAGGGCCCGCTCAATAATGGCGCGGCAGTGGCAGGCAAAGTAGAAATAGGCCACCGCCCCCAGTACCGCCAGGAGAAGGTCATACCAGGGGATGTAGTTGACGTGCTTGGGCCCGCCCTTGGTGGCGGGGAAGTTTATAAATACCAGGAACACAAGCATCCCCACAAAGGAGGCCCGTTCCAGCCGGATCTCCCCGGGGTAGAACAGCAGGAAAATGGAGTACAGGGAAAACAGTATGAACAGCGCCCGCACAATCCGCCGGCTGATGCCCTTGTAAATGCGCACGTTGGATTCCCGGTCGTACTTCTCCATGACCGCCTGTACGTTCCGCTCAATCTCCTCCGGCGTGTCGCCGAAATCGTCCCGGCTGGCCAGATCTTCCGCCCGGACTTCCTCCGGTGTCCGGCGGTAATTCTGCTCAAACTCAAATTTCTTCGGGGGCAAGATAATCACGCTCCTTCTTTCCGTGGGATTCAGCCGAGAGCAAAGTGCACATGGGCATTTTTGCCGCACAGCTCGTTGAGGACGATGGTCTGTCCATCTATGACCATGATGTGATCGTATATGGTGCCTACGATATACGTCAGATCCGTCATTTCCTTGTCAATGCCGGAGAGGATCATCTCCCCCTCCGTGCCGGTGGTGAGGGTCCAGGAGGGGTCCAGGTCCTCCGCCACCCCGGCGCCAAAGTTGTAGTATACGCAGCCGGTCAGCCAGATGGCGCCGTCTCGAATCTCGTAAATTTCCGTTACGTCGCTTTTGTTCACCGAATGGCGGAAGGTGATGGAAAAACTGTCCCCCTCCTCCGCCGGGAACCGGGCGAAGACCCGGCCCGTTAAGTCGTCGCTAAGAACCAGTTCAGACGGCTTAACAATCCGCCATAGTACGGTAGTAACCGCGGCGGCTGCCAGGACCACCACGGTTACCACAAGCGCTCTCTTCCAGAACGGTTTCAAGGCAGGAACTCAGCCCAGGGTGTATCCCTGCTCGGCGAAGTACTTCACCGCGCCCGGGTGCCAGGGGATGTTCACGCCGGAGACCGCGGTATCCAGATCCAGCTCCTCGCCCTTGACGTGGGAGGCGGCGATGTCCGCCTTGTAGTCGAACAGGCCCTTGACGAAGGCGTAGATCACATCCTCGCTCAGGTCGTTGGAGGCCACGATGGTGGCCATGACCGCCACGGCGGGCACGTCGTCGGCTACACAGGTGTAGGTGCCGCCGGGGATGTTGCCGTAGTAGTAGAAGCCGTACTGGGCCTGGAGGGCGGCGGCATGATCCGCGTCGATGGGCAGCAGGTTGAAGTCATAGTTGGTGGCCAGCTCGGTCACGGCGGTGGTGGGGTAGCCCGCTACCACAAAGGCCGCGTCGATGGTGCCGTTGCGCAGGGAGTCGGCGGAGTCGGCGAAGCTCTGGTTGGACACGTTGATGTCGTCAAAGGTCAGGCCGTAGGCTTCCAGGATCTGCTTGGCGTTGAACTCGCAGCCGCTGCCGGCGTCGCCCACAGAGACGTTCTTCCCAGCCAGCTGGTCGATGGAGGTTATATCGGAAGAGGCAATGATCTGTACGTATTCCGGATAGAAGGAGCAGACGGCGGAAAAGCTGGTGATGGGATCCTCTCCGGAGAACAGATCGGTGCCGGTGTAAGCGTAGTACATAACGTCGTTCTGCACCAGAGCCAGGTTGCATTCCCCGGCATCCAGCATCTGGATGTTAGCCTTGGACGCGCCGGTGGATTCCACGGAGATGTTCAGGGTGTCGGCCAGCTTCTCGTTGAGGACGTTGGCAATGACGCCGCTGAACCCGTAGTAGGTGCCGGACGTGCCGCCGGTGGCGAACTTGATGCTCTGGGCAGACCCGCCGCAGGCGCACAGGCCGACGACCAGGCACAGGGCCAGAAGAAGGACAAGGGCTTTTTTCATGTTGGTGGACCTCCCGTGTTCCCCGGACGGATGCGTCCGGGCGCTTTTTAGAATTTTCCCTCTTGAAAAATTCACTATGGGAGGATTATACCCTGCTTTTTTTGGGATTGCAAGAGGAAATATGAAATTTCTTTTATGAGAAATTGCAAATCATTTCGCAAAGTGAAGTCTAAAACTATCGAAAGAGAATAAAATGCCCCGAGAACGGCCCGGCAGGGCAGGGGAGTTTCCTTTTCTACGGCCCGGCGAGGCGGGTGGGAACAGGTCTGGGCATGGGAAAACCGCCCCCGTCAAGCGGGGGCGGTCTGGTTTGCGCAGCTTGACGCGGCGTCTTGCCGGGGGGCTGCCGCGTTCCCTCAGCGGATAAACTGGATGGCGTGGTGGAGGTTCTGGATCTCCAGCTCCTGGAACTCCCCGCCTGCCTCCCCGTCCCGGGTCCAGGCCACCGGCTCCTGGAACTGAAACCGGGCCCGGGAGGTTTGGTAGATGGACATGGACGGGCCGGAGTAGTCCTGGTTCAGCACGCCGGAGACGATGTTGCTCAGCTCCCCCAGGGTCCGGGGCCGGCGCACCACCACCAGCTCGAACAGGCCGTCGGACAGGGCCACCACCCGCTTGTCCAGCTTTACCAGCCCGGCGATGCTGGTGGAATTGGACACAGCGCCGTAAACCAGCTCCGGCTCATCCAGCACACCGCCGTCGTATTCGATGCGCACCGGGTAGCTTTTGAGCTTGGGCAGATAGGAGATGCCGGAGAGCAGGTAGGCCGCGTGGCCCAGCAGATGCTTGAGCTCCTGATCGGTCTTGTAGCTGACTTCCGTAAACGCCCCGAAGGCGGCAACATAGGTAAAATAGCCCGCCTCGCCCAGCTTGCCCACGTCAAAGGGCATGGGCTTGCCGGCCAGGATGTCCTCGGCGGCGGCCGCGGGGCGGCGCAGGGGCAGGTTCAGGGTATTGGCCACGTCGTTGGCGGTGCCCATGGGGATGTAGCCCAGCCGGGGCCGCTGCTCCGGCGGGATGCGCATGAGCCCGGCGATGGCGTCCGACAGGGTGCCGTCCCCGCCCAGGCATACCAGGGTTTCATACCGGTGGGCGTATCGGGCCGCTAGCTCCGTGCCGGTACGGGGGCCGGTGGTGAAATATACCGTGGGGGAGTAGCCGGCAAAACAGAATGCCTCCACCGCGCTGCCCAGGGCGTTGCGGGAGGTGGTGCGGCCGGCCGCGGGATTGACCAGCATCATCATGGATTTCGGCATAGAAATCCCCTTCCTTATATTTTGCGCACATAACAAACGGGCGCGGCAAGGCGCCGCGCCACGTCGGGTTTGTTCAATTATTTCGCAAGAGCGCCCATCTTCGCCGCCATGCGGGACTTTTTGCGCGCGGCGTTGTTCTTGTGGATCAGCCCTTTGGACACTGCGCGGTCGACAGACTTGACAGCGGCTTTATAGGCAGCTTCGGCGCTTTCGTGATTCCCTTCCGCCGCGGCGGATTCAAACTTCTTGATGGTCGTCTTGAGAGCGCTCTTGTTCGCCTTGTTGCGGGCAGCCTGCTCTCTGCTGACGAGAACGCGCTTTGCCGAAGACTTGATGTTGGCCATTCCTTTTAGCCACCTCCTCCTATAAATACTGCGGTCACAGCCGGACCCGCGGAATGTTATTATACAGACCCTTTCCTGATTTTGCAAGAGTTTTTTTCGCATTTTCCCCACAAATTTGTATACTCTTGTGCTTCGGGCAGATACTGACCACAAGCGGTTGTATGGCCGCGGCAAGAAGGAGGGACACGGCATGACATGGGATCGCAAAAGCGCGGTACGCACCGACCTGGCGGCGGAGTCCCGGACCCTGTGGCGGGAGGGGACGGACCTGGGCGCGGAGGCGCCGGAGGGGGTGACCTGGGCGCGGGAGGAGCGGGACGGCTTTCCGGTAGAGGTGGTGGAGATCCGGACGGAGGCGGGGGCAAAGGAGTTATGTAAACCGATAGGCCGCTATGCCACGGTGCTCCTGGACGCGCTGAACCGGCGGGAGGAGGGCGCCTTCCGCCGGGCCTGCGGGACGCTGGCGGAGGAGCTGCGGCGGCAGCTGGCCCTGACGGGGGAGGAGCCGGTGCTGGTGGTGGGCCTGGGCAACCGGGACATAACGCCGGACGCGGTGGGCCCTCTGGCGGCGGGGCAGGTGCTGGTGACCCGGCACCTGAAGGAGCGGATGCCGGAGGAGTTTCGGGGCTTTCGCCCGGTGAGCGTGTTCTGCTCCGGGGTGCTGGGTACCACGGGGCTGGAGAGCGCGGCGCTGACGGCGGCGGTATCGGCCCTGGCGGCGCCGGGGCGGGTGATCGCGGTGGACGCCCTGTGCGCCCGGGAGACGGGCCGGCTGTGCCGGACGGTACAGATCTCGGACGCGGGGATCGTGCCGGGCTCCGGGGTGGGCAACGCCCGGCAGGCTTTGGACCGGGAGGGGCTGGGCGTGCCGGTGGTGGCCATTGGGGTGCCCACGGTGGTGGACGCCCGAACCCTGTGTACGGACCTGGGGGGCTCTCCCCCGGCGGAGGAGCCGGGGACGGCGCTGTTTGTCACGCCCCGGGACATTGACAGCCGGGTGCGGGACGCCGCCCGGCTGGTAGGATATTCCATCAACCTGGCCCTTCACCCGGGGCTGACCATTGAGGATATTGACATGTTTCTATCCTAAGGCGGCGGGGAGGGCGTCCCCGCCCTCCCCCGGGGATGTTTCACGTGAAACACTCTCCCAGCCCCCCCGGACGCCGGCATGGTTTCACGTGAAACATCCGGAGGGATACCGGCTTGCAAATCCCGCCGGAAGCCGGTATAATAGCCCCACAAATACAGGAGGCGGAGATATGGGAAAAATCGTCGCGGTGGCCAACCAAAAGGGTGGGGTGGGCAAAACCACAACCTGCGTCAACTTTACAGCCGCCCTGTCCCTCCGGGGGAAAAAGGTGCTCCTGGCCGATTTTGACCCCCAGGGAAACAGCACCTCCGGCATGGGGGTGTCCAAGCTCAGCCGCCCCTCCGCCTACGATGTGCTGGTGGGGGGCACCCCCGCCCGGGAGGCCCTGGTGCGCCTGTCCTACGGCTGGGTGCTGCCCGCCAATACCGACTTGTCCGGCGCGGAGGTGGAATTGGCGGACCGGGAGCGCCGGGAATACCCCCTCCGGGAAGCCTTGGCCCCGCTTCGGGACGAGTTTGACTACATATTTATTGATTGCCCCCCCTCCCTGGGCCTGCTGACCCTTAACGCCTTTACCGCCGCCGATACCATCCTGGTCCCCCTCCAATGCGAATACTACGCCATGGAGGGCATTGCCGACTTGTGTACCTCCGTGCGTATGGCAAACCGCCGCCTGAACCGGCAGCTGTATATCGAGGGGGTCCTGCTGACCATGTACGACGGCCGGCTGAATTTTGCCGGACAGGTGGCCGAGGAGCTGCGCCGGTATTTCGGAGACCGGGTCTATGAGAGCGTGATACCCCGGAACGTGCGTCTGGCGGAGGCGCCCAGCCACGGGCTGCCCATCACCGAGTATGACCGCCAGTCCAAAGGCGCCAAGGCCTATCTCCGGGCGGCGGATGAATTTTTGAAAAGGCAGGTCTGAGTATGGCGGAAAAAAAAGCGGCGCGAGGGCTGGGCACGGGATTGGGCGCCCTGTTCGGGGAGGACAAGGCCGCCCCGGAGGGGGATACCCTGTACCTGCCTCTGTCCCGGGTGGAGCCCCGGAAAGATCAGCCCCGGAGGGAATTCGATCCGGAGGCCATCCAGGAGCTGGCGGATTCCATCCGGACGTACGGCGTCATTCAACCCATTACGGTGCGGCCCCTGGACCAGGGGTACTACCAGATCATTGCCGGGGAGCGGCGCTGGCGGGCCGCCCGGGCCGCGGGGCTGCAGGAAGTGCCGGTGCGCGTCCTGGAGGCGGACGACCGGCTGGCCATGGAGCTGGCCCTGGTGGAGAATCTCCAGCGGGAGGACCTGAACCCCATTGAGGAGGCCCGGGGCTACAAAAAACTTATGGAGGAGTACGGCCTGACCCAGGACCAGGTGGCGGCCCGGGTTTTGAAATCCCGGCCGGCGGTGGCCAACGCCCTGCGGCTGCTGGGCCTGTCGGAGCCGGTTCTGGAGCTGGTGACCCGGGGGGAGCTGTCCGCCGGCCATGCCCGGGCGCTCCTGGCTGTCCGGGATCCGGCGGTCCAACTGGCCGCGGCGGAAAAGGCCCTGGCCGAGGGCCTTAGCGTCCGGCAGACGGAGGCCCTGGCCGCGTCCCTGCTCCGCCCGGCGGGGAAAAAGGCCGGAAAGGCGCCCGCCGGGGTGGATTACGTCCGGGAGGCGGAAAAGCGCCTTACGGACTGCCTTGGCCGGGGGGTGCGCTTTGTGGGAGGCCAGAAAAAGGGCCGCATCCAGCTGGAGTTTTACTCTCCGGACGACCGGGAGGCCCTGATGGAGGCCCTGATGCGCATGGATAAGCCCTGGAAGAAAAAACAGCCGTGAAAACGGCAATCAAAGATACGGGAGATACGGACTATGCTGGACATCCGATTTGTGCGGGAAAATCCCGAGCTGGTGCGGGAGAACATCCGGAAAAAATTTCAGGAGCAGAAGCTGCCCCTGGTGGACCAGGTGCTGGAGCTGGACGAGAAGCTCCGGGCGGCCAAGACCCAAGCCAATGAGCTGCGGGCCAGCCGCAACGCCCTGTCCAAGCAGGTAGGGATTCTTATGGGCCAGGCCAAAAAGGACCCGGCCAAGCGGGAGGAGGCCGAGGCGGTAAAAGCCCAAGTTACCCGGGACGCCGCCCAGCTGGCGGAGCTGGAGAAGCAGGAAGGGGAGCTGGAGGAGGAGCTGAACCGGCGTATGCTGGTCATCCCCCAGATGATCGACCCCAGCGTGCCCATCGGCCCGGACGACAGCTGCAACGTGGAGATAGCCCGGTTCGGGGAACCGAGGGTGCCGGATTTTGAGATCCCCTACCATGCCCAGATCATGGAGAGCTTCGGCGGCCTGGACCTGGACGCCGCCCGGCGGGTGGCCGGCAACGGGTTCTACTACCTCCGGGGGGACATCGCCCGGCTGCACTCCGCCGTGCTGGCCTATGCCCGGGATTTTATGATCGGCAAGGGATTTGTCTACCATATCCCGCCCTTTATGATCCGGGGGAACGTGGTGTCCGGGGTGATGTCCTTTGCGGAGATGGACGCCATGATGTACAAGATCGAGGGGGAGGACCTGTACCTTATCGGGACCAGCGAACACTCCATGATCGGTTCCTTTATCGACCAGATCCTGCCGGAGAAGGACCTGCCCCTCACCTATACCAG